>NZ_JARAVL010000051.1:0-50874 GCF_033792725.1 Streptomyces sp. PA03-5A | reverse complement strand
GTCATCAGGGACAAGATCATCGGACACTCCGCAGACCCTGCCGATGAAGATCATTGACTGCCAGCCGACACGCCGATCTCATTCTGAAACGATCAGTTACTACGGCCGGACGAAGGCCCCGGGCGGTGGCTTCCGCTACAACATCCCCTCCTACGGCCCCGGCTTCGGCTTCGGCGAGCGCGAGAGCTACCCCTCGCTGCGCACCGAGTGGCTGACCCCGCTGCGCGGCGCGGCCTTCTGGTACGAGGACCACTCCGTCCTCGGCCCGCAGGACGAGACCCTGCAGGAGATGCGCAGCGGCAACGACCGCGTGACGGCCGGCCGTCACTACCGCACCGAGTGGTTCGCCCCCGTCCAGCGCCCGCGCCTCGGCCAGGGCTTCTGGGGCCCCAGCCGTGACGCCGCCGGTGGCCTGCAGTTCAACATCACGCCGTGGACGGACTCGGGCGCCGGCCACTCCGGATCCATGCCGGACGACGAGTACGACACCGGCACCATCGCGCTGTACCAGGGCGACACGCTGCTGCGGAAGTCCGCCGGCCGGGCGCTGTACCTCTTCGACCCGGTCCCCGCGCAGACCCTGCCGTACCGCCTCGTCCTGGACGCCTCGCGCGACGCCGGCCGCTGGCGCACCTCGGTGCGCAGCCGTACGGAGTGGGGCTTCCGCTCCGGCGCGGTCCCGGACGGCGTCTGGGAGCAGGACATCGAGCTGCTCCAGCTGGACTACGACGTCACCACGGACCTCGCCGGCGACGTGCGGGCCGGCGCCAAGGTGCCGCTCGGCCTGTCCGCCGCCACCCAGGAGTGGCTCGACGACGTGACGCGGGCCACGTCCGCGACGCTGTCCGTGTCGTACGACGACGGGAGGACCTGGCGGCCCGTGCCCCTGCGGCGTGCCGCCGGCGGCACCGGCCACTGGTCGGCCGAGCTGCGAACTCCCCGTACCCCGGGCGGGTTCGTGTCCCTGCGGGCCACGGCCTCCGACGGCCGGGGCGGCACGGTGGAGCAGGAGGTCGTCCGGGCGTTCGGCCTGAGCTGATCCGGTCCGGTACGGGGTCGGAGGGAGCGGTCATGAGCACCCCCTCCGACCCCGTATGATTGTCCTGCACGCGCCGCTAGCTCAACTGGCAGAGCAGCTGACTCTTAATCAGCGGGTTCGGGGTTCGAGTCCCTGGCGGCGCACAGCGAGAGGGCGCCCCTCCTTCGGGAGGGGCGCCCTTCGTCGTGTTCCGGTGGGCGTCATGCCTCGTGCGCCGGACGGCCCCGGGCCTCAGAGGGCCAGTGACAGCAGCACCGGCGCCGCGCGTTCGTTGAGGGTGTCGGCCGCGCCCTTGAGGCGGTGGGCCTGGGTGACGGGGAGGGAGAGGGCGAGGCAGCCGACCGTCCTGCCGACGGTGATCGGGATGGCGGCGCAGACCGTGCCGATCGCGTACTCCTGCAGGTCCAGGGTGGGAGCGCTGGCCGGCTGGCTCTCCAGCTTGGTCAGCAGCACCTTCTCGCTGATCGTGGTCTTGGAGGTGAGCCGTACCGTCTTGTGCCGGGACAGGTGGTCGCGGCGCCCGTTGTGGTCGAGCTGGGTGAGCAGGCACTTGCCGACCGCGCTGGCGTGGGCGGCGAAGCGGAAGTCCACCCACTCGTTGACCTTGGGTGCTTCCGGGCCGTCCGCGAAGTCGACGATCTTGACCTCGCCGTCGTCGTAACGGCTGAAGTAGACGGCGGCGCCGACCTCGTCGCGCAGCGCCGCCAGGATCTTCTTGATCTTCTCGCCGAGCGCCAGGTCGCGGCTGGCGCTGCCGAGCAGGACCAGCGACTCGCCGACGGCGTAGCCGCCGCCGGGCAGCGCGTTGAGGTAGCGCTCGCGGTTGAGCATGGCGAGGAGTTGGCCGAGATAGCCGATGGGTACTCCGATCTCACGGGCGAGCTGCTCGGCGGTGACGCCGTTCCTGTGCTTGTCCACGGTCTCCAGCACGCGCAGTGCGTGCTGGACCGCGTAGACCGGCGCGACCTGTCGGTGCTCAAGCGCCACGGTGTCCCCCTACAGGTGTGACCGTTTGCGTCCTTGCTGTAGCTAGTGGTCACGGCTGCCGGGCACGACAGCGAGCCCGGCAGCTGGGCCGGATTCCACGATAGCCTCAATGCGGTTTGCAGTAGAGCCCGTTGAAGCTTTATGTGGGCGGCCGCAGGCGTATACGCAGGAACGGGCCACTCTGGCATATGCCAACGGCACGGCCCACTTTTCCTCAGAGCACCGCACCGAGGAATTCCCGGGTCCTGTGGTGCTCCGGGGAGCCGAAAATGCGCTCCGGCGGACCCGACTCGACGACCCGTCCGCCGTCAAACATCAGTACGCGGTCCGAGACGTCCCGGGCGAACCCCATCTCGTGGGTGACGCAGAGCAAGGTGATGTCCGTGCTGCGGGCGACGTCCCTGAGCACGTCCAGCACCCCGGCCACCAGTTCGGGGTCGAGCGCCGAGGTCACCTCGTCCAGCAGCAGGATGTCGGGCCGCATCGCCAGCGCGCGGGCGATGGCCACCCGCTGCTGCTGGCCGCCGGAGAGCCGGGTGGGGTGGGCGTCCTGCTTGTCGGCCAGGCCCACCAGCTCCAGCAGCCCGCGGGCGCGCTCGGCGGCCTCGTCCCGGTCCAGGCCGAGGACGTGCACCGGGGCCTCGGTGACGTTGTCCAGCACCTTCATGTTCGGGAAGAGGTTGAAGTGCTGGAACACCATGCCGATCCGGCGGCGCGTGCCGCGCAGGTGCCTCTCGTCGGCCGGCACGAGCCGGCCGCCGCGGCCCGGCATGTGCGAGAAGGGCTCGCCGTCCACGTGGATGACGCCCTCGGTGGGCCGCTCCAGGGTCATCAGCAGCCGCAGGATGGTCGTCTTGCCCGAACCGCTCGGGCCGATCAGGGTGACGCGCTCACCGCGCCGGACCTCCAGGTCGAGGTGGTCCAGCACGGTGTTGTCCCCGTACCGCTTGACCACCTGGTCGAAGCGGACGGCGGGCGCCGCCGGGCCGGACTTGGCGGGGGTGGGGGACTCGTCAGTGAGCAAGGCGCTTCTCCAGCTTCCGCATGAGGACCGAGGTGGGGCAGCTCGCGACCAGGAAGATCACGGCGGCGATGGTGAACGCCTCCAGGTAGGCGAAGTGGTCACTGCCGAAACGATTCGCCTCGTGCACCATCTCGTCGACGGTGATGACCGACAGGAACGGTGTCTCCTTGAACATCGAGATCACGTAGTTGCCGAGGGCCGGCACGATCTTCCGCACCGCCTGCGGCAGCACCACGGCGGACCAGGTGCGCGCCCGCGGCAGCGACAGCGCGACCGCCGCCTCCCACTGCCCCCTCGGCACCGCCTCGATGCCCGCCCGGTACACCTCCGAGGTGTACGTCGCGTAGTGCACGCCCAGCACGGTGATGCCGATCACCAGCGGGTCCAGTCCCGGGACCAGCACCCACACCGCGAAGAGCTGGATCATCACCGGAGTGGAGCGCACGAACTCCACGACCGCCCGCAGCGGCAGCGTCACCCAGCGGCTGGGGGTGCGCCGCAGCACCGCGATGCCCAGACCCAGCGTGACGGCGAGCAGCGAGCCGAGCACCGTGGCCAGCAGGGTGATCCCGAAGCCGTGCAGGATCAGCGGCAGGCCCTCGCGGGCCGTCTCCCAGTCCCACATCAGACCCGACCTCACGCCGGCTGTCCGAGCCGCGCCTTGGCCACGGCCTCCAGGCCGTTCATGGCCAGTGTCAGCGCGTACGCGAGGACGAAGTAGATCACCAGGAGCAGCAGGTACGCCGTCGCGGTGTCGCCCGTCGTCGAACGGAGCTGGTCCATCTGGAAGGTGACGTCCGAAATGGTGATCAGCGACATCAGCGGGGTGCACTTCAGCAACTGGATCAGCAGGTTGTTGAACGGCGGGATCATCTGCGGCCAGGCCTGCGGCAGGACGACCAGGCGCATCCGCTGCCACGGCGTCATGCTCAGCGCGACGGCCGCCTCCCGCTGCCCGCGGGGCACGGCGTCCAGGGCGCCCCGGACGACCTCCGAGCCGTACGCCCCGTAGTTGAGCCCGAAGGCGACCACGGCGCAGGCGAGCGGCACGAGCTTGAAGCCGAGGATCGGCAGCGCGAAGAACAGCCAGAACAGCTGGACGTACAGCGAGGTGCCGCGGAAGAACTCCACGACCACCCGGGAGGTCCCGCGCACGGGCATCCGCCGCGAGCGCGCCATGAAGCCGAGGACGAAGGCGATCAGCAGCGCGAGCGCCGCGCCGAGGACGGTGGCCTGCACGGTGACCCACAGACCCGCGCCCACACTGGGCAGCGAGTGCGTGAACTGCGTGAAGCCGGACATGGATTCACCGGCGAGGTCACCGGCGGGGAAGGGGTACGAGGACAAGGCGCCGCCTCACGCCGCGCACAGCTGCGCCGTGCGCAGCGTCGCCGGCGGGACCTCCGCCTTGGTGAAGCCGTACTTCCCGATGAGGGACGTGTAGCGGCCGGGGTCGGCGGTGATCTTCTTGAGTTCCTTGTTGAACGCGTCGCGCAGGTTCGTCGCGTCCCGCCGGAACACCGCGCCGCCCGGGCTGTACTGCTTGCGGCCGCCGACCACCGGCAGGAAGGGGTCGAGCACCTCCACCGCGGCGCCCTTGTTGGTGCGGGCCAGCCAGCGCAGCGAGATCCCGGTCAGCGCGAAGGCGTCGATCCGGCCGGCGAGCAGTGCGTCCACCCCGTCCTGCTGCTTGGCCAGGGACTTCACCGAGGTCAGCGGCACCCCGGCGGCATCCGCGTAGTCCGCCTCGACCGCCGCGCTCAGCACGCCGACGGTGACCTTCTGGCGGGCGCAGGACACCAGGTCGCTCAGCCCCTTGGGGTTGCCCGCGCGGACCATCAGGGCGGTCGGCGAGACGAACTCCGGCTCCGAGAAGATCACCTTCTGGCAGCGGTCGGGCGTGATCGCCATCCCGGCGCTGACCACGTCGAAGCGGTCGGCCGTCAGGCCCGGTATGAGCGCGCCGAAGTCGGTGAGCGTGGGCCGCAGTTCCGGCACCCCGAGCGCCGTGAAGATCTCCCGGTGGAGGGTGGGCGCCTCGCCGGACAGCTCGTCGCCGTCCCGGTACCCGTACGGCGCCTCGCCCGCGAAGCCGACCCGCACGTACCCCTGCTTCCTCAGCTTGGCCAGCAGGTCCCCGTCGCCGGTGGGCGCGCCGGTGCCGGCCTGCGTACGGCTGCACGCCGCCAGCAGCCCGGGGACCGCCACGAGACCGCCGACGCCTGCGGTACGGGAGAGGAAACCCCTGCGGGACAGGGGACTGCGCTCGGACATGGACCAGACCTCCGGTAGTTCGCTTCCGTGCGGTGCGGTGACCGCACGAGGGCCGCGCCTACCCCGGCGCACAGGGGGCATTCATGCGAATCTGGTGGGGTACCCGATGTACGGAACGTCCGCGGGAGGCAGGGAGCTGCCATGAGCGACAGCACCGAAGGGAACGGCAAGCGCGAGCAACTGGTCGTGGAGCGGGTGCCGAAGGCACTGCTCGTCGGCGGCCGCTGGCGGCCTGCGAGCGACGGGCGCGAGTACGAGGTGGAGGACCCGTCCACCGCGCGACCGCTGTGCGCCGTGCCGGACGCCGGGGCCGAGGACGCCAAGGCCGCGATGGACGCCGCGGCCGCCGCGCAGGAGGGATGGGCGGCCACGGCGCCGCGTGAGCGCGGGGAGATCCTGCGCCGGGCCTTCGAGCTCATCGTGGAGCGGCAGCAGGAACTCGCCCTCCTGATGACCCTGGAGATGGGCAAGCCGGTCGCCGAGTCCCGCAGCGAGATCCTCTACGCCGCCGAGTTCTTCCGCTGGTTCTCCGAGGAGGCGGTGCGCATCGAGGGCGGCTGGCGCACCGCGCCCGACGGCAACGGCCGGATCTGGGTGATGCGCCAGCCCGTGGGCCCGGCGCTGCTGATCACCCCGTGGAACTTCCCCATGGCCATGGGCACCCGCAAGATCGGCCCCGCCGTCGCCGCCGGCTGCACCATGATCGTCAAGCCGGCCCACCAGACGCCGCTGTCCATGCTCGCCCTCGCCGAGATCCTCGGCCAGGCCGGGTTGCCGGACGGCGTGCTCAACGTCCTCACCACCTCGCACCCCGCGGAGATCAGCGGCCCCCTGACGGAGGACCCGCGGCTGCGCAAGCTCTCGTTCACCGGTTCCACGGGCGTCGGGCAGAAGCTCATCGAGCTCAGCGCGCGACAGGTGCTGCGCACCTCCATGGAGCTGGGCGGCAACGCCCCCCTCATCGTCTGCCGGGACGCGGACCTGGAGAAGGCCGTGGAGGGCGCGGCCATCGCCAAGATGCGCAACATCGGGGAGGCCTGTACGGCGGCCAACCGGATCTACGTCCACCGCGACATGGCCGAGGCCTTCACCGGGCGCCTCGCCGAGAAGCTGGGCTCCATGGTCGTCGGCCGCGGCACCGAGCCCGGCACCCAGGTCGGCCCGCTCATCGACGGCGCGGGCCTGGACAAGGTGGACCGCCTCGTGCAGGACGCCGTCTCGGCCGGGGCCCGCGCGGTCACCGGCGGCGCCCCGCTCTCGAACCGCCCCGGGTACTTCTACCCGCCCACCGTGCTGGCCGACGTGCCGCCGGACGCGGCGATGCTCCGGGAGGAGATCTTCGGGCCGGTCGCGCCGGTCGTCACCTTCGAGGACGACGACGAGGCGATCCGGCTGGCCAACGACACCGTGTACGGCCTGGTCGGCTACGTCTTCACGGAGAGCCTGCGGCGCGGCATCCGCTACGCCGAGGAACTGGAGACGGGCATGCTCGGCCTGAACAAGGGCGTCGTCTCCACCCCCGCGGCGCCCTTCGGCGGCGTCAAGCAGTCCGGGACCGGCCGCGAGGGGGGCGCCGTGGGGATCGACGAGTACCTGGAGACGAAGTACGTGGCGGTGGACGTCTAGGCCGTGTCGTCAAATGATCGCCGGCCGCCCGAAGGGCGGGCCCAGCGGCGTCTGGTGCGGTGCATCGCAAGGCGGAGAGTTGTCCTCGTAGTGGGCTACTCGGACGATTCGACAACGTAGCGTGGGGGCACCCCCGGCCGAAGGCTGGGGGAGTGCCGTACCAGGCGTCGCTGGGCAGGCGGGCATTTGACGACACGGCCTAGGGCCCGGACCCCGCGGGGTCAGGCGCCGCCGGGCAGGCCGTACGCGTCGGCGATGAGCTCGTAGGAGCGCAGCCGCGCGGCGGGGGTGTGGGCGTTGGCCGTGATCATCAGCTCCTGCGCACCCGTGCGCCGCACCAGCGCGTCCAGGCCGTCCCGGACCGCGTCCGCCGTGCCGTGCACCACGTTGCCGAGCCAGGCGTCCACGAAGTCCCGCTCGGCCGGGCTGAACTCGTACGCCTCCGCCTCCTCGGGGGTGGGCACCAGGCCGGGGCGTCCCATGCGCAGCCGCAGCATGGCCAGGGCGCCGCTGAGCACCTGCCGGCGGGCGTCCTTCTCCTCGTCCGCCGCCAGCGCCGCGACGCCGATCAGCGCGTACGGCTCGTCCAGCACCTCCGAGGGCCGGAAGGACCTGCGGTACATCTCCAGCGCCGGTTCGGTGTTCGCCGCGGAGAAGTGGTGCGCGAAGGCGAAGGGCAGCCCGAGGACCGCGGCCATCCGGGCGCTGAAGGTGCTGGAGCCGAGCAGCCAGATCGACGGCCGCGCGGCGGACTGCACGCCGCCCGGAACGGTGCCCTGCACGGGACCGGGGATGGCGTGGATCCGGGCGTAGGGGTGGCCGTCGGGGAAGTCGTCGTCCAGGAAGCGGATGAGTTCGGACAGCTGCTGCGGGAACTCGTCGGCGCCCTCGTTCAGCCGGTCGGTGCGGCGCAGCGCGGCGGCGGTGGCGCCGTCCGTGCCCGGGGCGCGGCCGAGGCCGAGGTCGATCCGGCCCGGCGCCAGGGCCTCCAGGGTGCCGAACTGCTCGGCGATGACCAGCGGCGCGTGGTTGGGCAGCATGACGCCGCCGGAGCCGAGGCGTATGCGCTCGGTGTGGGCGGCGAGGTGGGCGAGGATCACGGCGGGGGAGGAGGACGCGACCCCGGGCATCGAGTGGTGCTCGGCGACCCAGTAGCGGTGGTAGCCGCGGGCCTCGGCGAGCCGGGCCAGCGTGACACCGGCGGCGAGGGCGTCCCCCGCGGTCAGTCCGCTGCCGACGCCCGCCAGGTCGAGGACGGAGAGCGGGACGGGTGCGCTGCCGAGGGTGGTGCCTCGTACCGGGTCGTTCGTGTCCACGTTCCTGCGTCGCCTCCTGCGGCCGGTTCCTCGTCTACGGCAACGAGCAACCGGAGACCGGCTGCGGCTATTCCCCGGGGCCGGAACCGGGGGCCGGGCCGTAGCCGCGCAGCGCGGCGATCCCCTCGGGCGGCACGGGCCGCGAGTACAGCCAGCCCTGCCCGGTGTCGCAGCCGATCCGGCGCAGCCGCTCCGCCTGCTCGGCGTTCTCCACGCACTCGGCGGTGACCGTCAGGCCGAGCCGGTGGGCGAGCTGCACCAGCGCCTCGACGATCGTCTCGTCGGCCGGGTTGGGGTGCAGGCCGTCGCGGAAGCCGTGCACGAAGCTGCCGTCGAGCTTGAGCGCGGAGACCGGCAGCCGGCTGAGGTAGGCGAGGTTGGAGTAGCCGGTGCCGAAGTCGTCGATGGCGATGCGCACGCCCATCTCCTGCAGGGCGTGCAGCGCCTGCAGGGGCCGTCCGGCCGAGCCCATCACCGCCGACTCGGTGAGCTCCAGTTGCAGCAGCCCGGCCGGCAGCCCGGTGTCGTCCAGGATCTCCGCGACGTCGGCGACCAGGTCGGAGTCCCAGACCTGGCGCACGGCGACGTTGACGCTGACGAAGATCGGGTCGTCGGGCCAGTCCTTCTGCCACTGCCGCGCCTGGCGGCACGATTCGGCGAGCACCCAGCGGCCGAGCTGGACGATGGAGCCGTTCTCCTCCGCCAGCGGGATGAACCGGTTCGGCCCGAGCAGCCCGAAGTGCGGGTGCTGCCAGCGCACCAGGGCCTCCACCCCGCGCAGGCTGCCGCTGCCGAGCTCCACCAGGGGCTGGTACTCCAGCGTGAACTCCCCGCGCTCCACGGCCTGCCGCAGGGTGCTGGACAGCGCCTGCTTGGTCATCCGGTGGGCGTTGCGCTCGGGGTCGAAGAGCGTCCAGCGGGCCTTGCCGTCGGCCTTGGCCCAGTACAGCGTGGTGTCGGCGGCCTGCATGATGCCGGTGGCGGTGGCCCCGGCGGCCTCGCGCTCGACGACGCCGATGCTCGCCGAGACCGCCAGCCGCTGCCCGGCGAGGTCGAACGGCAGCTGCAGCGCGGTCAGTACGGATTCGGCGAGCCCGGTGGCCTGCCCGGTGCCGGTGGAGTCCTCGACGAGGACGGCGAACTCGTCGCCGCCCAGCCGGGCGACGAGCGTCCCGCTGCGCCCGAGCCGGCCCGCGCAGTCCGACAGCCGTCCGGCGACGGCCTTGAGCAGCCGGTCGCCGACCCGGTGGCCGAGGGTGTCGTTGATGGCCTTGAAGCCGTCGAGGTCGAGGTAGCACAGGCCGATCCGGCCGGTGCGGCTGTCGGCGCCCTCCAGCGCGGTGGCGAGGCGCTCGAAGAACAACTGCCGGTTGGGGAGCCGGGTGACCGGGTCGTGCATCCGCAAGTGCCTTAGCTGCTCGCGCAGTTCACGGGTCTCGCCCAGGTCCTCGACGGACAGCAGGACGCCGCCGGGCACGGGCACCACGACGACCTCGGCCCAGACCGTGCTCCCGTCCGGTCCGCGGACGGGTCTGGTGCGGCGCAACTCCCCGCGCCGGCCGGTCAGCACGTCCTCGTACTCGGCGTACTCCGGGCTCTCCCCGAGCGGGGGGACCTCGCCGCCGGCGCCGGTGAGGCCGACCAGCTCCGCCGCGGTGCGGGCGGTGAGCAGCACCGGGTCCGCGCCGAGCAGCGCGCCGAGCGCCGGATTGGCCTCGCGCACCCGGCCGTCGGGACCGACCAGGGCCATCGGCAGCCGGGCGACGTTGAAGGCGGCGCGGTAGTCGCGCACCTCCGAGGCCGGACGTTCCGGGGCTGACCGTTCCGGGGCCGAAGCGTGACGTTGAGTGACCGTCGTGGCCGCCGCCTCGGGCTCGAGGTCCGGGCTTCCCGAGGGTCCGCCCACCGCTTGCTCCCGCATAGGTGTCGTCTCGCACACATGGTCGTGGAGGAATCGAATGACCGCCAAGAGGCGGCGTTCATGCTGGAAATGTGCCGATCATAGACGTTGGGGAATTGCCGCGGCCACCGCCGTCGTGGTGATTCTCGGCACGTGGGATGCGATCTTGATCATTTGTGATTGGCCGCTGAATTCCATTGATCGCTTTTCGTCACTCATTACGCACTGTAGTGATCGGACGGTAACCCGGGCGGCGCAGCACAACAGGGCAAAACATAGCAAACCGTAGCAGCGTGATGTGGGTGTCCCGACCCCGTACGGGAGGTCCACGTGCCGCTGTCAGGGCTACCCAAACGTGCGCATCGGCGCTTCCGCCGGCGCGTCCGCGGGCATGCCCCCGACGGGCTCCGGGCGGCCGTCGCCGCCGTCAGCGTCTTCGCGGCCGTCGTCGCGTGGACGCTGGTCACCGGCCCCGCGGCCGGGGGCTCCGACTCCTCGCTGTGCGCCCTGCCGCGGACCCGGGCACACCACTCCGAGGGCGTCAGCGCCTGGAACACCGCCTACCCGCGGGCCCGTGGCGACGTTGACGCGCTGATGGTGTTCCTGGCGTTCCCCGACGCCGCCCCCACCATCAGCCCCGGCGAACTGGCGGCCGATCACTTCCCGGCCACCGCCGACTTCTTCGCCCGGGCCTCGTACGGCACCTTCCGGCTGCGGCCGCGCATCCTGCCGCACTGGCTGCGCATGCCCGCGGCGTCCACGGCGTACGGCATCGGCCGGGACTGGAGCCCCGCCCTGCGCGCCCGCTACCTGCGGGACGCCGTGGTGGCGGCCGACCGGGAGGTGGACTTCTCCCGGTACGGGGTCGTCTACCTGGTGGCCGACCCCGACGCGCCCGGCGTCGACCCGGACGCCACCAAGGTGGTCAACCTGGGCAGACCGGTCCGTGTCGACGGTGCGGACCTGCACCGCTTCGTCACCGTCTTCGAGGGCCACCCGCCGGACGTCAACGTGCTCGCCCACGAGACCGGGCACGCCTTCGACCTGCCCGACCTCTACTACCGGCCGCCCCAGGGCAGCAACGCCGACTGGGACACCCACGTCGGCGACTGGGACCTCATGGGCAGTCAGTTCGGGCTGGCCCCGGACTTCTTCGCCTGGCACAAGTGGAAGCTGGGCTGGCTCGGGCGCTCGCAGGTCCGCTGCGTCACCGAGGGCGGCACCCACACCTTCCGCCTGAGCCCCGTCGAGCAGCGCGGCGGCACCAAGCTGCTGGTGCTGCCCGCGGGCCTGGACGGAGCCGTCGCCATCGAGGCCCGCGCCGCCCTCGGCAACGACCGCCTCAGCTGCGGCCAGGGCGTCCTGATGTACCGCGTCCGGGCCGACGTGTCGTCAGGCGACGGCCCCGTGGACGTCATCGACGGCCACCCGGGCAGCGGCGACTGCTGGGAGTCCTCGGTGTACCCGCCGCTCGCCGACGCGCCGCTGCGCAGCGGGGAGACGTACGCCCTCGGCCGCTCGGCGCACGTCCACGTGGCGGACCGCCACTCCGACGGGTCCTGGACCGTCCAGGTCACCCAGGGCTGAGCCGATGCGAGGACCCCGGGCGCTCGCGGTCCTGGCATCGGTGCTCCTCTTCGCGGCCGGCAGCACCGCCGCCACCGAGGGCGCACCCGCAGCGGCCCCGCCGGCCGACCGTCCCTGCGCGCTGCGCGCCGCGCCGGGCGTCACGATGTCCGAGGGCTTCGGGGGCGCGGACGGGAGCGAGTTCGCCCGCGCCACCGGCGAGGTGCGGGCGCTCACCCTGCTCGTCGACTTCCCGGACAAGCCCGCCCCGTACAGCGCCGCCGAGCGCTACCGCGAGTTCTTCCCCGCCGTGCGGCACTGGTTCTACCGCGCCTCGTACGGGAAGCTGCGCTACGTCTCCACGCCGGTGCTGCGCTACATCCGCATGCCGAAGCCCTTCACGTCGTACGGGATAGGGCGCGGCTACGGCTGGCGCACGCACACGGCCATGATGCGGGACCTGCTGCGCGTCGCCGACCGGAAGATCGACTTCTCCGGGTACGACCTGGTCAACGTCCTCGTCACGCCCAACGCCGGGCCGCCCGCCGAACAGGCCGTCCTCTCGGTGACCTGGACCGGCGCCTCGGCCGCCACCACCGACGACGGCACGAGCCTGGACCGGGTCTCCCTGGTCTACGGCCACGACCAGTCCGGCGCGCGGGTGCTCAGCCACGAGAACGGCCATGCCTTCGGGCTGCCCGACCTGTACTCCGTCGAGGACTTCGGGCACACCGACACCCTCGCGGGCCAGTGGGACGGCATGTCCCTGGACTGGGGGCTGCAGGGCGACCTCTTCGCCTGGCACAAGTGGCGCCTGGGCTGGCTCGACGACTGGCAGGTCGTCTGCGTCCGGGACCCGGGCGCCCGCTCGGTGCACCTCACGCCGGTCGAGGTGCCCGGCGGCCGCAAGGTGGCCGTCATCCCCCTCGGCCGGACCCGCGCGTACGTCATCGAGGCGCGCGCCGCCCGCGGCAACGACAGCGAGGCCTGCCGCGAAGGGGTGCTGATCTACCAGGTGCGCACCGACGTCGACTCGGGACACGGACCCGTCACCGTCGAGGACGCCCATCCGCGCACCACCGCCTGCGAGTACAGCAGCGCCACCTTCAACGCGCTCAACGACGCGCCGTTCTCCTCCGGCGCACGCTTCACCGACCGCGGCCGCGGCCTCACCGTCGACGTCCTCGGCCGGGACCCGGACGACGAGGGCTGGACGGTGCGGATCACCACCTCGCGCCCCCTGTGGGACGGCCCCTAGGCCATGGCCCCGACATGACGAAAGGCGCCCTCCCGATGGGAGAGCGCCCAGGTCAACGGCTGTGCCGTGAGTGCGCCGCCAGGGACTCGAACCCCGAACCCGCTGATTAAGAGTCAGCTGCTCTGCCAGTTGAGCTAGCGGCGCTCGCTGACGTCGTAGAGATTAGCATCCGCTTGCGGGCGGGTGAAAATCGATAATCAACCGGCCTCCGCGCGGGCCGCCCGGACGCAGGCCCACAGCAGGACGTCGGCCCCGGGGAGCCAGGGGCGGCGCGTGTCGGGGGCGACCAGCCAGCGGGAGCGCCCGTGGCCGGTGTCGCCGTACGGCGGGGGCAGCGCCACCGAGTCCCCCTCGCCGTGGCAGAGCACCGGCGGCACCGTCAGCCCCCACTCCTCCCAGGTCAGCAGCCCGGGGAGGCGTGCGGCGGTGCCCGGCTCGGCGAGGAGCAGCACCCTGCCGCGGAGCATGGCGGCCGGGCCCGAGCCGGGGCCCGAGGACCACAGCTGCTCCAGGACCCGGCGTCCGAACAGGGCCGGCAGGTTCACCGCATCGAAGGCCGTCCCGCAGGGCAGCACGCTGGGCGCCGTGGGCCGTGCGGACCACAGCGCCCGCACGCTGCGCGGGAAGGCGCTGGCGGAGGCCAGCCAGTCGGCCCCGTCGGGGGTGGGGTACTGCGCGTACGGATATGGGTGGGAGGCGGACTCCGGCACGCCCCCCGGCCATGTGTGCCACTGCCAATCACTCATGACCCATACAACTACCGTGAGTGAACGTTTCGCTACGCGACATCGCCCGAAGGCCGGACACGCCCGCCATGTGTCGGGTACCTTGCCCCGAACGCATATGCCAGGTGCGTCGTCAGGACAGCGCTGCGTCCCCGCCCCGCATCAGGCCCTCGCCGAACTCGATCATCCGCTTGGCGTAGTCCTCCGACCAGCCCGCCTGCGCACCGATGGCGGCGGGGGTCAGCCGGTCGAACCGCTTGGGGTCGGCGAGCTGGGCCGCTGCTATGGCCTGGAACTCCGTCGCCCGGTCCGCGGCCGCGCGGAAGGCGAGGGTGAGCTCCGTGGAACGGGCCAGCAGCTCCCGGGGGTCCTCGATGGACTCCAGGTCGAAGAAGTGCTCCTCGTCCTCGGCCAGGGCGGCGGGCTCGAACAGCAGCTGGGCGGGTTTCAGGCGCGGGGCGGGCTGCTTGCCCGCCGCGCTGTGAGCCGACTGCGGCTCGGACATGAACGTACCTCCAGGATCGTCAGCGCCTTCCATTGTCCCGCCCCGCGCAAGAGTGCCCCGGGCGACGGCCGGCGCGTTACGGCCGCCAGGCCACGCGGTGCTCGGACAGGTGGGCCAGCACGGCGTGGTTGGCCTCCCAGCCGTCCGGGAACTTCACGGTCACCCCGAGCTGGACGGGCTCCGTCGAGGGGTGCTCGTCCAGCAGCTCCGAGACCCCGGCGCGGCACACCACGATGCACGCGTGCCGGTGGCGCGAGGCCAGCACGCACAGCCGGCCCGTCTCCAGGTGGAAGGCGGTGGCGTCGGGGCGCCCCGACAGCGGGTGGAGCACCACGGTGACGTCGAACTCGCGGCCCTGCAGCCGGTTGGCGGTGTCCACGGTGACCCCGGTCACGCCCAGGTCGGCCAGCGCCGCGCGGACCGCCGCCGCCTGGTCGCGGTGGGCGGTGCCCACGGCGATCCGGTCCGGGCCCACCGGGGCGGTGCCCTGCTCGGAGACCGCCACGCCGCCGCGGTCCAGCAGCCGCCGTACGACCAGTGCGACCGCGCGGACCGCCTCGGGGTCGGTCCGCGGGGTGCGCCGTGCGGGCAGCTCCAGCAGGCCCCAGCCGGACGCCGCGGCCTCGTCCACCACCCGGTCCGGGCCCGAGCCGTCACCGGGCACGCCGAAGGAGAGCCGCCGGTCACCGTGGTCGGTGCCGCTGCGGAACGGGGTGTACGGGTAGAAGGCGTCGGAGACCAGCGGCGCGGCGGAGGCCGGCAGCCGCCAGGAGACCGGCAGCCTGTGCTGCGGCAGTCCCGGGTTGTGGGCCAGCAGGGTGACCACCGCGCTCGCCGACGGGTCGTAGCTCAGCCCCGCCCACTGCTCGGCGCCGACCACGCTGAACGGATCCAGCTGGCCCGGGTCGCCGACGAACAGCGCCCGCTCGAACAACCCCGCCACCTGCAGCAGCGCGTCCGAGCGCATCTGGTAGGCCTCGTCGACGATGGCGTGCCGCCAGGGCTCGGTGTCCTTCACGAAGGCCCACTTCGCGGCGGTCGCGATCACCACCTTGGCCCCGGCGAGGTCGGCCGCCTTGCTCGACTTGAGCACGGCCTCGTGGCGGTCGAGCACCGGGTCCGGGGGCGAGTCGCTGCCGTGCAGCCGGCCGATCGGCAGTCCGGGTTCGGCGGTGGCCAGCCGGTCCACCAGGTCGTCCACCTGGGCGTTCGTCTGGGCGACCACCATCAGGGTCTCGCCCGCCGCGACCAGCTCACGGGCGGCGCGCACCACCAGCGTGGACTTGCCCGCGCCGGGCGGCGAGTCCACCACGACGCCGCGGTGCGTCCCGTGCAGGGTGTCGTGCAGGATCCGCTCGGTCGCGGTGCCGGCCGCCCGGGCGGCGTCGCTCACCGGGCTCACAGATAGTCCTCCGTGGTCGCGGGGTCAGGGCTCTCGGCGACGGCGGCCGCGGTCGTGCCCGCGGTCGTGCCGGCGGTCACGCTCGCGGCCGCGGTGCCCGGGGGTCCGCCGTGCGTCCACGGGGTGTCCTCAGGCTCCGGCAGCCCGGCGCCGCCACGCGGCGCGTGCTCGAACAACGTCCAGCACACCTCGTCCCCTTCCTCCGGCACCGTGCCGGGCTCGGGGACCTTGCCGCGGCCCATGCCGTTCACCACCCGCAGGAGCACCGCACCGGGCCCGGCCCACTCCACGAACTGCGCCTGCTGCGTACGGCCGTCCGTCAGCGCGCGGTAGAGCTTCGCGTCCTCGTCCAGATGCGGCCGGTCCTGTGTGAGGACCGTCACCAGCGGGCGCGGCTTGGGCACCTTGCCCTCGCTCATCGCCATCTCCACCCGGACCACCCGGCCCGCGAAGGCCTCGCCGGCCAGTCGGCGCCCGGCCATCACCAGCGGGTCGTCCAGCGCTTCCTGGGCCTCCAGCCGCACCTGGGCGGTCTCCCGGCCGGCGAGCTTCTGCGCCGCCGACACGGCGTCGTCACGGCGGGGCTGCGGCGGCTCCCCGGCGCGCACGCGGTCCCGGTGGGAGGTGTACGACCAGCGGTCCCGTTTCCAGCGGTCCGCGACGCGGGCGCCCTCGGGCAGCTCGCGCAGCAGGTCCAGTGACCGCCACACCGCGTCCCAGGTGGGGCGCATCTGGGCGGCCAGCAGGCGGGCGATGTCCTCGCCGGCCCCGGTGATCCCGGCGTCATAGCGGGCGGTGGCCGGGGCGAGCACCGTGTTGTCGAAGACCGGGTCCGTCGCGGGGCCGGCCGGCGGGAACGTCAGCAGGCCGTCCGGGCCGCGGTGGGACTCCGCGCGACGGGCCGCCTCCATGCCCGTCATGCCGTCGGTGGGTTCGATCCAGGCCAGCAGGGCGCCCAGGTGCTGGTCCTCGAGGTTGCTCTGGCCGGTCGCCCAGTGCCGGGTGAGCAGTTCGGTGGCGGACAGCAGCAGCGCGGAGCCGGGGGTGCGGGCGCGTTCCCCGTAGTGGGTGAGCCAGCGGCCGAGCAGCGGCACCCGGGCGGGGACCGGGTGCGGCTCGTCGGGGTCGTCCTCGGCGGTGCGGCGGAAGCGGGTGGAGCGGCCGAGCAGGCGCACGTACTCCACCGCGGGGGTGTTCGCGACCACGATCTGGGGTGCGTCGGCGCAGACCTCCGACTCCTCCCGGTTGCGGGTCGCCGGCTCGGTCTCCGTGTCGTCCGCGTAGGACTCCAGGTAGGGCAGCACGACCTGCGCCAGTTCGGCCAGGAAGGCGAAGCGCAGATCGCGGTCGCGCGGCTGCGGCACCGCCAGCAGCCGGGGCTCGTCCCGGTCGGTGCCGACCAGGGCGCCCAGCGGGGCGCCTACCTCACCCGCGGTGGTCAGCGGGACGAGGACCAGCGGCCGGTCCGACAGATGGCGGTGGCGCACCGTCGCCAGCGGGGTCGCCCGGCCGGTCGCCATGGCCTCCGCGCGGGCCAGCACCGAGATCAGCGACATCCCAGCGCCTCCTCCCGCAGGGCCTGCGCCCGCCGCAGCGCGGCGACCGCGGGATCCGCCGGATCGCCCTCGGTGCCCAGCGCGGCCGCCAGCACCTGCTCCACTTCGGTCAGGGCGCCCAGTTCACCGCGCACGCCGCGGCCGAGGACCTCGACCGCGCCGCAGGCCCGGGCCTGGTCGCGGCAGTGGAAGGACAGCTCGCAACTGGCCAGGCACTCGGGCGCGTACGCCGCGGGCAGCAGGTCCACCGCATCGGAGAGCTCCGCGGCGGGGCGGGTCGCGGTCCGTCCGTCGTCGGTGAGCCGCAGGTCGAAGGTCGTGCCCTCGGGGAGGGCGGCGGCGATCTCCTCGATCCGGGTCAGCCGGGCCAGCTGCCGCCGGGTGACCGCCAGTTGTTTGCGCACGTCGACGAACTCGGCGGCGGGCAGGTTGGAGAAGTCCTTGGGGCACACCAGCAGCACCCGGTGCTCCGGGGTGCCGAACCCCAGCCGCTCCAGCGCCAGGACGTACACGGCGGCCTGGCGGGCCGCCGCGCCGACCTTCACGGCGTCCGCGGAACCGTCCAGGATCGGGAAGGACTTGACCTCCACCACCGTCCACGAGCCGTCCGGCCGCACGGCGATGGCGTCCGGCTCGAGGTAGACCGGGGAGTCGGCGACCTCGAGCACGAGCAGGGGGTGGTCGAGCAGCGTCCACCGGCCCGCCGCGGTCGCCTCCTTGAGCGCGAGGCGGGTACGGGCCACCCGGCCCTCGGGGCCCGGGGCGGACAGATCGGGCAGCACGGCGTCCGCGGTCTCGGGCGCGCTCAGCAGGCGCAGCAGCTCGGCGCACCCCGCGGCCTTCACCCGGGCCTCGAAGGCATGGCCCCGTACGAACGCGAACTGCGACTGCCCGAAGGGCGCGGGGTTGCCCAGGACGCGCGCCACCGCCGCCTTGTCCACGCCGGCGGCGTCCAGCAGCGCCCGGCGGCGGCACCCGGGGTTCGCGGCGAGCGCCGCCAGGGCGCGCGCGTCCATCGGGCGCGGCACGGTCGTCGGGCCGCGCAACGCGGCCAGCCGCTCTCGCAGATCGTGCGTAGTGCTCACCCGGGCAAGTCTCGCACCCCCCACCGACAACGCGGGCCACAATGCGGAGGCCGCGGGTCCGCGACCTCCGCCGGAGGGTCAGCGCCGCGGTTCGACCGCGGTTCCCGGCAGGAACCCCACGTCCGCCGGGGCGACGTCGCGGGAGGTCGCGACGACGGTGGAGGAGGCGGGCCGCGGCGTCGCGAACCGGCTGCGCGCCCCGTCGCGTATGAGGTCCACCACACGCAGCGCGGGCCGCGCCAGCAGGAAGCCGATCCCCATCACGGCGATCCCGGCGAGGGCGTCCAGCAGGTAGTGGTTGGCGGTGCCCATGACCACGAGGGTCGTGCCGAGGGGGTAGAGGACGCCCAGGGCGCGGACGAAGGGCGTGCGGCCATGGCGCCAGAGCATGATGCCGCACCACAGGGACCAGCCGACGTGCAGGCTCGGCATGGCCGCGTACTGGTTGGTCATCCCGCCCAGCCCGCGCGGCGCGCTCGCCTCCGCGCCCCACCAGCCGTACGAACCGTACTGCGCCATGGTGTCGACGAAGCCGTGACCTGCGGCCAGCAGCCGCGGCGGCGCGGTCGGCATGAGCGTGAAGCCGATCAGGCCGACGAGGGTGGACATCAGCAGCCATGTGCGCGCGAAGCGGTAGACGGTCGGCCGCCGGCGCCACAGCCAGACCAGCACCAGTGGGGTGACCAGGTAGTGGAGCGAGGCGTACCAGAAGTCGGCGGGAACACCGAGCGACCGGTAGCGGCTGAAGAGGGAGTTGAGTGAGCGCTCGGGGTCGATGCTGAGCGCGCGTTCCAGGTGGAGTATGGCGATGCCGTGGTCGACAGCCCGGCCCACGTCGCCGCGTACGAGGAGGCGGCCCGCGGTGTAGAGGCCGTAGACCACCGCGATCAGCGGTAGCTCGGTCCACCAGCGGAGCCCGCCCCGGTAGGCGGACGCCCGTGGGGCGGTGGTGCTCATCGTCATCCGGCCGTTCTCCCCCCATCTCTCCCATTGAGAGTCGCTTCGATCTACCGTACGACGTACGCTAGGCAACCCGGGCAGCGCCCCCGACTATTCCCTTCACCACCGATTCGTCCTGGATTCACGGAGCCGTGCTCGGGAAGACGTGCGAAAAGACGCCCCGCTTCCTCCCCGGGTTGCCCGGGAACGCGGGAGAATCAAGGAAACCGCTCGACCTTCCGACCGCTCGCGCACGATTCCCCCCGACCGGACACACATCCCTCATGACTGTCACCCCGCCGGCCCGCTCCCCACGGCGCCGCGTCCCCCGCAACACCCTCAACCCCGACCGCATCCTCGACGCCGCGGTCGGGCTCCTCGACCGCCACGGGCCCGAGGCCTTCACCATGCGCGTGCTCGCCCAGGAGCTCGGCGTCGCGACCATGGCCGTCTACTCCCACTTCAAGGGCAAGGACGAGATCATCGACGCGGTCAACGAACGGCTGCTCGCCGAGATCGAGATGCCCCCCGGCTCCGGCGTGCCGCGCGAGCAGCTTATTGAACTCTGTGTCGGTGTGTACCGGCTTTTCAGTGAGCATCCCTCCGCGCTGCAACTGCTGACGAGCCGCCCGCTCCGCGGCGACGAGGCCATCGCCGTCATCGACCGGATGCTCTGCCTGCTGATCACGGCGGGACTGGACCCGCCCGCCGCCGCGCGCGCCCAGGTGGCGCTGATGCAGTACACGGTCGGCGCCGCCCTGTGGGTGGTGCGGCGCAAACGCGCGGAGTGCGAGGAGGCCGAGGCCGGGCTGCGCGAGAGGATCCGCAGCCGGCTCGCCGACCTGCCGCCGGACAGCTACCCCTCGCTCGTGGGGCTGGCCCCCGAACTCGTCGCGGCGCAGCAGTCCGGCCGCGCGCAGTATGAGGCCGGGCTGTCCGCGCTGCTGGACGGCCTGCTCCGCTCCTGAGCGCGGCGCGCACGGGAGCGCCCCGGCCGGGGCGGGGTGTGAACTGCCGGCCGGGGGCGCCCGTGTGGGGGGAGGGGGATGGTCGCGTGCGGCCTCAGCCGCCGTAGGACGCGAGGGCCTTGGAGAAGGCGCCCGCCTCCTGGAGGATCGAACTGCACGTCGCGTCGGCGACGTTCTTGGCACCCCCGGGGCACTGCTTGTCCCGCGTGCCCGACCACATCGACAGCCAGCCCAGGCCCTTGGACCGGGCGAAGGTCACCAGCTGCGTCGCGTCGTCGACCCTGAAGACCTCCGTGGTGACGTCGTTCACGCCGATCATCGGGGTGACCGCGACGGCCTTCCAGGCCGCGGCGTCCGACAGCCCCAGCACGCCCTTGAGCTGTCCCTGGGTGGCGGTGGCGGCGTCGATCGCGTAGCCGCCCATGTCGCCACTGAAGGAGGCGCCGTAGTCCATCGCCATGATGTTGACCGCGGTGATCCGCACACCGTGGGACCTGGCGTCCGCCAGCAGGCCGACACCGTCCTGGGTGAGGCCGGTCGGCATCACCGGCAGGGTGTAGGAGATCTCCAGGCCGCTGTGGCTCGCCTGGAGCTGCGAGACGGCCTGCGCCCGGCGGGTGTTGGCGGCCGTGTTGGCGATGGCGCCGCCCTCGACGTCGAAGTCCACCTTGGTGAGCTTGTAGGTGTCGACGACCTTGGCGTACGCCGCGGTCAGCGCGGAGACCGAGGAGCAGGTCGTCGCCAGCTCCGAGCCGGACGCGCCGCCGAAGGAGACCCGTACGTCACCGCCCGCCTTGCGCAGGTCGCCGATCTGGGCCGCGACGCCGTCGTTCGCCAGGTCGCTGACCCCGCCCCACTTGGGCGTGCAGCCGCCGCCGTCGGTGACGAAGGCCAGGTTGTACTGCTTGACGCCGGTCGCCCGGGAGTGGGCGAGCAGGTCGAAGGCCGGGTAGAGCGAGGTGTCGACGTACGGCGCGAAGCCTGCGGAGGACGGCGAGCCGGTGCCCGAGGTCGGACTCGCGGTCGCGGTCGGGGTCGCGGTGGCCGTGGGCGAGGAGGTCTTCGTGGGGGTGGCGGTCGGCGTCCTGGTGGGGGTGGCGGTCGCCGTCGGGCTCACGGTGGCGGTGGGGCGCCCGCTGGGGGAGGCGGTCACGCCGTCGTCGACGGAGCACTTCACGTCGTTGATCCGGCAGTTGACCGGATCGCCCGCCTTCGCGGCGGACTTGGTCACGAAGCCGAACTCGGCCGTCTTTCCCGCGGCGATGTCCTTGTTCCAGCTCGCGGGGCGCACGGTCACGTGCTGCCCGGACGCCGTGTAGGTGGCGTTCCAGAGCGAGCTGATGCTCGTGCCCGCGGGCAGGTCGAACTTCAGCGTCCAGTCGGACAGCGTCGCGTTCGAGGAATTGGTGATCTCGTACTGGCCGGTGTACCCGGTGCTCCAGTCGCTGGTCTTGCTGTACGCGGCACCGACGGTGGCGGCCTGGGCCGAGCCCGCGAGCGCGAAGGCCCCGGCCGCGACGACCGCGCCCGCGGTCACGCCCCCGAGGAGGGCGACCTTGCGGGTGGGACGACGACGATGTGAGTTCCTCATGAGGCCGCACGCTAGCGATGCCGATTCGGACAAATGCCCAGTTCCGTGCGGGCGTTCGACTTCTTATGGCGCGCTTAAGATCAGGCTAAGCAGTGCCTGAGGCAGGGGGTGTCGCTACCCGTCTATGGCCTTCGGCAATGGACTTCAGTGTCCGTGGTAGTCCAGGAGCGACCGGATGATGCTGCAGCCGGTGGCTCCCCCTGTGGCTCCCCACATCGAACAGCTGTAGAGCACATGGCGTTGGGAGTGATCACCCAGTGACCACCGCGTAGTGCCGGGGGTCCGCGGGCCCAGGCCGTGATTGCGGCCATGTCGCACCGCAGCATGGCCTCTTCGTCCCGAACGCGATTCCCACCCCCCCGTGACCTCCATGCATGCCCGGCGAACTGCGGCTCTCGCCCCTTGCTGTCCGCCCCCGTCCAGCACAGATCGTTGCTGGCCTACATGTGTGGCCCCCCCGCCTGGCTCCCTCGCGACAGAAGGTAGGTGAGAGTGTGGGCTGGCACCCCGAAGGCACGTCGCAGAGCCTGGTGGTCAGAAGATGTTCCGGTTCCGATGCTGATCTTTGATCTCGCGAAACTCTTGACGGGCCTCCCCGTTGTCCAACCCGCCGTCCATGCGCAGGAGCAGATCCAAGACCGCATCACGGGTCTCAAGCGACCCCTTCCACTTCTGCTGGGGCTTCAGCCAAGTGTCGAGCGCCGTCAGAGAAGCCACCAGGACCGATAGGACTGGGACCCAAGCCACCAGCCAGGTTCCAACACCGCCAGAAAGGTTCTGTCCAGCGGCAACGATTGCCGACGCTGTGATCAAGATCAAACGAGACAAGTAGTAGGTAGAGCCGTACACGTACGCGGCGCGATGGCGAGCCTGCACGTAACTGCGCACCATGTCGCGCATCGGTTGCTCCGTTGGCATACCCGCTCCCCCTCCTGGCGTCCTGAGCAACAGTCTGGCTGCGCACGATCGACTGGGGGATCCATATGGCGGGAATCGGAACCCCGGTTTTCACGACCGCACGCTTCCACGACCAAACAGCCACCTGACCTGCGACGGCGTTGATCAACAGGGCTCTAAGCGCAACTGCCTGGCCGCAGGTTGGCCGCAGCACTTGGAAGACGCCCCTCGCAGTCGCTCCACTCACGTGTGAGCAGACGGCAGACCCGATGGGAGTCGGCGAGAACGGTTGCCTAACGGCATGTCAGTGGTGACGCCTACCCTTCCACCATGCGTAAAGGTGCGATCACCCGAGACGGTGTCCTTGCAGCCATAGCTGAGTACGACGAGTTGGGCCGAGACAGGTTCCTGTCCGAGTACGGGTACAAGCCGGCTACCGGGTACCTTCTCGTGTACCAGGATCGGACATACGACTCGAAGGCCATCGCCGGAGTGGCGCACAAGTTCGATCAGGGCCGAGCGTTGGGGTGGACCGAGTTGAGTGGGGGAAGGTCACACGCTGCCAAGTGGCTGGACCGACTGGGCTTTGTGATCCGCTCCGCGCGGAGTCCCGACTGGACGCGCGACGAGATCATCCTCGCCTGTGACCTGGCAATGGCCAACGGCTGGAAACGACTGGAATTCAACGACCCGCGCGTTATCGAACTCTCCGCACTACTGCAGACGATGCCGATCCACCCTGTCGAAGACCGTACGGAGCTGTTCCGGAATCCCAACGGTGTGGCTCGCAAGACTGCCGACATCACGTCCCGGCACCCGGACTACCGTGGAAAGCCCACGAACGGCAACGCGCTCGATGTCGAAGTCATGAACGACTTCCTTGCCCGGCCTGCCGAGATGGCAGAGGTAGCCCTACGCATCCGGCGCGGACTCACCACAGGCGAGTTTCAGGATCTGCCCACAGAGGCCGAGGAGGAAGACGACTACAGCGCGCCCGAGGGCAGGTTGTTGATACGCCTCCACAGGAGCCGCGAGCGCGATAAGGGGCTACGCAAGCGGAAGATCGACGCAGTGATGCGCCAGGGCCGCCGGCTCGCCTGTGAGGCATGCGGCTTCGACTTCGAGGCAACATACGGCCCGCGGGGCGCTGGATACATCGAGTGCCATCACGTCGTGCCCTTGCATGAGGCTGGCGAAGGGCGAACCAATCTCAGCGATCTCGCCCTGATCTGCGCCAACTGCCACCGGATGATCCACCGACGTGCGCCGTGGCCCACACCCGGCGATCTCCGAAACCTCATCGCGGAAACAACAGACCGAAGTCTGTCAGGCCCGGACGCACGCGTCCGGGCCTGACAGACGCTGACCGATCCAGCCAGAGCCGCGGGCATGGGCTTTCCCGGACACAGCGGCGTGGGCGGCCAAGGACGGGGTCCCTGGCCGCCTAGCGTCCGCGGCTTGCGTCGCCATCTGATCCGTAGGCGAGTGCACACAGCACTCCAGCAAGCGCTAAGCGCACATGCACGGTCGCGAAGCAGCCCCTAAGAGCATGATCAGTTCTTGGATGCTCACTTGTGTACGTGGCCGTTGATGTCAGCCGCTGATGTCAGGCCTTGCTCGTCGAGCGCACATGCGGCCAGCGCTACGCGCGAATCGCCGTAATCAGGGCAGCAACGGCGCCGATCACACCCGCGATGGGGGTGGCGACCTCTAGGAGTCGGTTGACCCACCGCCGGGTGTCACCTGTACGCTCCCGCTTGGGTGGGCTATCAAATTCCATTCTTGCTGGTCCTCCAATCGATGCGAGCCGTGAGGTGTGGCGCCGGACGGCTCATGCACGTAGAGGCCCCGCTCCTGTCCGTGAGACAGGGCGGGGCCTTTCCCATCGTTCCGATCCAAGCCCGTCCGGACCTGAGAATGCGAGCCAAGCGGCCACTTCCGTCAACTCCCGGACACCATAGACACAGTTGACCTAGGCTCTCTGCTCTATCGGTGGACGATGCCGGACGACACCGGACGAGTCCGGACACAGAGCGGACAGGGGAGCCTCATGGATGTAGCGGGTCAGCTTCGCGAACTCCGCACCCAGGCAGGCGCACCCTCCATCCGTACCCTTGAAAGACTTATCTCCAGACAGGGCAGGCAGCACAGAATGGCCCGCTCGACAATTCAAGAGAAGCTTTCCGGACGCAGCTCACTGAATTTGACGCAAGTGCTCTCAATTGTGGAAGCACTCGCAGAACATGCCCGCTTGAATGGCAACCCGCTACCACCGAATGAAATCGACCAGGCGGTATGGCGAGAACGCATAGTCGCATCACCCGAAAGGCAGCCAGATACTAGGCGCGTTGATAATCTTGATTACGCGGCGCCAGCACTTGACTGGAATGTTGAGCCACTCAAATATGCCCACATGAACGACCTAGTTGCCATCATGCAAGACTCCACAGCCCTACCAGTGGCCAGGTGGCTACCAAAGGTATTGCGCGGCATGATGCAGGCAGAAATGGACATCACTGGTTTCCTCAAGAAGGCTGCACAAGACACCCCCCTCAACGTGGTTCAAACACTGACATCCCTGGAGGATGAATTTCCTCCGACCGACCAAGTCGGATGGACGATCACAGAAAATAACATGACCGTCGGACCTCTCCTAAGGTATGCCGCCGACGGTCACGGCCGAAACGCTACGCCCGCCATTGTCGCAGGGCTACGACGCTCAAACCTCGGCCACCTCGTCAATGATTTTCTAATCAGGCTGGCATCAGGGTATACGCCTGCAAATCTCTTGGCCATCGTGGACCATCTTCGCTCAGCCGCCCTAAACAAAGACGCGGAGCGACTGCTTGGCTTCATTGGCGGCCATCGACCGGCCGCTCGATTCGTCGACACTCTCACTAACTTTCAAAAGGGTGGGAGGATAGGCGATGCGGAGAAAATACTAAAAGGCGTCGCCGCGGAAAACTGGTATCGAGCACGGGGGATCGTGGAAGTGCTTGAGAATTCGTCAGCACCACACGAAGTTTTTCGACAAGTAGCTCTTGGCGTGCCCTGGGGGAAGCATTCAGAGTATGCACAGCACCTTGAAGAGGCAGGCCTCAAACAATTTGCGGCACTGGTGCAGAAGGTTGCGACAGAAGCCCCGTTCTAATACTTCGACTGAAGCTCGCGGTCTTGTCGGAGTATGGCTTGGGCTGCCTCTTACCAGCCCTGTACCGTCCGTAGGCTCCACGCCAACAACTGTCGAGGCACTGCTCCAACGATCTTCTGCCGACTCCGCCCGTGACCACGGGAAGAGCGATCGGAGGGGCAAAGGCCGCCCATGCGCGTCGGCGGCAACACGATCGACCCCGCGCACCGGACGGGGCTAAGGCCCCTCCTGTACGTCTGTCCTGTTAGCGTCAGAAACCAGACGCTTCCAACGCTGCGATTACGGCTGTTGGGTCGCCGTCGTACAGCACGTGTGGTTCCTCTGCCGTGGGAGGGATGAACCGGCGGCGGTAGCGCTGCAGGTCACTCTCGGAAAAGTAGATCGAGTTGGGATCGTCCGCATGGAACTCGTTCCTCTTGCTGATCCTTGCCCACAATTCGTCATGAGTGGCAGCCAGAAAAACGAGTACAGGGGTCGCGCCAGCGTCGGCGGCGATGGCGCGCCATCTGGCTCGGTCCTCGGGTGTCCAGAAACCATGATCAACGACGACATCGTGCCCCGCCTTGAGTCGTTTCCGGAGCTCGACAGTGACGTCTTCGAGGACCGGCCGCTCAAGTGCGGGGAAGGTCCCCCGGGGGAAGTCCACTCCGTAGACTCCATGCCGTCGGTACATCTCTTCATCTGGGCACAGTCGTACGAACCCGCGAGCGGTGAGCACGCGGGAAAGGGTGGTCTTGCCAGAGCCAGGGAGTCCAGCCATCAGGACGCAGAACGGCGAGCGCGAAGACGCTGCAAGCGCCTCCCCTCCAACCGTCACGACGTGACCTCCGACTCTGTGCGCCATGTCCGGCCAGGCCCGCCGAGGTCCACTCCGTATTCCACGGTGTTGCCCTCGCTGTCGACGAACTTTGCTGTCATCACGACCACCGGCTCCGCTACCGGATTATCGGGGTCCAACTCCAGGAGCAGTGAGTACTCCGGCGTCAGTCGTCGGGCCGAGGCTGTGTCGATGCGGTGGCTGATCGGGTGGCCAGTCGCTTGAGCGATGAGTTGAAGCGAGGTTCCGCCTGTCAGACGCTCACTCCTCGCTAGCTGAGGGATCAGCTTGCTGTAGTACGCGGGAATCCACGACGTGCTGTGAGCGACGATGCCGTGCCGGTCCCTGTACACCCGGCTACGGCGTACAACGTCCGAGCCGGGTGCAATGTCCAGTGCTTGCGCCACTTCAGCAGGCGCGGGCACCACCGCCGCTTGATGTGAGTCAGACCTCTCGCCTGCTCCCCAGCTCGACCCGGTGCGGCGTCCGCGGTCCTGCCGTTGAGACCCCGAAGACATTGGAGCCGGCTGGTCCATGACTTCAGTGCCAATGCCGTGGATGCCTCGGACGAGCCCCTCAGCGCGCAACTTGCGTAGGGCCTTCTCGACTGTTGCGGTGCTCACCTTCCACTCTTCCGAGAGGTTTTTGATGCTCGGCAAGAGCGTTCCTGGCTGGAGCTGACCTGAGGTGATCAGCTCCATGTAGTGGGCGGCAATCTTCGCGTACGGCGCCCGATTGTCGGCCTGGCCTGCCATGTTGCCTCGCTCCTGGTCGTCACTTCCCTGAGGTTCCCTAGCTTACCGCTTGACACCGCAGGGAACCCTAGGGAACCTTAGGGATGTACCTGTTGACCGATGACCGGTCAACGGGTGCCGGACCTCAATGCGCCCTGCTTCAGGGCCCATTCGGGGTCAAGGGGCCCGGGACAGAGCGGGCCGAGGGACCCGGACCCCTGGTCAACCGGAGGGCTGAGAGACCGAAAGGTCACGTCTCCACACGCCTGCAACGGGAGCGCGCTCCCGAAGGAGACAGCGACACGCACGTACGACCCTCCGCAGCTCTGCTGCTGCGGCCCGTTGCCTCCGCTGCTCGTCTCGTACGAGCAGCGCTGAGGGGAGCCGGGTCTTCCTGCTCTAACGGCGCGCACCCCCGGTGCTGGAACACCGGGGGTGCTGTTCGGGCCGTTCCTCCGTGAAAGGAACTGTGACCCATGGTGTACATCGCTGCACGTCAGCCGGTTGTTACCGGCGCCTTGTCCGATGGTGAACCGTCGGACGTAGAGCTGTTCGCGATCGAGCGTGAGATGCCCGTCGTCCTGGCGGAAGTCGAGCTGCTGGACGCACAGATCATGACGCTCGACCGCCCCCCGTCCGAGGTGGACGCCCGTCGGCTGCGCCGGGCCCGCCGGCGTGTGCTTGCCGCCCGGCGGAACCTCGCCAACGGCCCCGCGGGCCGGACGGGCGGTGCGGCGTGAACCTCAAGCGCAAGGGGCGGGCCGCCTTGGTGCTGGCCCTGGTCGGCGTCGTTGGCATGGCCTTCCGGGTTTCTTGGAATGCCCTGCGCGACGTTGCTGAGACGATTGGCGCGGACGCCACGGCGGCGACGCTGTATCCGTTCGTGGTCGACGGCCTGATGGCTTTAGCGCTGATCGCGACCCTGGTCCTGACCGATCGGGACCGACGGTTCGCCCTGCGGGTGCTGGCGACGTACACGGTCGCTTCGCTGCTGCTGAACTACGTGCACGGCCTGGTGCCGGAACTGCACGGCGGGTCGGTCGACTGGGGTCGACTGGCCGACTGGGACCCGGCGAACTGGGCCCTGGTGCTGCTGGCCACGTCGCTTCCGGTCGGGTCGATCTACTTCGGCTCCGACCTGGTGGCCAAGGTGCTGCACCACCAGTCGACCCCGCACACGAATGCGGAGGAATCGACCGAGACCGAGAAGAATCGGTCTACGGCTGACCTGGAAGAGTCGACCCCAGCGACACCCATCGCGGTGCCGGTCGCGGTTGAGCTTCCCGCCCCGACCCCGCCCGTCGTGGTGGAGCCTGTCGCGGCGATCGAGTCGGTACCGGTCGCGGTCGCCGCGGCGGAGTCGACCCGGCCCCGTGGGGCGACCGGTCGGGTCCCCGAGGTGGCCCGGACGCCTCGACCGGTACGGACGGCAGATGAGCTGCTGATCGAGGCCCGCGAGGCGACCGCGGGTTGGGCGGTCGAGGATCTGACGGCGGAGGGCATCCGCCGCGCGGTCCGTACGTCGCCGGCCAAGGCCCGCGTGCTGCGCGAGACCCTGCGGGCAGAGCGCACCGACGGCCCCGGCGACACCGATGAGGTTGTTGCCTGATGTCGCCGGCGTTCGGGAAGTGCTACGACCCGTCCGGCGCCACGTGGGGGATACCCACCTTCCCGTGGCGCCTCGCGCCCGACGGCTACGCCACCCGCAGGCAACTGCGCGCCCGTGGCCTGCGCCCGGGTGGTCAGCCGGTAGCGGCTCAACTCATGCGGCACGCGCGCCGGCGGAAGTCCGGGGTGCTGGTCGCCTACCTCTACCGGATCGACCGGGCCAAGCCCGTGCGGCCGATGACCCCCGGGAAGCGGGCCGCGCTCGCCGCGGCGATGACCGCCCGCCGCACCTGCCCTTCCTGCCGGACCGATGCCGGTTACTGCATCCCGACGTCACTCGGCATGTGCGTGACCTGCGCCTACCCCGACGAACCGCGCGCTGCCCGCCCCTGGTGAACCGCCCGTCAGCTCCGACCGTCGCAGGGCCGGTTCGACTCCGGCCCGGGGCACACACGTGATCACCACCCGATGTCGGCCGGCCGCTGATGTCCACAGGGTGCCGGATTGCCGTCCTGATCTACGACCACGACATCGTAATAGCCCCCCGAGTTGACCATCACAGAGATGCCCTGACCATGCATGACGACGTCGAACGGGCACTCCACAGGCTCTGCATGCGTCACGACGGTGAAGTTATCACCGGGACGCATCCAGTGATCGGTTCCCCAGGGCTCCAAGAACAGGCAGAGCAGGCCGTCTGTCCCGTTGTTCACGCTGATCTTCGACACACGCGCACCCTACCGAGCACCCCACCGCCGCAACGGCCTCGTACGGGGGCATCCCCGCTTCGCTCGGTTTGTGTGTGCCCTGCGCGTACCCCGACACCGATGTGACGCCCCCGCGCCGGGGCAGTCAGGAGACCCCCGAGCATGAGTGACAACGTCGTTCGACTGTTCAAGGACAACTCCACCGGCACCGCGCCCGCGGACGTCGAGAGCAAGCCCGTACCGGCCCCCGAACAGCCGCAGCTCACGCGGCGTTGGGTCCGCAGTGGGCGCGCGGTGAAGTCGGCTGCGACGCACGAGCGGACCAAGACTGTGGCGCGTGCGGTGATCCGGCACGGCATGTACGTCCTCGGTGGGACGCGGATCGTGGTCCGTCGCACGTGGGAGGGTCGCACGGCGGCCCGGTATGAGCGGATGCTGCGCGCGGCGGAGGCCGCGGGGCAGTTCGATGAGGCGATGCAGTGGGAGGAGCGCGGGCAGCGCTTCCGTGCCGCCCGGCACCGCCGGCGCATGGACCTGCTGTACTCGCCCATCGCCGCGGCCAAGGGCATCGTGGTCGGGACAGGTGTCGGCATCGGTGGCCTGGTCGCCCTCGGAATCGTCATGGCGATCGCCACCAAGGACGTCACCGACGTCGTCACCCCGATCATGGCCGTGATCAAGTTCATCAACCTGATGATCACGATCGTCCAGGTGGTGTGGGGCCCCATGGTCCAGATCGGCCCGTTCCTCGCGCTGCTGGCCCTGTGGGCCGTCGGACGCCACCAGCAGGCGGCCCCGCAGTGGACGATGCCCGCGAACGTCCGGTCGGGCGAGGGGGAGCCGATCACCCCGTCCATCGTGGTCAAGGCCCTGCGCGACCTCGGCGTTCCCGCGCTGCGAGGGGCCATCAAGGAGATGGGCGACGCCGGCGCCTCCATGCTCGGACCGATCCGGATCGCCGGCTGCGGCGTCGAGGTCGACGTCACCCTCCCCTCCGGCGTCTCGACGATCGAGGTGCAGAACCGGCGCCGCAAGCTCGCCGAGAACCTCACGAGGCACGAGCACGAGGTGTTCATCACCATCCCCACCGCGGCCCGCACGGTCCGGCTGTGGATCGCCGACAGTGGTGCGCTGGACGAGCCGATCGGCCCGTCCCCGCTCACGACGGACGACACGCTGACCGCCGACTACGCCAAGGGTCGGGCCCCGTGGGGCCAGGACCTGCGCGGCGACGCCGCGGGCTTGAGCCTGTATCAGCGGCACCTGCTCATCACGGGCCTGTCCAACCAGGGCAAGACCGCAGCCCTGCGGGCGCTCGCCCTGTGGCTGGCCCTCGATCGATCGGTTGAGTTTCGGGTCGCGGACCTCAAGGGCGCGGGTGACTGGGCCATGTTCGACGGCCTGGCCACGGTGCTGATCCAGGGCCCGACCGATGACCACGTGATCCAGGCGACCGAGATGGTCGAAAGCGGCGTCACGGAGATGGAGCGCCGGCTGACCGCCCCGCCCGGCAGCGTGTTCCCGCCACTGATCGTGCTGGTCGATGAGGCGCAGGTCGCGTTCATGTGCCCGCTCAAGGACGAGGACAAGCGACCCTACGGCGGGTCCAAGGCCACGTCGCGGTACTTCATGGCGGCGCGGAAGATCCACAACCAGGGTCGTGCGGTGAACGTGCTGCTGTGGCAGGGCACCCAGGATCCCACCGACCAGAACCTGCCCAAGCTCGTGCGGGAGGGTGCCCACACCCGCGCGTCGCTGGCGCTCGGTACGGAGTCGCAGGCGCGGATGGCGCTGGGGGACAAGGCCGTCGACGGCGGGGCCGCCCCCAACCTGCTCCGCCCGGGGCTGGACAAGGGCACGGTCGTCGTCGCCTCCGACGGCATCGCCATCCCCGCGGGGCAGGCGTCCATCACGGTCCGCACGCACTACATCGACACGGACACCGCGGCTGAGATCGCCGACCGGGCCAAGGCCCTGCGGGACGGGGTGACCACGCTGCGGGTCATCGAGTCCGGTGAGGACCGTGACCCGCTGGTGGACATCGCCAGCGTGCTCGGGGACGCGTCGCGGGTGTTGACGCAGGACGTGCTGAAGCGGCTGGCGACGTTGAACGCGGATGCCTACGGCGGCTGGTCGTTCATCGACCTCAAGCGCGTCCTGGACGGCACCGGGGCCGAGCCCTACAAGTCCGACGGCCGGATGGTCATCGGACGCGACCGCCTCGCCCGCGCGCTCGCCAACCGCGACAGCGATGGTTCCGCTTCCACCAAGCAGTAGAGGGAGCGGCACCCCCGGCGGGTCAGGGAGGCAGGGAGAACTCCCTGAACCCCTCCCTGACCCGCCTCCCTGCCCCTGACCAGTACAGATGATCCATCAGGGAGTCAGGGAGGACCGCAGGTCAGCACCCCTCAAACCCCCTCCAGGGGCACCCCGGCAGGGGGTGCCTCAGCCTCCCTGCGCCATGCCGAGAAGGGATTCCGCATGTTCCCCGAGACCTCCGGTCACGCGCCCGTCGAGCGGGTCGTGACCGTCCACCAGCCCGTCCCCGTCGTCCCGGTCCAGCCGTACGCGGCCCCGCTCGTGCCCATACAGCCGAACAGTGCTGCCACCGTGACGAGCGTCGTCCTGCCCGACGGCCGCGTCGCCACCGGCTACACCCTCACCCCCGCTCCGACACCGGCGACCATCGACGCGCGGCCGGCTGTCTCCCGAACCGCGGTGAACATCGCGCTCGGGGGTGTCGGTTTCGCCGCCGTGTGCGGCGGGATGGTGCTGCTGACGACTTTCATCGCCGCACTCGCGGCCCTGGTCCACCAGCTCATCATCCTGGCCGCCGTCATCTTCGGCGGATGGATCGCCGCCCAAGTCCTGAGCAGCAGTCGCAAGACCGAGGGGACGACGGTCAACATCCGCAAGGCCGTCTTCAAGCGCAACCACTTTCATGGTTGACCCCAGTTAAGGCGCGTCGCTGCTCCGTCGACTGCTGTTCATGAACTGAGCCAGCCCCATCAGGACGATGCCAGCCAGCAGAATCACGCTGCCGGTCAGGGTGCCCCACGCCCGAGTGTCGGGGTCGCTGAGTACCAACCCGAAGACCGCCTGCCAGGAGAGGGCGAAGGCAAGCACCAACTGACCGCAGCCGTAGAGGCGCAGGCGGCTGACATGGCGCCGGTTCCAGGGGAGCACCCAGCCACGGGTAATCGCTGCCACGCCGGAGACGGCGACAAGCGACGCCAGCAAGACGAGCGCTATGCCCAAGTAGAGCTTCACGGTTCCCCCTACGAGCCGGACCCACGCCGAACACTCGCGTGATCATGACATCCGCCGACCCGCGCGTCCACGCGCTTCCCCGCACCTGTCGACCCTGACGACTGACACGAGTCGGGGCGGCCGTCTCTCGCCAAAGTCACGGCCGCCCCGGTCTCAGTCCCCATCACAGAACTGGAGACCTCCAGAATGACCCAACCCACCCCCATCAGGCGAGGCTTAACCCGGCCGCGCCTGCTGGACCTGTTCTCCTGCGCCGGCGGGGCCGCCATGGGCTACCACCACGCAGGGTTCGACGTGGACGGCGTCGACATCGCCCACCGCCCCCGCTACCCCTTCCCGTACCACCGGGGCGACGCATTGGAGCGCCTGGCGGCGCTCGTCTTCTCGGGGGAGATCGAGCGGTACGCGTTCGTCCATGCCTCACCGCCCTGCCAAGCCGGATGCGCCCTGACCGTGGGTACCAACGCCTCCCAAGGCTGGGGCGGCACCCACACCGACCTGGTCGCCCCGACACGGGAACTGCTTGACGCCACCGGCCTGCCGTACGTGATCGAGCAGCCCAACGGGCGCGCCGACATTCGCAAAGACCTCTCCCTGTGCGGAGAGATGTTCGGACTCGGAGTCTTGCGCCACCGGAACTTCGAACTCGGAGGCTGGACCGTGACCCGGCCGGCGCATCCCAGGCACCGCGGCTACGTGCGTGGATACCGCCACGGCGTCTACCGGGACGGCCCGTACGTTGCCCCGTACGGCTCCGGCGGGGGCAAGGCCACCGTCCCGGAGATGCAGACGGCGATGGGTATCACGTGGACGGACGTCCGCGAGGAGCTGACCGAAGCCATTCCGCCCGCCTACACGCAGTGGATCGGCCGCGCCTACCTCGCGGCTGTCGGCGTCGGGGCGGTGGCGGCATGAATGCTCTGCTGAATGCCGCACTGAACGCGGCTGAACACGGCTGGCACGTCTTCCCGCTCCACGCCCGTCGCAAGACACCCGCCCTGCACGGTGAGCGTTCCTGCCCCCGCGGCGGAGACTGCGCGGCCGGACACCTCAAGTGGGAACAGCGCGCCACCACCGACCCCGACCGTATCCGCGCCGCGTGGTCGCACAGGCCGTTCAACGTCGGCATTGCCACTGGCCCCTCCGAGCTGGTGGTGGTCGATCTGGACGTGTCCAAGGACAACAGCAGTACGGACGCGCCTCGCGGCGCGGCGACCTTCCAGGCGCTCTGCGAGCGCGCCGGCAAGGCCGTCCCCGACACCTACCGGACGCGGACCGCGAGCGGCGGAGAGCACCTGTACTTCACCGCCCCACCAGGCGTCTGCCTGACCAACACCGCAGGGACCATCGGCCCGTTGGTCGACACCCGCGCGTGGGGCGGATACGTCGTCGCCGCCGGCTCCGAAACCTACGTGGGACGCTACGAGGCCGTAGGCGGCCCTGTGGCCGTCCCGCTGCCCCGATGGCTCCAAAGCATCCTGGAGCCATCCCCCAGACCCGTACAGGCCCCCTCAGTAGCCGTAGCGGGTCAATCACGCCGATATGCTGACATAGCGCTCGCCAACGAGACGCGGAACGTCGCTGGCGCCCAACAGGGCGCGCGCGAGGCGACGTTGTTCCGGGCCGCCCGCGCCGTGGGGCGGTTCGTCGCGTGGGGCGACCTCCCCCGCAATGTGGTTGAGCAGGCTCTTCAGGAAGCGGGCGAGACGGCCGGGCTACCGGCGTCCCAGTGCCGCTCCACCCTGCGCAGCGCCCTGAACTGGTCCATCGCCCACAACCCGCGACACCGGGACACGGCATGACCACCCCGCCCAGCTCTCCACTGAAGAGCATCCCCACCCCCGACGACCCCCGCCCCGCCGAACCGGCCCGCGCCCCCGCGGCGGGTGGTGCGCCGAAAGTCGTCGCCCGTGAGGGCGTCCTGTCAGCCCTTCTCCCTGACCCGCAGCAGACCGACCGGAGGACTGCCCCATGACCGACGGCGCAGCACTGCTGAACGAGGTGGAAGCCTTCCACCGACGCTTCAACGCCTTTCCCACCGAAGCCGCATACGTCGCGGTCGCCCTGTGGGACGCGCACGCGCACCTGCTGGAGTGCTTCGACTCCACACCACGTTTGGCGTTCCTGTCCCCGGAACCGGGGTCGGGGAAGTCGCGGGCGCTGGAGATCGTGGAAACCCTCGTCCCGCACCCCATGGTCGCGGTCAACGCCTCCGCCGCAGCCCTGTTCCGGGCCGTGTCCGGCAGCGGCGGACGGCCCACGATCCTGTTCGACGAGATCGACACCATCTTCGGCCCCAAGGCCGGCGACAACGAGGAACTCCGAGGTTTCCTCAACGCCGGCCACCGACGCTCCGGCGTCACCTACCGGTGCATCGGCGACGGCGGCAACCAGACCGTGCAGGCATTCCCCTCGTACTGCGCGGTCGCCGTCGCCGGACTCGGCTCCCTGCCCGACACGATCCTGACCCGCTCCGTCGTCATCCGCATGCGCCGCCGCGCCCGCACCGAACGCGTGGAGCCGTTCCGGGCCCGCGTTCACGAGGCTGAGGGTCACCGGCTGCGCGACAGCCTCGCGCAGTGGGCGGAGCAGGCCCGCGGGTTCGTCATGGGCGCCTGGCCGCAGATGCCCGACGGCGTCACCGACCGGCCCGCGGACGTGTGGGAGCCGCTGCTCGCCGTTGCTGATGCTGCTGGCGGGGACTGGCCCCGCCGCGCCCGCGACGCCTGCCTCACCCTCGTTCGGGCCGCCCAGTACACCGACAAGCACAGCATCGGCATTCGGCTGCTCACCGACCTGCGCGACCACGTGCTGATCGGCGTCGACCGGCTCCCGACCATCTCCATCCTGGACAGGCTCAACGCCCTGGATGATTCCCCCTGGGCTGACCTGGACGGCAAGCCCCTGGACAACCGGCGACTGTCGCGGATGCTCGCCGAGTACATGACCGGCGACAACGAGCCCATCAGGTCCCGGAACATCCGCACCACCGGCGGCATCCTGAAGGGTTTCCACGCCAAAGACCTGGACGACGCCTGGGCCCGCTACTGCCCCCCTCCCCAGAAGTCCGCTACAGCCGCTACACCGCTACATCCCAGCTCACAGGCCATGAATCTGTAGCGGCAACCCCAGATGTAGCGGCTACGCCCCCGAACCCCCGAAGTGGGCGTAGCCGCTACATCCAACCCCTCCGCTACAAGAAACCACCCGCTGACCTGCGATGTAGCGGCGTAGCGGATGTAGCGGACTTCCCAGAAGGGGGCCGCGGCCCCTCGGCTTGCCAGAAGGAGAGACAGCGCAATGGCCACGCCCTCTGCCCACTCCGATCTGTCTCCGCGCCTGCACCGCGTGGAAGTCGCCGCCCAACTCCTCGGCGTGAAGCGCTCAACCGCGTACGAGGAGATCCGACTCGGGCGCCTCCGGACGGTACGCATCGGGCGGCGCCGGCTGGTCCCCACCGAGTACATCAACGAATACATCGAACTGCTCAAGCACGAGTCCGAACAGATCGCTTGCTGAGCCTTCGTCATTACTCGACCCGGAGCCGCGTCCCTTGGGGCGCGGCTCCGTCCATGAAAGGCGAACATCCACGTTATGGCCGACACTTCACCAGGGTCCGGCAAGGCAGGTAACGGCGAAGACTCCATCTATTGGGACAAGTCGAAGAACCGCTACGTCGGTGCGATCTCCCTCGGATACACCCCCGCGGGGAAGCGGAACCGTGCGAAGGTCTCAGGCAAGACCAAAACCGAGGTGCGCGCGAAGATCCGTGAGCTTCGGAAGGAGCTACAGGAAGGAGTCAAATCCGCGGCGACGTACACGGTCGCCGAAGCGGTGCGCGATTGGCTTGCGCAGGGGCTTAAGGGGCGGGGTCAGAGCAGTATCGAGACGTACCGGATTCTGGCAGACACCCACGTGATCCCTGAATTGGGGAAGGCGAAACTCCGTGACCTTGAGGCCGACGCTCTCGACGGGTGGCTGGATGCGAAAGCCGCGGTCCTGGCGACTCAGTCACTGAAGATGCTGCACTCCATCGTGCGGCGTTCCATCACGCATGCGCAGCGCAGGGGAAAAGTCGCGCGCAACGTGGCCGACTGGGTCGAGGTGCCCGAGGGGCGTCCGGGTCGTCCCAGCAAATCCCTCTCTCTCACGGAAGCGGAAGCTGTTCTCTGCTCGCAGGAAGGTACGTGGATTCACGCCTACGTGGTCATTTCACTGCTGGTGGGAGTCCGCACCGAAGAGGCGCGACCGCTCACGTGGAATCACGTGCACGCCGAGCCAAGTGACGGCGCCAAGCCGCACATTGACGTCTGGCGCTCTGTGCGTCGGCATGGGGAGACGAAGACCATGAAGAGTCGTCGCTCGCTCGCGATGCCACGTCAAGCCGCGGCGGTCATGGAGGCGCACAGGCGCCAGCAACAGCGGGCGTGCGCCGCACGTGGTGTCGAGTGGCAAGGAGACGGACTGGTTTTCCCGTCGGATGCTGGCGAGAGGCGCACTGCTCACGACGTGCGGATGAACTTCCGGCGCCTCCTCAAGGACGCTGGGTTCACGCACCCCAGTGAGTGGACGACCAGGGAGCTGCGCACGAGCTTCGTATCGCTGCTGTCGGACCACGGCATCCCGATTGAGGTCATCGCGCGCGTGGTCGGCCACAGTGGGACCAGCACGACGGAACGCGTGTACCGGAAGCAACTACGTCCGGTGATCACCGACGGGGCAGACGCCATGGACGACATCTTCCGGGGCAACGAACAGGGCCCGGCGTGAGTCGCTGAGCACCACAGTGGCTCCCAGTCTGGCTCCCCGACGCCGTAGGGGCCCACGCGGCAACGCTCTGACCTGCAATAGAGGAGGTCAGAGGAGCTGCGTGGGCTTACGGCGCGCTTAAGGGAGCCATCGGGGCCGGTTAAAGGTTCAGACCTCTGCGGGCGGCGCGGTGCTGCTCGCGGCCGGTCGGCCAGTCGGCCGGTCCCCGCCGCCCGGGGGCAGGCGGCCTTTGTCAAGCCCCGAAATCCGGGGGCATGACGCGGGGCACGGGGCCGGGGTTAATGGAGACATGGGTGCACGCAGAGCCGGGAATTCGAAGTGAAATTCCGGACAGGACCGTTCGCCGTACATCCCTCCCCGTAATTCCTCACGCAAGGAGAATCCCGATGACTCGCACACGACGTCTGGTAGTCCTCACCGCTTCCGCCGCCCTGGCCGCGGGAGGTGCCCTGATCCCCGCCACGGCCTTCGCCGCGCCGGCGTCGGCGCAGGCCGACTCCGTGGTGACGCAGACCTCCCAGCAGTGGGCCGGCGCCGTCAGCGGCTACGTCAGTGACGACTACTGCTATTCCGGGGAGGACGCATACTATTACTACTACGAGGCCTGCGACATTTACTGGGGTTGACCCGGAACGGCCGTCGCGAAATCCGGCTCGCATACCTGCCGGGTGGTGGGAGCCACCCGGCCTCGATCGTTCAGAGCCCCGTGGCCGCGGCGGTCCGCTTCAGCCGCCTGCGGCGCACCACGCGGTGGTTCCGCTTCCCGCCCGCGGCGAGCGGCCGCAGCGCGATCCACACCCGGATCTCCGCGCCTCCCAGCACCGAGGAGCCGAGCCGGACGTCGCCCCCGGTGGATTCCGCGAGGCGCCGTACGATGTCCAGCCCGAGGCCCGTGGAACCGTCGCCGCCCGCGCCCTGGCCGCGCCGCAGTGCGGCCGCCGGGTCCTTGATGCCCGGGCCCGCGTCGGAGACCAGCACGATCACCGCCTCCTGGCTGCTGTGCACGTCCACCGCGAAGGCCGTGCCCTCGGGGGTGTGCCGGAAGACGTTGCCGAGCATGGCGTCCAGCGACGCCACCAGATCGGCCCGCGCCACCGGCACCCGCACCGGGCGTTCGACGCCCGCGGTGCTCACCTCGCGGCCCTGGTCCTCGGCGAGCGCCGACCAGAAGGCCATCCGCTCCCGGATCACCTCGGCCGCGTCGCAGCCCACCGCGACCGGCTGGCTCTGCGCCTGCTGGGCCCGCGCGGTGCGGATGATCTGGTCCACCTCGCGCTCCAGCTGGGCCACCGCGTGCCGGGTCTGCTCCCCGGCGGGGCCGTCGCCGAGCGAGGCCGCGTTGAGCCGCAGCACGGTCAGCGGGGTCCGCAGCCGGTGCGACAGGTCGGCGGCCAGCTCCCTTTCGTTGGCGAGCAGTTGCACCACCTGGTCCGCCATCGCGTTGAACGCGACGGCGGCGGAGCGCAGTTCGGCCGGTCCGTCTTCCGGGACGCGTACGGTCAGGTCCCCGCGCCCCAGGCCGTGCGCGGCCTCCGCGAGGCGCTCGGCCGGCCGCACCAGGCGCGTGCCGAGCCGGTCCGCCACGGCCACCGCGCCGACGATCAGGCCCACACCGACCAGCGCCAGCACCGCCCAGGCGGCGGTGACCCCGCGGCTGACCTCGCCGTCCGGCACGAACACCTCGACCACCGCCACCGAGCCCGAACCGACCGCGGTCGGCTGCAGCAGGGCGTAGCCCCCGGCCACCGGGACGGTGGAGGCCCGGCCCAGTTCCGACGCCCGGTCCAGGTCGGCGTCCGGCGCGTGCGGGTCGCCGATCTCCACCCCCGCCGTGCCCTCCGTCGCCGGCACCCGCACCGCGATCCGGCCGTCGGCGCCCGCCTGCGTCGAGGCCACCGCCCGCTCCAGCTGGGTGCGGTCGGTGGTGATCGCCAGCGCCGGCCCTATGGCCGCGGCCTGCCGCTCCGCGTTGCCGATCGCCCGGTCCCGGGCCATCTCCTTGACGGTGAGCGCCAGCGGCACCGCGAAGGCGACGACGACCATGGCCGTCACCGCGACGCAGACCTTGACCAGCGCCCACCTCACCGCGGTGGCTCCAGCTTCACACCCACCCCGCGCAGCGTGTGCAGGTAGCGCGGCCGGGCCGCGGTCTCCCCCAGCTTGCGCCGCAGCCACGACAGATGGACGTCGATGGTCTGGTCGTCGCCGTACGACTGCTGCCACACCTCCGACAGCAGCTCGCGCCGTGCCACCACCACGCCCGGCCGGGCCGCCAGGAAGGAGAGCAGGTCGAACTCACGGCGGGTCAGGTCCAGCGGCGCCCCGTCCAGGACGGCCTGGCGGCGCAGGACGTCGATCTGCAGCCCGCCCACCCGCAGCACGCGGTCCGCCTCCGCCGACCGCGAGCGGCGCAGCACCGCCGCCATGCGCGCCGACAGGTGCTCGACCGAGAACGGCTTGATGAGGTAGTCGTCGGCGCCCGCGTTGAGCAGCCGCACGATCTCCGACTCGTCGTCCCGCGCCGTCGCGATGATCACCGGCACGTCCGTGATGCCGCGCAGCATCTTCAGCGCCTCGGCCCCGTCCAGGTCCGGCAGGCCGAGGTCCAGGATCACCACGTCGAAGCCGACCTGCGCGACCTCCCGGAGCGCCTCCAGGGCCGTGCCCACGCTCCGTACGGAGTGCGCGGCCTCGGTGAGGTGCCGGATGAGGGCGGAGCGCACGAACTGGTCGTCCTCGACCACGAGCACACTTGCCATGGCCCGCAACTTAGCCCATGAGGGGGATGCCGGGTGGGCGCGAGCACGTCAGAACCTGAAGCGCAACCCCCGGCTCCGTTCGGCGGGTGCGTCCGGCACTATGGGCGGATGCGAAAAGGACTGGCGCACGCCGGAGCGTGGACGCTCGCCACGAGCGCCGCCGTCGCACTGTCGTGGTTCGGCGTCCACCACGTGCTGGCGGGCACGGCCTACGACCCGCCCCGGGCCCTGCCGATCTCCGAACCGGTCTCCGACAAGGTCCCCGCCCCCACGCAGTCCCCGGACGGCGGAGCCACCCACCGCGCGGCCGGGCCCACGGCCACCGGCCCGGCCCGGACCGCCCCCGCCATGCCGCGCACCCCGTCCACCGCCCCGGCCCGGCCGCCCGGTTCGGCCACCCCCGCCACCACCTCCTCCGCCGACACCAGCAACGTGCACGGCTACACGGTCGAGGGCGGACGGGTCGTGCTCGACCTGGGCGAGACCTCGGCGACCCTGGTCTCGGCGACGCCAGACTCCGGCTGGGAGATGAAGGTCTGGAAGCAACCGGAGTGGATTCGCGTCGACTTCGTCTCGGCCACCACGACCTCGTCGCTCTTCTGCACCTGGAACGGGCATCCGCCCACCGTCGACACCTACAAGGCGCAGAACACGGGCGGTTAGCGGAACACCGACTCCGGGGGAGCGGGCGAGGCCGCCGCCGTGGCGTCGGTGACCGGCGCCGCGCCGCCCGCGAAGGCGTCCAGCTCGCTGCCGTGCTCGACCCGCCCCGGATGCGGGTCCGAGGCCACCCGCCGGGTGAACTCCGCCACGGGCAGTTCGCCGTCCGCGGCCACCAGGATGACGTTGCCGAAGCGCCGCCCCCGCAGGACGGCGGGATCCGCCGCCAGGCACGCGTGGGGGAAGCAGGCCCGCACCGTCGCGATCTGCGCCCGCAGGAACTCCAGCCGTCCGCCGTCCGCCACGTTGGCGGCGTAGAGCCCCCTGGGCGTCAGCGCGCGCCGCACCTGCGCGAGGAACTCCGTACTGGTCAGGTGGGCGGGCGTACGGGCCCCGCCGAAGACGTCCGTGATGACCAGGTCCGCCCAGCCCTCCGGGACCTTCGCCAGGCCCTCGCGGGCGTCGCCGCCGCGCACCTTGATGCGCCAGGTGCGGTCCCAGGGCAGTTCCCGCCGCACCAGCTCGATCAGCGCGGTGTCCAGCTCCACCACCTGCTGCGTCGAGCGCGGCCGGGTCGCCGCGGTGTAGCGGGCCAGGGTCAGCGCGCCGCCGCCCAGGTGCAGCACGCGCAGCGGGCGGCCGGGCGGCGCGGCGAGGTCGACGACGTGGCCGAGCCTGCGCTGGTAGGAGAAGTCCAGGTGCTCCGGGTCGCCGAGGTCGACGTGCGACTGCGGCGCCCCGTCGATCAGCAGCGACCAGCCCCGCGGCCGGTCCCGGTCCGGCACGAGCTCGGCGAGACCCCCGCCGACCTGCTCGCGTATGCCGTCCGGTGCCTTCGTCGTCCTCGTCCTGCGCGGTGCCATGCACCCCAGTATGGGCGGCGGGCGACGCGGGGCTCAGAGCCGGTCGGCCAGCTCGATCATCCGGGCGGCCTCGCCCAGCGCGTCACGCAGCACCGCCGGGTCCGTCACGGCGCTGTCGTCGTGCGGGGGCACCAGCCAGCCGGTGCCCGCCACCGGCGGCTCCCGCAGCTCGCCGGGGACGGTGAAGCCGCCGCCCTCGGTCTGCGTGCAGGCGCTGCCCGGCATGTCCCAGCCGTCGGCCGTGCCCGGCGGCACCAGGAAGCCGAGGCTGTGACCGGAGCTGTCGTGCAGCACGGGTCCGAGACCGGTCCGCATGCGCAGGATGTCCACGGCCTCCAGTCCCTGCCGGGTCGGGACGGTGACCAGATCCCATGGTTCGTCCAACAAGGCGAATCCTCCTTGGGGTCGGACGGTGGGTTGCACGGTGTCCAACGCGCGCGGACGTCAACGGCTACGCCCGCTTGACGCCGACAGGGGTGGCGTTTCATGGCGAATGGAGGGTGAGATATCCCTTTTGTAGCCAAACCCACGGTACTCGGGCCCTCACAGCGAGTACGGTCGTCGCGCCGCCAACCGGCACCGCACCGACCGTCCAACGGGAGCCCGGCGATGCACTCGTCACCTTCCACCCCCAACACAGCCTTCCGGCGCCTGCGCGGAGACCGGTCCCCCGGCGAGTTCGCCGCCGCCGTGCGCCGCGCGGGGCGGGACATCGGCGAACAGGTCAGCTGCGACGCCCGCTACATCGGCCGCGTGGAGTCGGGGGAGATCCGCTGCCCCAACTACGCCTACGAGCGGGTCTTCCGGCACATGTTCCCCGGCCGCGACCTTGCCGACATGGGCTTCGAGCCCCGTGAGCTGGTCCGCGGGCGGCGCGGCACGGCGGTCCCGGCTCCCCGGCCGGCCCCGTACGAGACCGAAACCGACGAGGAGAGCGACGTGCTGCGTCGCGCGTTCATGACCGGCGGCCCGGCCGCCATCGCCACGACCCTGATGCTGGGGCCCGCCGCCGCGGCGGAGCCGGTGCACAAGGTCGGCAGACCCCAGGCCCGGGCTGTCCGCGCGGCCGTCCGCGAGATCCGCCTGCACGACGACCGGCACGGCGCCGGCGCGCTCTACCGCCAGGCCGGCCACTCCCTCGGGGCCGCCTACCGCCTCCTCGACGAGGGCACCTACAGCCAGGCCGTCGCCGAGGACCTGATGGGCGGCGCCGGTGAACTCGCCATCTCCGTGGGCTGGCTGGCCCACGACTCCGGGCGCCTCGCCGATGCCCGCTCCTTCTACGGCGAGGCCCTCGCCACCGCCCGCATGGCCGGTGACCGCGCCCTGGAGGCGCACGCCTTCTGCAACGCCTCCTTCCTCGCCCGCGATGCCGGGCGCCCCCGCGAGGCCGTCCGCGCGGCCCAGGCCGCCCAGCAGGCCGCCCGCCACCTCGGCTCGCCGCGCCTGCTCTCGCTGCTCGCCCTCCGCGAGGCGGGCGGCTGGGCCGGCCTCGGCGACCGCCCCGGCTGCGAACGCGCCCTCGCCCGCGCCCAGACCCTGTTCGGCAGCGGCCCCCGCGCCGCGGACCCCGAGTGGATGACCTTCTACGGCGAGGCCGAACTCGCCGGGCTGGAGGCCCAGTCCTGGTCCGCCCTCGGCGACCACCACCGCGCGGTCGAGCACGCGCGGCGCGCGGTCGGCCTGCAGGCGCCGCACTTCACGCGCAACGCCGCGCTGTACACCGCGGAACTCGCCGACAACCTCGCCTCCGCCCGACACGTCGACGAGGCCACGGACGCCGGCATCCGCGTCCTGGACCTCCTGGGCCGCGTCCAGTCCCCGCGCGTGCGGGGCATGCTCTCCTCCACGGCCCAGACCCTCCAGCCGTACTCCCGGCGCAAGGACGTCGCCGAATTCCTGCGCAGGCAGGCGCAGTCGCGGCCGGCGTGAACCGGCGACGCCGCTATGCGGGCAGGGCCTCGGGGTCGCCCGCCCGCCACCGCAGGACCCTGTCCTCACTTACGGTGATCCACGTTCCGTCACCCAGGGGGATGGGTTCGGGACTCACGGAGAAGGGGTACACGATCTCCGCCAGGGGAGCCAGCGTCGCGGTGTCCCACAGGAAGTGCCGGGATTCCTCGGGCCAGATGTCCTCGGCCACCGCCGCCAGCACACGTTCACGGTCGACGAATCCCGGGCCGCCGACGAACACCGCTTCCGGATCGTCCAGCACGGTCGTGGCCTCGGCGTGTGCCGCCGTCCGGCACAGACCGGACGGCGCCGGCTCGTACCGGGTGAGGATCTCGCCGCCTCTGGTCAGCTTGAGGAACGACGTTCCGTCCAGGCTGTTTCCGGTGAACGGTTCGTCCGCGGGGCCCGCCGGTACGGCGGAGATGTCTCCGTCGCGGAGCGAGACCAGGAGGGAGTGCGCGTCGTCCTGCCCCTGACCCGCCGACAGAAAGACGAAATTCGCGGCGACGAGGCTTTGCTGGAATTTGTAGAGCGCGGAGAAGGAGGGCAGCGTCCTTTCGCCGAGCAGCTCACCCGAGCCGCTGTCGAGCGCGATGCAGAGGTCGCCGTCGTACGTGCCGTTCGTGACACGACCCACGATCGTCGCCAGCACGACGTCGTCCGAGGGCATCGCGACGCACGCGCCGCGACCCAAGCCGTCCGCGGCCCAGGCGTCGTGGTCGAACGCCCACCGGACGGAACCGTCGGCGGCGAGCGAGGTGATCCGGTGCCGCCCGCCGACGAGCAGTCCGTCCGGTGTCGGAGTCGCGTAGCTTGACTCGTCCGGTACGGGGGCCGTCCACGTCCGCGTCCGGGAGAAGACCCGAGACAGGTCATCGGACAGGCGGCGAGTGGTGATCTCCGGACCGTCGTGACTCACGATCCAGTTGGCGCCATCGCGTACTTGCCAGCCGTCCCGTCGTCCGAGTGACTCCTCGACGCCGGGGCAGTCGTCCTCGGCGACGAGCTCCGCGGAGATCCTGCTGAGAGCCATGATGCTGAACGTGTCCTGTCTCGGGTCGAGGGTTCACTGCCGGCGGTCGCCGTCCCGCGGGGACCGGGGGATCAGCTCGGATGATACCGACCGGGCCAGTAGAACTGCCTTTGGTGCGTCGGCTTTTCCTCCTGGTGGACCGGCCCGGTCATCATTCCCCCGCTCGCGCGGATCAGAGGCGCGCAGATGTCGGCGCAAACGCTACGGGACGCGGCTCCGTGCGTGGGGTTCCAACTGGCGCCGCCGCTGCTCCTGTGCATCCTGTTCAGGAAATTCAGGATGTTCTGCTCTGAATGGCCCCCCCTTTCCTTGGGGGGCGGCTTCGGCATGTACTGGTCTTTCGGCAGGGGAATGGCGCCCAGTTGCTTGGCGAGTTTGATCTGGGCCCCCGTGAGGGGGGTCCTGCTGGTGCCGGCGACGAAGATCCGGGGTCCTTCCGGCGTATCGGCATGGATCGCCGCCACCGTCTGGTACTGCCTCTTCTCTTCCGGGAGGACGTGGGCGATCTGGGTGGCGATGCTCTCCAGGGAGGTCAGGCACGGTGTGAGGCCGAGCGGGTCGGCCCAGGTGTGAGGGTTGTGGACGTACGTCGTGGGATTGGGGGCGGGACCCAGCCCCAGGGGGTCCGACGACACGTATCGTGCGGTCTCGGGGTCGTAATGCCGGAAGAAGTTGTAGTGGAGTCCGCTCTCCGGGTCGAAGTACTGCCCCGGAAACCGGAGGGGCGTGTAGGCCGTGGCGTCGGCCGGCCAGGCGGTGGAGCCCCACAGTGCCGAGCGGCTCCGCCAGGCTATGTGACCGTCCTCGTCGACGAGTTCCGAGGGGCTTCCGACGAGGTCGGTGACGATCGCGAAGAAGCGCTCGTCGACCTCGTCCTGGGTGGCGTCGTCGACCGTCTTGTGCTCGGTCTGGGCGACCGGTCGGGAGCCCTGGTAGTCCCAGGTCAGGCTGATGCGTGCGGACGCCTCCGACGGACCGGTGCACTGCTCGGCGAGGTCCGGCCCGTCCCACGTGAAGTCGGTCTGCTCGACGACCGAACCGCCGTCGGGCGACATCCGCTGTTTGGCGATGCGCCGGCCGAGGGGGTCGTAGAGGTAGCGCCAGACGGTGCCGTCGGGCGTGACGACCCGGGAGAGCTGGTCGTCGGCGTCCCACTCGTACCGCCAGGTCTCCGGTTTACGTGAGAGCCGCGTCTTCTGCCGCAGCGTGATCCGGCCCTGCGCGTCGAACTCGTACCGGATGTTACCGGCCCGCGAGATCCGGGTCCCCGCGTACTCCCGCTCTCCGCGCGCCTCCGCGCCCGGATGGCGGTCGGGCCAGGAGGCCAGCGTCTGGTTGCCCGCTGCGTCGTAGGCGTAGGTCTCCTCCCACCCCCGGGCGGTGACCCGGGTGACCCGGCCGATGGTGTCCAGTGCGAAGGAGCGGCGGCCCGAGAGCTGGTCTTCGACGGTCACCAGGTTCCCGTCGGGCCGGTAACCGTATTCCCGGCGCTGGACGGGCCGTGGGGCCTCGGGGGCGCCGGCGGGCGATGTGAGGGTGAGGGTCTGTCCGGTGAGTCGGCCCATGGCGTCCCACGCGTGGCTCAGATGCAGGCCGCCGCGCACGTGGCGGGCGGTCTCACGGCCGAGCGCGTCGTGCTCGAACGTGATCGTGCGACCCGACGTCACGAGCGCCACGGCGTTGCCTGCCGGATCGTACGTCCACGAGGCCGTGGCCCCGCTCGGCGTCACGCGGTGGGTGCGGCGGCCGGTGAGATCGTATGCGCTGGCGAGGACCCGGCCGTTCACGGATTCGGCGATCACCCGTCCCACGGCATCGCGGGTGAGGGACAGTTCGGCGTCCTGGCTGATCGCCTGCGCCAATCGGCCCTCGGGATCGTGCCGGTAGGTCGTCGACTCCCCGTTCGCGAGCTTCTCGGTCACGCGGCCCATCGCGTCGTGGGTGAAGCGGACGGTCTGCCCGGCTCCGTTGGTGTGGGCGACGAGCCGGCCTGCCGCGTCGTACGTGTAGCCCAGGGTCCGCCCGTCGAAGTCCCGCTCGGCGACCAGGAATCCGGCCGTGTCGTAGGTGTAGTCCCACGTCAGCCCTTGGGGGTTCCGCACGCTGGTCAGCTGCAGTTCGGAGTCGTGGTGGAACTCGAAACGTGATCCGTCCGGGTCGGTACGCGCGGTCAGCAAGTCGAAGTGCCCGTACTCGAAGCGGGTGACCTGCCCCAACGGGTCCGTCTGCGTGACGCAGTTGCCCTCACCGTCGTAGGTCCACGATTCGGTTGTCCCGTCGGGGCGGATGACGGCGGCCGTGTGACCTTCCACGGTGCGGAGGACGGTCGTCGTCGCGCCGCTCGGGTCGCTGACGGTCGTGAGCCGGCCGAAGGCGTCGTATCCGTACCGGGTCGTGTGGCCGAGCGGGTCGGTGATGGCGACGGGCAGGCCGGCGGAGTTGTGCTGGGCCCGACTGGTGTTGCCCAGGGCGTCGGTGACGCAGACCACACGTCCGCGGTCGTCATGGACGTAGCGGGTGACCGCGCCGGTGGGGTCGGCGAGAGCGGTGAGATTGCCTGCCGCGTCGTATTCCTGGCGCCAGACCGCACCGTCCCGGCCCGTGATCACGGTCGGGAGGCCCGACTCGTCGTACGCGGTGGTGATGCGCATCGCGTCGGGGCTGATGACGGTGGTGAGGCGGCCGTCCTCGTCGTACGCGTAGTGGGTCGTGTGACCGAGCGCGTCGGTGGTTGTGAGGACGTTGTCGCTGTCGTCGTACTCGGTGCGGGTGGTGTTGCCCAGAGGGTCGGTCGAGGCGACGACCTGGAGCCGGTCGTTGATCACGTGGCGAGTGGTGTGCCCGAGCGAGTTCGTGGCGGTGGTGACGGTGTGCCCGGGTGACGGGTCGGCACCGTCGTACGTGTACGCATAACGCAAGTGGCCGTCGGTCCCCCCCTGTGAGACGCAGCGGCTGCGGTGGTCGTAGGTGTACTCGTACCGGCGGCCGTTCGTGTCGGTCCAGGCGACCATCCGGTGGTCGCCGTCGTACTCGAACCGCGTGGGGTTCCCCGAGGAACCGGTGACCTCCGTGAGGTTGCCGGCCGTGTCGTGCCCGTAGCTCACGACCAGTTGGTCGGAGCCGTCTTCCGCCGCACCGGCCAGGTGGATGGCGGTGACCCGGGCCTGATCGTCGGTGGTGAGCTTGAGGTGGTAGCCGGCCGAGTGCCGGATGGCCAGCGGGGCCCCGGTCTCGTGGTGGTGGTCGAACGTGATGCGGTCGCCGTTGCGGTGGGACATCTCGTCCAACAGCGCCAGCCCCGGTGCGTGGACGGCTTCGGCGAAGTAGCGGGTGTGGCCGGCGTCGGGGTCATGGACCGCCCAGTCCCCCTGGGGAGTGCGGGTCAGCGGCCAGCGCGGTCCGCGGGCGGGCAGGACGTGCTCCCCGGGGCGAGGAAGGTCGTAGGACAGCAGCAGTCCGGTCTCGGTGACGAAGACGATGCCGCGGTCGTCGAACTCGAGGCGCTGGTCGACGGTGGAGGCCCAGGACCTGCCCACGTGCCGGCCGGCCCGGTAGGACGACTCGAACTTGCGGGTGAAGGTGAGGGGGAGCATGCCGGGCAGGACGATGTCCGCCGCCCTCAGGAACACCCTGCCGGTCGCGACGTCGACCGGGTCACCGCAGTCCTTGATCGTGTGGTCACGGCGTGTGCTGTTGTTGGGGTGGTCCATGTCGAGGCTGTCGCGAGTGCTGCTCCGGCCCGGTCCTCGGCCTGCTGACGCCGGTCGCGTGCCGGCGCCCGCATGGGGGCCCTTGGGATCGTTCCTGCCTCCCTTGGCGATGCGGTCCAGGTCCCCGGCGATCTTGTCGTCGTTGTCGCGGTGGTTCTGGTGCATCTGCTTCAGGCCCTTGCGCATGTCGTTGCGCACATGGCCCACGGCCTTCTCGGCCGCCTCGCCGATGCCGTCCACGATCTTCGTGGCGATCGGCATGACGTGCTCGGCGATCTCGCCGCGGCCGCTGGTCCGGCCCTTGGCGTTGCGGGCCCGGCCTATGTGCCCCTTCGACTTGCCGTGCAGGGAGCCGGTGATGCCGTCGAGCTGGGTGTCGATCCGGTCGAAGCTGTCCCCGTCGCTCTGGAAGTGACTGCCCCCGCCGCCCCCGCCCCCGCCGCCACCTCCGCCGCCTCCGGCGCTGGCGAGGGTGAAGCTGTCGGCCTGCTTCTTGGCGCCGTCGACGCCCTCGCCGAAGCCCTCCTTACCGGCGTCGGCGGTCCGGCCGAGGTCGACGCCCTTCTGGAGGCCGAGGGCGTTGGAACCGACCTGGATGATCAGGTCGGCTGCCATCGACTCCAAGGCGGCGTAGATCGGGGCGGTGGCGATCGACATCAGCTGGTCGACGACCTGGTTGATGACCTCGCGGAAGATCTTCTTCACGATCATCCGGGTCGCTTGGGTCGCGGCGGCCCCGGCGAAGCTCGACAGCCCGAGCGTGAAGGGGGCGGAGGCGATGGTCGCTACGATCTCGGCTGCCAGGATGCCGAGTTGGACGATCGCCGCGACTTTGGCGACTTCGATCGCGATCGCCACCCCGTCGAGCGCCGTCGCCCCCATCCGCGCGGCCTCGGCGAGATTGGCCAGATGCGTGCCTTTGACCTTGCCCCAGTGCGCCTCGAAGGCGTCCATCGCGGCGCCCGCGTTCGCGCCCAGCAGCTCCTGCACGGCGGTGTGGGCGTCCATGGCGCCGCCGTCGATGTCGTCCGCGAAGTCCCGCAGCGACGTGGCCATCTCGCGGTAGTCGTCCTCGTCGACGTTCGGCCACGCGATGCCGATCAGGTCGAGCACGTACGCCAGTTCGTCGGGCAGTACGACACCCACCGCGGACACCCCCGTGTCTCTTCTTGACTGCAGCTGCAGAGATTTTGACGCTACGTGAGAGGCTGCAGTTCCTCAACTGCCCTGGGGATGACGGGCTGTCTATCGGACGCGCCACCTGAGCACGGCGTCGAGCCAGCCGATGACGGGCTCCCCGCCCGCACCCACGTGGTGCCGGCCGTTGCGCACGAACGCGTCCTCGAAGGCCCGGTAGCTCCAGGGCAGGTCCGCGAGTTCCATGATCCGGTCCAGAAGATCGTCGGCGACGTCCCGGAGTTGCCCGGCCATGACGGCGAACCTAACGCTTCGGCCGGACGACGACGCCCGCGCGGCGGTAGGCGCCGTACGACATGGCGTCGTTCCCGTCGAGGAGGATCACGTACGCCTCGCCCCGCGACCAGCGGACGTGCCGGGTGGCGTCGACGTCCCTGTACGGCCAGGGACCCGCGGGTTCCGGTTCCCCAAGGCGGTCGCGCAGCAGTGCCGCCATCCGCCGGTACTCGGCGTCGTAGTCCTCCGCCGTCGCCTCGCGCCGCACGTCGGGGCGGCTGTGCCAGGGCCCGAACTCGTTGTCCCACTCGGCCGGGTCTTCCGGGTCGGCGAAGTACGCGAAGGGGTGCAGGACGTAGCTCCCCTCACCGCACCCGGGGTGGGCGCACACCACGTCGGGGGAGCCGTCGTCCATGCAGCCGGGAGCCTCTCCGAGCTCCAGCCACCAGTCGTCGACGCCCTCCTCACGCCCGGGCAGGAACTGGACCTCCCACCAGCCGATGACCGGCCCCTCCTCCTCGTCCTCCGGGACCTCCCAGCCGTTGGCCACGAACGCGTCCTCGACCGCCCGGCAGCTCCACGGCAGGTCCGCCAGAGCGATCATCCGGTCCACGAAGGCCTCGTCGGCGCCGAAGAGTTGTATCGCCATGGCACGCGACCCTAGCGGCCCGGCCTAGGTGTATTGCCTTGTGAGGTTGGGGACGCGGCTGGCGGGTGGTTTGCCGTTCAGCGCGGTGTGTCCGCGGTGGTGATTGTAGGTGTGCAGCC
>NZ_JARAVL010000050.1:0-52988 GCF_033792725.1 Streptomyces sp. PA03-5A | reverse complement strand
ACGAACGCCGCGCCGACCTCCACCAGGGCCTCCTGGAACTCGCCTGCAGCATCATCTGCCTCCGACGACTCCGACCTTCATTCTGAAACGATCAGTAAGTGGCTTCGACCCGGGCGAGGTCGCGGTCCGGGTCCGGGGCGTAGGCCAGGGAGCGGTCCGGGATGGCGCCGTCGTGCTGGGAGACCAGGTCGTACAGGAAGCGGCCGTGGGCGCGCTGGGTGACGGTGACCCTCTTGCGCAGGACGCGCTCGCGGTCGCCGCGCATGGCGGAGACGACGGGCAGCCCGGCGGCCTCGCCGTAGTACTCGCTGAGCCTGCCGTCGCCGTCGTTGACGACGATCAGCAGGGCGGCACCGGCGGCCACCGCCGCGGCCGCGCGGTCGGCCGGGGCGACCGTGTCGGAGCGGTCCACCACGACGGCCTTGCCCTTCGCGTCCAGTCCGGCGTAGTCGGCGGCCGCTCCATGGCCCGCGTACACCGTGGCGAGCTCGCGCCTGCCCTCCCGCAGGGTGCTGCCGGCCTGGACGACGAGGTCGTCCACGGAGTCGACGGCGACCTGCTTCTCGGCCAGCCGCCAGCGGGTGGAGAAGCTCATGGAGGCGCCGGTGACCTTGCCGGTCGGCTGGGCCCACAGCGTGTCGTACTTCAGGGGCACCTGGTAGCCGCTGCGGACGACCCCGCCGGCGGCGGAGACCACCGCGAAGTCCATCTGCCGCTGCGTGTCCGCCGTGTCCTTGGGCACGGACGCACTGATCGTCCGCGCCCTGCTCGCGTCGAGCGAGACGGTGGCCGGCTCGTCCAGCACCGTACGCGGCGCGGACAGGAAGGCCAGGCCCAGCGAGTCCGGCTGGTCGCCCGGGACGTCCATGTAGGTGTACGCGGTGTACGTGCCCGGGGGCAGGCGCAGGGTGCGCCGGCCGTCGACGGCGTACTGGTACTGGTAGAAGTCGTTCTCCACGCCCAGGTACACCGTGCCGGAGGCGGGCTTGCCGTCCCGGTCCTTCAGCTCGACCGTGTAGTCGTAGAGTTCCTGCTCCTTGACCAGGGCGAAACCGGTGTGCGCCACGAGGGTGCCGGTGGCCCGGTCGGTGGCCAGGACCTGGCCGGAGAAGGTCGTGGCGGGTTCCACCGCGGACGGGTCGAGGCGCAGCGTGACGTCGGCGGTGCCCCCGGCGGGAACCGTGACCGACGGGGCCGAGAGCGTGTAGGCGGCCGCGTCGGCGTCGGTCGCCAGGTCGAGGGTGACGCCCTCCGTGCCGGTGTTGCGGTAGGTGACGGTGCGGGTGGCGACCGGGTCGTCGGCGCCGTGCGGCCAGTCGTAGAAGGCGGTCGCGACGGAACCGGTGGCCTGGACCGTGCCGTCGACGGCCTTCAGCACGTCCACCCGGCCGGTGCCCTGCTGGTAGGGGGTGTAGCCGGTGAGCGGCGTGGACGAGCTCATCAGCGCGTCCTTCAGCTGCCGCCCGGACCAGTCGGGGTGGCGCTGCTTGAGGACGGCCGCCGCCCCGGCGAGGTGCGGGGTGGCCATCGAGGTCCCGGACATCGTCTGGTACCCGCCGCCGGGCTTGGCGGCGGTGATGTCGGAACCGGGCGCGGAGATGTCCGGCTTGAGGCCGTAACTGCCGGTCAGCGGGCCCATGCTGGAGAAGTCCGAGCGCTCGTCGGACTTGGTGACGGAGGCGACCGTCAGGGCGGACGCGGCCGAGCCGGGCGCCCCGATGGTGAACTCCCCGTAGGAGTTGCCCGCCGCGATGACGAAGAGTGGCCCACCGTCGGCGGACAGCGTGTCGACGGCCTGGGCCATGGGGCTGGTCCCGTCGTCCGGCACCTGGGAGCCGAGGCTCATGCTCACCACGTCGGCGCCCTGGGCCTTCGCCCACTCCATGCCCGCGATGATCCAGGAGTCCTCGCCGTAGCCCTCGTCGGAGAGCACCTTGCCCACCAGCAGTTCGGCGCCGGGCGCGACGCCTCGGTAGGTCGAGCCGTCGCCCGCGACCGTGGACGCGACGTGCGTGCCGTGGCCGTTGCCGTCGGCGACCGCCTGGTCCGGTACGAAGCTCCGCTCGGCGGCTATCCGCCCCTTGAGGTCCGGGTGGGTGTCGTCCACGCCGGTGTCGAGCACGGCGACCTTCCGCCCGGTGCCGTCGTAGCCCTCCGCCCACGCCTGCGGGGCGTTGATCTGCGGCACGGACTCCGCGAGGTCGGCCTCCACCCGGCCGTCCAGCCACAGCTTCTCGACGCCCCCGTCCAGCGACCGGGCCCGGGGCGCGGTGCCGGCGACGTCCTTCCAGAAGGTGCGGGCGGTGGCCTTGGCGGCCCGCAGCGCGGCACCGTCGATGCTGGGCAGACGGCGCTCGACCGTGCTGCCCGCGGGTGCCGTCACGCCGCCCCGATAGGTGGCGATCAGCGGGACCCCGCCGGTGCGGGTGTCGTCGTACCCCATCGCCACCAGCGTGGTCACGTCGAACAGCCGGCGGTCGAGCCTGCCCGCGGTCAGCAGGGCCTCGGCCTCGTCGGGGACCACTGAGAGGCGGCCGCCGCTCTGCTGGATCTTCACGCCCCCGGTCGCGCCCTCGGGGCGGTCCACGGTGACGGTGTCCTGCGCGGTACCGGGCCGGTCGGTGAAGTGCACGACGTCACCGGTGACGAGGGTGATGTCGTGGGCGGCGGCGCGCGGCACCGACGCGGCCGGGTCCTTGACCGGGACCGCCGCGGCGGTCGGGGCGGGCAGCACGAGGGTGCCGCCGACCAGCGCGCACGCGGTGGCGGTCGCGGTCAGCAGGGCATGACGGGCAGCCCGAACGGGTCGTGCGTCTCGGGCACTTGGGGGGTGGGCGAATGTCATGCACAGGAGGTCTACCGGTGCCGCAACCGCTTGCGCACCGCTTCCGTGCGGCGTGAATCCGCCGTGGCGGATACCCGCCTCCTCCTGCACGCGGGCATGCTGAGGGGCCCGGCAAGAGGGGGGAGGTATGCCGGGCCCATCAGCGTGGGGGGAGGGGGTGTGGCTATTTGGGGGGTGTTGTTGTCTTTGGGGGTACTGCCCGCCTGATTTACCAGGTGAGGTCGTTGGCTACCGCCCAGGTGAGGTCACCCGGCATGGGCTGGGCGGAGGCCGTGGCCGCTCCGATCAGCCCCAATGAGACGGCGGCTACGACACCCACTACGGCACGAATGACGTTGCGGCGAATCGATGACATGGCAGACCTGTCCAGGAGGTGTGAGCTGGGGTTTTGCGGGGCCGAGGGCGCTACTCCGGTCTGGAGGAACCGTACGGCTGACTGAATTCTGTCGGATCACAAGCCGCTGGTCTGTAGTTTTCACGTTCCGGATTCGGACATGGCCCTATGCGGACACATGGGACCGGATGGGCCCCGAAGGGTCCATACACGAGCCCCGCCCCTTAACCTGATCGAAGCCGGGGGTGACGTGAAGCATTGGGGGTGCGTGCAGTGACCGACGACGACCTTCTGCGCGCCCGGGCGCAGGAACTCTACGCCCTGGCGCTGGCGGACGCCGACTGGACGCCGGAAAGCGTGTGTTCGCTCACCGGCTGGTCCCGTGCCGAACTCGACGACGCCCTCCATACCCTCGCGTCCTTCGGCCTCACGACCAGGTTCCCCTCCTCCCGCAGCGGCTGGTCGGTGCACTCGCCCGCCACGGCGATGGCCCAGCTGGTCGAGGGCAGCCGGCGGCGCACCGAGGAACTGGTCAGGACGATCACCGACGCGCACGCCGCGCTCAGCCAGGTGGCCGGCGAGTTCCAGCCAGTGCACATGCGGCACCTGGCCGAGGCCCGGATCGAGGTCGCCGCCCAGCCGGCACAGATAGCGGCGATCCTCGACGAGGGGGCCAGCACCGCCACCACCGAGATCCTCTCGATGCACCCGACCGTGCCGGGGGAGATCCCCCTGTTCAAGGCCGACGACCGCAACCGCGAACTCTTCAACCGCGGGGTCAGGCAGCGGTCGATCTACCTCGCGACGGCGGCGGCCGTGCCGAACGTCCGCGCCCATCTGCGGACCTACGCCAACGACGGCGGCGAGGTGCGGACGGCCGCGACGCTGCCCATGAAGCTGATCATCGTGGACCACACGCTCGCCGTCGTACCGGCCCTGGGCCTGGACGACCGGGCCGGCGAGGGGGTCGAGGGCTCTGCCATGGTCCTGCGCAGCCCCGCCATGGTGGCCGTGCTGCGCCAGATGTTCGAGCACTGCTGGGCGGCCGCCTCGGACCTGTTCACCGACGACGTCGGCGCCGCGCCCGCCGCACGGCACCGCGAGGTCGTCCGGCTGCTCGCCTCGGGGCTGACGGACGAGGCCATCGGCCGCAAGCTGGGCCTGTCCGACCGGACGGTGCGGCGGATAGTGGCCGAGCTGATGCAGCAGATAGGGGCCGACAGCCGGTTCCAGGCCGGGGTGAAGATGGTCCGCCTCGGCTGGCTGGACGACGACCCCGCGCTCCTGGACGAGGTGGTCGGGAGCACCGCCACTGGTCAGGTAGGATCCTCTCTGTCGGTGAGCGCCGCTAGCTCAACTGGCAGAGCAGCTGACTCTTAATCAGCGGGTTCGGGGTTCGAGTCCCTGGCGGCGCACAATGTGAGGGCGTCCTTCCTTCGGGAAGGGCGCCCTCGCCCCTTTGTGGGGGAAGGACGGCGCCCAGGGTGACTCAGTGCGAAAATATCCCCTAACGATGATGTGAGAGCTCTACGGGGGCTCACGAGGAGGCCATGCGCGAGCACGATCCGCCGCCGCCCGGCACGGGCAGGGAGGCCCGGCCGAGTCCAGGGGCCGCCTCGCCCGGAGGCCTGCTCGACCTGCTGCAGGTGGCGGCGATGGTGCTGGACCGCACCGGCCACATCGTGCTGTGGAGCCCGGAGGCCGAACGCCTGTTCGGCTACTCGGCGGAAGAGGCCCTGGGCCAGAACGCCGGCCTGCTGCTGGTGGCGCCCGACAAGCTGGAGCTGGTCACCGAGCTGTTCAAGCAGGTCAGGGCTGGTGCCATCTGGCAGGGCGTGTTCCCGATCGTGCACGCCGACGGCACGACCCGTGACGTGGAGTTCCGCAACATGCGGATGCACGACGTGGACGGCGGCGTCTACGCGCTGGGCCTGGGCGCGGACCTCTCCACCGTGCGGCGCGTGGAGACGGACATGGCGCTGTCCAGCAGCCTCGTCGACCAGTCCCCGATCGGGCTGGCCGTCTTCGACACGGACCTGCGGATCGTGCGCGTCAACCGGGCCATGGAGGAGCTGCACGGCCTGCCCGCGGCGGCCATGCTGGGGCGCCGGGTGCGCGAGATCTCGCCGGGGGCGGAGTTCCGGACGATCGAGGCCCGGATGCGGCAGGTGCTGGAGACCGGGGAGCCGCTGCTGGACCTGGACACCGTGGTCAGGACGTACGCCGACCAGGAGCACGACCACGCCTGGTCGATCTCGTACTACCGGATCCAGGACCCCACCGGGCGGGTGCTGGGCCTGGCCGCGTCGATCGCGGACTTCACCGAGCGCCACCAGGCGGCCGAGGAGATCGCCGAGGCCCGTGGCCGGCTCGCGGTGATCGCCGAGGCGGGGACCCGGATCGGCACCACGCTGGACCTGCAGCAGACCGCCAGGGAACTGGCCTCGGTGGTGGTGCCCACGCTCGCCGACATCGCCACCGTCGACGTGCTGGACGAGGTGCTGCGCGGCGGCCCGGTGCCCAAGGTGCGCGCCCAGCAGTCGGCCGAGTTCCGGGCGCTGGCGGTCGCGGCCGCCGAGTCCAGCGAGGCGATCGGCGCCGTCGACCCGGTCGGGGAGCTGGCCCGGTACGCGGACGACCGGCTGATCACCAAGGCCGTGCGGGAGGGCCAGCCGGTGGTCGTGCACCGGGTGAGCAGCCGCATGCTGCGCCGCATAGCCCGCGACGACCGGGCCGCCGCCCAGCTGAAACGGGCGGGTGCGCACTCGTACCTCGCCGCGCCGCTCATCGCCCGCGGCGAGGTGCTGGGGGCGGTCGGGATGTTCCGCACCCGCAACCAGAAGCCCTTCGACGACGAGGACCGCACGCTGGCGGTGGAGCTGGCCGCCCGCGCCGCGATATCCATCGACAACGCGCGGCTCTACGCGGGTGAGCGCAACGCCGCGCTCACCCTCCAGCGCAGCCTGCTGCCGCACGAGCCGCCACGCGTGGACGGGATGGAGATCTCCGCCCGCTACATCCCCGCCGTCCGGGAGGTCGGCGGGGACTGGTACGACGTCCTGCAGCTGCGGGACGGCAAGGTCGGGCTGATCGTCGGGGACGTGATGGGCAAGGGCCTGCACGCGGCGGCGATCATGGGCCAGCTGCGCACGGCGACCCGGGCCTTCGCCCGGCTCGACCTGCCGCCGGACGAGGTGCTGGCGCACCTCGACAACATCACCGGCAGCGCCGAGGGCGACTTCATCGCCACCTGCGTCTACGCCGTCTGCGACCCCGCGACGGGCCGCTGCCAGTTCTCCACCGCCGGGCACCTGCCGCCGGTGCTGGTGCCGCCCGGCGGCCGCGCCGAGCTGATCGACCTGCCCAACGCGGTGCCGCTGGGCGTCGGGGGGATCCGCTTCCACACGGTGGAGCGGAAGCTCGCCGAGGGCACCTTGCTGGCGCTGTTCACCGACGGGCTGGTCGAGGACCGGCGGCAGTCGATCGACGTGGGGCTGCGCACGCTGATGCGCGTCCTCAAGCTCAAGAGCCGCCGCCGCTCGCTGGAGGACACCTGCGACGTCGTGCTGGGCGCCCAGCTGCAGTCCCCCGACGACGACGTCGCCCTGCTGCTGGCCCGGATGGGGACGCCCGCGGCCGAGGACGAGGCCTCCGCCGAGCTGTGAGCCGACAACCGGACCAAATCGCTCATACGGCCTGTTAACAACTCGTTTCGCGCCTTGCCATCAAGACGGGCATTCCGGGACGCTGGGTCCGCGGGACATCCATGCGCCAACCGGACCCATGCGCCCTCACCGGTGAGCCAACGGGTCGGATTCCGGCGGCTTTTCCGTGTGCGGGCCCAGGGGAGGGCCCCGGGGGCGAGAGGGGTGGATTCAGGCGTTACCTCACGGTCGTCCGGTCGTTGACGAGTCATAGCCGGCCTCACGCGACCCGGAGGCCACAGAACGCCCACGCATGCCCCGGAGGCGGGGGGCCGCAGCGCCCGGGGCGCCAACACCGCCGCGACAGCGGCGCGACATGCTTCGGGGGGAGCATCCACATGCCGCCGACACCCGGCGCCCAGCAGTACACGACCGACCCTCGGGCCGGCACGCCCGTGCCCGTCATACCCCGGCGGTCCCGTCCCGGCCCGTACCGGCCGGAACCCGGCGCAGTGGCGCCCCGGTACGACTACGAGCACTACAGCAGACTCGCCGGCCCGCTCACCGAGCCGGAACCCGGCGTCCCGTACCGGGTGAAGTACCGCAGCCTGCTCGCGGAGGAACCCCACCGGATCCGCGCGGCGCTGCTGCTCGGCGCGGCCCCGGTGCTCTCGGCGGTGCTGCTCGCCTGGCTGATGCAGCCGGCCCACTGGACCCGCCGGGAGCACGCGCCGGGCTGGCTGGTCGCCGCCGACGCCGTGATGCTCATATCCATCGGCCTGATCGAGCTCTTCCGGCTGATCAACGTGACGTCCAACGCCCACGCGACGCTCGTCGCACGCGATCCGGTACCCGTCGTACCCGAGAAGGGCAGCAAGGTCGCCTTCGTGACCACCTTCGTCCCGGGCAAGGAGCCCCTGGCGATGGTGCGGGCGACCCTGGAGGCCGCGGTCCGTCTGCGCCACCGCGGCACGTTGCACATCTGGCTCCTGGACGAGGGCGACGACCCCGACGTCAAGAGCCTGTGCGAGCGCCTGAACGTACGCCACTTCACCCGCAAGGGCGTGGAGCGGTGGAACCGGCCCAGCGGCGCCTTCCGCGCCCGCACCAAGCACGGCAACTACAACGCCTGGCTCGACGCCCACGGCGACGACTACGACGTCTTCGCCTCCGTCGACACCGACCACGTCCCGCTCCCCAACTTCCTGGAGCGGATGCTCGGTTACTTCCGGGACCCGGACGTCGCCTTCGTCGTCGGCCCGCAGGTCTACGGCAACTACGACAGCGCGGTGACCAAGGCCGCCGAGAGCCAGCAGTTCCTCTTCCACGCGCTCATCCAGCGGGCCGGCAACGCCTACGGCTCCCCCATGTTCGTCGGGACCAACAACGCGGTGCGCATCAGCGCCATCAGAAGCATCGGCGGGCTGTACGACTCCATCACCGAGGACATGGCCACCGGGCTGGAACTGCACCGGCACCGCAACCCCGCCACCGGCCGCAAGTGGCGCTCGGTCTACACCCCGGACGTCCTCGCCGTCGGCGAGGGACCGTCATCCTGGACCGACTTCTTCACCCAGCAGCTGCGCTGGAGCCGCGGCACCTACGAGACGCTCATCAAGCAGTTCTGGAAGGTGCCGTTCGCCCTCTCCCCCGGCCGCCTGCTCAACTACACGCTGATGGTCGTCTACTACCCGATGACGGCGGTCAACTGGCTCCTGGGCGGCCTCAGCTGCGCGCTGTTCCTCGGGCTCGGCGCCTCGGGCATCCAGATCGACTCCGAGGTCTGGATGATGCTCTACAGCGACGCCGCCGCGCTGCAGATCGGCCTGTACGTGTGGAACCGGCGGCACAACGTCAGCCCCCACGAGCCGGAGGGCTCCTCGGGCGCGGCGGGCATGGTGATGTCGGCGCTGTCCGCGCCGATCTACGCCCGCTCGCTGATGGACGCGGTGCTGCGGCGCAAGAGCAGGTTCGTGGTCACCCCCAAGGGGGACTCCGCGAGCCCCGACCGGCTGCTGTCCACCTTCCGCGTCCACCTGTTCTGGCTGCTCGTCTTCGGCGGCTCGCTCGCCGCCAGCTTCTTCAACGGCCACACCCACGTGGCGATGCGCACGTGGGCGACGCTGGCCCTCGTCCTGGCCCTGGCACCGATCGCCGTCTGGTCCCTGTCCCTCGTCCGTTCCAGGAGCGCCACCCGATGAGCTACCGACCCAGCCGCAGACTGCGGAAGATCGCCGTCGGGAGCACGGCCGTGGGGGTGCTCGCCGGGATGAACGCGCCCGCGATCTACGGCTACTCGACGGAGAAGTACCACGACTACAAGATCAACCAGCCCGGGTACAAGGCCGCGTACGGCCACTGGGACCTGGTCGAGGTGCCCGAGGAGTTCCGCGTCAACGCCATCCACGCGGCGCTGCTGCGCACCGGGAAGGTGCTGCTGATCGCCGGTTCCGGCAACGACGAGCGGAACTTCAAGGCCAAGTCCTTCAAGAGCGTGCTCTGGGACCCGGTGGAGAACACCTTCAAGGAGATCGACACCCCCAAGGACATGTTCTGCGCCGGGCACACCCAGCTGGCCGACGGCACGCTGCTGGTGGCCGGCGGCACCGCCCGCTACGAGAAGCTCAAGGAGGCCGTGGACCGGGCGGGCGGCGCGATGCTCATCAAGAACGAGGACCCGGACAAGCCGCGGACCTTCCCCGAGGGCACGGTCTTCGTCAACGACGAGAACGGCCGGGCCTTCCGGTCGGAGTTCCCCGTCAACGTGCCCCGCGCCAGGAAGACCGTCGACGCCAGGACCGGCAAGGTCACCGTGACCGCGAGCGAGGCACGGGTGTTCGTGCAGTCGCTGGTCAAGGGCGAGAAGGGCATCGTCAACACCGCCGCGCAGTACGGGATCCGGGGCCTGGAGGGCGAGGACCGGGAGAACCTCTACGGGCTGGCCACCAAGCTCGGCCTGGACAAGAAGGACTTCCAGGGGATCAAGAACACCTACGAGTTCGACCCGGTGGCCGAGGCCTACGTCCCGGTCGACCCGATGAACGAGGCCCGCTGGTACCCGACGCTGGTCACCCTCGCCGACGGCCGGGTGCTCTCCGTCTCGGGGCTGGACGACATCGGGCAGGTCGTCCCGGGCAAGAACGAGGTCTACGACCCGAAGACCCGGACGTGGGCGTACACCGGCGAGCGCTACTTCCCGACCTACCCCGCGCTCTTCCTGATGAAGGGCGGGAAGATCTTCTACTCGGGCGCCAACGCGGGGTACGGGCCGGCCGACGAGGGCCGTGTCCCGGGCGTATGGGACCTGCGCACCAACCGCTTCACCGAGGTCCCCGGGCTGGAGCACGCCGAGGACCTGGAGACGGCCGGCTCGGTGCTGCTGCCGCCCGCGCAGGACCAGAAGGTGATGGTGCTGGGCGGCGGCGGGGTCGGCGAGTCGCACTCCTCGACCACCCGCACCGCCGTGGTGGACCTGGACGCCGCGGACCCGCGGTACACGACGGGCCCCGACCTGCCCGAGCCCACCCGTTACCTGAACACGGTGATCCTGCCGGACGACACCGTGTTCACCACCGGCGGCTCCCGCGACTACCGGGGCCGCGGCGGCAGCGACATCCTGCGGGCGCAGATCTACGACCCGGCGGACGACACCTTCCGGGAGGCCGCCGACCCGTCGGTGGGCCGCAACTACCACTCCGAGGCGCTGCTGCTGCCCGACGGCCGGGTGGCGGTCTTCGGGTCCAACCCGCTCTTCGGGGACCCTGCCGACACCAAGCCGGGCTTCTTCGAGCAGCGGATCGAGGTCTACACCCCGGCGTACCGCTACCGGGACTCCCGGCCCTCGCTCGGCGCGGGCCCGCAAGCCCTCCGGCGCGGCGGCACGGCCACCTTCCGGGCCGCGCACGCGCAGCGCATCAAGGCGGCACGGCTGATGCGGCCGAGCGCGGTCACCCACGCCACCGACGTGGAGCAGCGGTCGATCGCGCTGGACGTGGAGCGCGGCGAGGGGTCGGTGAGCGTGACCGTCCCCGAGGACCCGTCGATCGTGCCGCCGGGTTGGTACATGCTGGTCGTCACCGACGACGAGGGCACGCCGTCGCAGGCGCGCTGGGTGCGGGTGACCTGACGGGAGGGGCCCGGCGGGCGGTCAGGAGGCCGCGCGCCGGGCCAGTCCCAGGGCGTACTCCGGCCACCAGTCACCCGCCCGCGGGCCGCCCTTGCAGGTGCCGTCGGAGTCGCCGGGACGCTTGATCCACAGGTAGGCGTCGACGAGTTCGTCACCGGTGTCGGTGGTGGGCGGGGTGCCCAGACCGCGGCCGGGCGGGTTGCACCAGGCCTCGTCGTGGGCGCCGTCGAGGGGGCCGCGGCCGTTGCGGCTGGTGTCGATGACGAAGTGCTTGCCGCCGAGCCGCGCGGACAGCTTCCTGCCGTACGCGGTGTTCGCGGCGGTGCTGTAGAAGTTCGAGGTGTTGAGGGCGAAGCCGTCCGCCGCGGCGACGCCGGCCGCCCGCAGCGGGCCGGCCAGGCGGGCGGGGTCGCTGACCCAGCCGGCGTTGCCGGCGTCGAGGTAGACCCGCACGCGGGGCAGCGCGCCCAGGGTGTCCACGGCGTGGGTCAGCAGGGCGTAGCGCTCCTCCTGGAACTCGCGGGGCGTGCAGCCGTCGACGATGTGGGTGAGGGCGTCCGGTTCGAGCACCACCAGCGCCTCGCGCTCACCGATGCCGGCGGCGACCGCGTCGATCCAGGCACGGTAGGCGGCGCCGTCGGCGGCGCCGCCCTGGGAGTACTGACCGCAGTCGCGGTGCGGGATGTTGTAGAGCACGAGCACGGGCGTCCGGCCGTCGCGGGCGGCGGCCTCGGTGTAGCCCCTGGCCCGGTCCTGTGCGTGGTCCTGGCCGATCCACTCGGCGACGGGCCGGCCTGCGATCCGTTCCAGCAGCGCGGCGTCGGCCTCCCGGCCTTCCCGGCGCCACTGCGCCGCCTGACGGGCCGCGGCCGTATCCGGGTTGACCCAGAACGGCGCACCGGCGGTGCTCCCGGGGCTGCTGCCGCCGCCCTTGTCCTGGCTCCCCCCGGGCTTGCCGGTGCCGAAGCAGCCGCCCAGCGCCACGGAGAGCAGTCCGGCGGCGGACACGGCGCAGGCCGCCCTGCGCAGCGGGCCGGTGTTGGTGCCGAACATCCACTCCCCCTTGGATGGCGGGACGAGACCGGTCGCCGCCAATCCTGACATACCGAACGGTCAACGGGCCCTCAGATCAGGGCAGTCGGTGTCTTTTCCGTCGAATGCCGCGTCTGCTCCCCATGGCAGAATCCCCCGGCGAAGCCGTGTCCGCCGAGGGCTGGAGCCGGACGTGACAGAGCACCCGACGCACCGTGCGCGCGAGCTGCGGCTCGCCGAGGTCCTCGTGGACCTCGCCGACACCCTGGACGGCGACTTCGACGTGGGCGTCTTCCTGGAGCGGGTGGCCGACCGCTGCGTGGAGCTGCTGGACGTCACGGCGGCCGGACTGCTGCTGGACGACGGGCGCGGTGAGCTGCGGACCGCGGCCGGCTGCGGCGGCGCGGGCGAACTCCTGCGCCGGCAGCGGGAGGAGGGGCCCTGTCTGGACTGCTACCGGGGTTCGGACGTGGTCACCGCCCCGGACCTCGCGCGCTGCGACGACCGCTGGCCGCGCTTCGCCCCGCTCGCCCGCGACCGGGGCTTCCACGCGACGTACGCCGTGCCGCTGCGGCGCCGGGCCGAGGTGATCGGCGCGCTGAACCTGTTCCGCGGGGTGCCCGGCGATCCCCCGGGCGGTGACGTGGCGCTGGCCCGGGCCTTCGCGGACGCCGCCGCCATCGGGATACTCCAGGAACGGGCCCGGCAGCGGCAGGAGGCGCTGGCCGCCCAGTTGCAGGCCGCACTCGACAGCCGGGTCGTCCTGGAACAGGCCAAGGGCGTCCTGGCGGAGCGCTGGGGCGTCGGCGTCGACGAGGCGTTCACGGCGCTGCGGCGGTACGCGCGGACGCACCGGGTGCGGCTCGCGGTACTGGCCCGGGGTGTCGTGGCGGGCACGGTGGACTCCGACGCGCTGCGCGGGGCCGGTGACTGACCCGCCGGCAGGGGACGTCACGGGTTCGTCCTCGGCCGGGCCGGCGACGGCGCGTCGGGCATAGGCTGGGCCCACCACCCCGGACCCCGGTGGCGTCCTGTCCCGTTCCCGTCCCCGTGCCGCTTGCGCCAGGCTCCCGTCCCCGGAGACGTCCCATGTCCGACGACGCCACAGACACCATGCCCCGGATCGACCGGCGCACCGACGGGTCCAGCACCCTGGTGACGCTCGGCGGCGAGGTGGACGCGCTCACCGCGCCCGGGGTGTCCGCCGCCCTCGACGCGCTGACCGGGGCCGACCGCCCGGACATCGTGGTGGACCTGCGGCCGGTGGAGTTCATCGACTGCAGCGGCCTGTCGGCGCTGGTGCGCGCCCGGCGCCGCGCCGAGGAGCACTCCGGTCGGGTACGGCTGGTGTGCCGGGACGAGTTCACGCTGCGCACGCTTCGGGCGACCCGGCTGACCCGGTGCTTCACGATCCTGCCGGACTGGCCGGAGCCCACGAACTGACACGCACCCCGAACGCGCGCCCCCAACACGCCCTAGCCCGGCCGCGTTCAGGTGTCCTAGCCTGACAGGGCGGCCCAGGACCCCGGTCGCCGGAAGTGTTTCCTACGCCTCCAGGACGTGGTCCGGCCATGGCCAAGCTCGCGGCCTCCTCACGACTGTCCCTGTCCGATCCGCGAAGATCCGCACCCGACGTCTCCTGGACCTCGCCCCTGGGGCGCGCGGCGGTGCCGGAAGTCCTGGCGTACGGCGCGTCGGCGACACGGGTGGCCTGGGCGGCGGTCGGGGTCGCCCGTGGCTACGTCCTCGCGCCCACCGTGTCCGTCGGCGTGCCTGCGGAGCCGCCGGACGGCCCGGGGCGGGTCCACCGTCTCTCCCCTGACGCACCGGACCACTCCCGCGGTCCCGGCGCCCGAGGGTGAGGAGCGCCCGGCCGGCGGCTCCGGGAGGAGCGGACCGCGGGCCGGGCGCTGTACGCCCCGGGGAAGAGCCTGGGGTCAGGCCTTCGGCGTGAGCCGCACGGTCCGCCCCTCGCGGGCCGAGACGGCGGCCGCCTCGATGACCGTGAGCGCGTCGGCGGCCTCGCGGGCGGTGACCGGCGGCGCGGTGCCGTCCCGCAGGGCGGCGGCGACGGCGACGTAGTACGCGGGGTAGTCGCCCGGCACGGTCGGCACGGGGCGCACCTCGTCACCGGCGCCCAGCACGCCCCACTCGGCCTCCGGTTCGGTGCCCCACACGGCGCCGGTGGCGGGGCGGGCGCCGTCGCGCAGCGCGGCCTCCTGCGGGTCCAGGCCGTGCTTGACATATCCGGCGGCGCTGCCGAGCACCCGGAAGCGGGGGCCGAGCTGGGCGGTGGTGGCACTCATCCACAGGTGGGAGCGGACGCCCCCGGCGTGGGTCACGGCCACGAAGGCGTCGTCGTCCACCTGGGCGCCGGGCCGTCGCACGTCCAGCTCGCCGTACACGTGGACGGCGGGCCCGAAGAGGGTCAGCGCCTGGTCGACGAGGTGGCTGCCGAGGTCGTAGAGCAGGCCGCCGATCTCGGCGGGGTCGCCGGACTCGCGCCAGCCGCCCTTCAGGCTCGGCCGCCACCGCTCGAAGCGGGACTCGAAGCGCCACACCTCGCCCAGTTCGCCGCGCTCCAGCAGCCCGCGCAGGGTGAGGAAGTCGTTGTCCCAGCGGCGGTTCTGGAAGACCGAGAGCAGCAGGCCGCGCTCGTCGGCGAGGTCCGCGAGGGCGTGCGCCTCGGCCGCGGTGCCGGCCACCGGCTTGTCGACGACGACCGCGAGTCCGGCCTCCAGCGCGGCGGTCGCGAACGGGACGTGGGTCTTGTTCGGCGAGGCCAGGACGATCAGGTCGAGCTCGCCGGCGCGCTTCCACAGCTCGTCCGGGTGACCGGCGATGCGGACGTCCGGGTGCTCGGCGTGTGCCTGCGCCTGGCGCTCCGGGTTGCCGGTGACGACGGTGTCCAGGACGAGGCCGTCGGTGGTGGAGATCAGCGGGGCGTGGAAGACCGAGCCGGCCAGACCGTAGCCGACCAGCCCGACGCGAAGAGGTGCGGGAGCCATGGCACCACTTAAGCAACGCTGTTGCCAAAGCGCAAGCGAAGCTGACAATGGGAGATGTGAACAGGGGATTCTCCGGGGCCAACCTGCCCGCGCTGCGCAGCCACAACGCCGCTCTCGTCCTGGGCCTGCTGCGGACGGCGACCGTGGGCGGGGGCGCCGGCATCAGCCGCCTGGAACTGGCCGAGCGCACCGGGCTCACCCCCCAGGCCGTCAGCAAGATCACCGCACGGCTGCGGGCGGACGGCCTGGTCGACGAGGCGGGGCGCGGCGCCCCGACCGGCGGCAAGCCGCGCACCCTGCTGCGGCTGGCGCGCCGCGCCCGGTACGCCGTGGGGGTGCACCTGGACCGCGACGAGTTGACGGTGGTGCTCGCCGACCTGGCGGGCGGCGTGGTGGACGCCGGGACCGTCCCCCTGGACCTGCGGCGCCCGGCCGGGGAGGTGCTGGAGGCGGTGGCGGGACTGGTCCGGGAGACCGTCGGCGCCACGCCCGGCGCGGACGGGGCGGTGCTCGGCGCCGGGCTGGCCTGCCCGGGCCCGCTCGACCACACCGCGGGGGTGCTGCACCGCGTCACGGGCCTGCCGGGATGGGACGGCTACCCGCTGCGCGACGCGCTGGCCGAACGCCTCGGGCTGCCCGTCGTGCTGGACAAGGACACCAACGCGGCGGCCCTCGCCGTGCTACCGCCCGGCGGGGACGTGGACGTGGACGGGGACCGGGACGGCGCGGACGGTGCACACGGCGCGGGGGCGGGCCGGGGTGCCGGGGACTCGTTCGGCTACCTGCACCTGGGGACCGGCCTCGGCGCGGGCCTCGTGCTCGACGGCACCCTGCACCGCGGCGCCCGCACCGGCGCGGGCGAGTTCGGCCACCAGGCGGTCGCCCTGGACGGCCCGGTGTGCGCCTGCGGCAACCGGGGCTGCCTGGAGGCGCTGTGCCTGGCCGCCGTCGGCCGCGGCGACACGGCGCAGGCCGCGCGGCTGCTCGGCGTCGGCGCCGCCAACCTGGTCTCCCTGCTGGACATCGACCGGGTCGTGCTCGGCGGCCGCACCGTGCTGGCGGACCCCGCGCTCTTCGCGCGCGAGGTGGCCGCCGCCATGGACCCGCGCACCCTGCGCGCGGCCGGCCGCACGGTGCCCGTCACCGTCGCCGCGGCCGGGCGGCGCGTGGTCGCCGAGGGGGCCGCGCTGCTGGCGCTGGCGCCGCTCTTCGGCCAGACGGCGGTCGGCTAGCCGCCCGTACGGGTGCGGGGGCGGGCCGTCGCCGCGTCGCGCGGTGATATCAGCGGATGACCGTGAGAGCTTCGCTGCCCATGAGGTGGTGCAGCGCTCTGGCCGTCGCGGCGGCAGCGGTCGTGGCGGCGGCCCCCCAGTCGGCCGCGGAGCCCTTCCCGGTCACCGCCCGGCTGCTGGGCGGCCCCCACACCTACACGGCGGGGGCCGGGCCCGAGGAGTTCCGGGTGGAACTGGAGAACACGTCGAGCGGGCCGCTGCGCGACGTGCACCCGGTCCTCGTCTTCGTCGACCGCGGACGGAAGCTGGCGCCCGATCAGATCCGCCTGGAGTACCGGGTGCCGGCCCCCGTCGCGGGATCGCGGAGCGCACGGGACCGCTCGTGGCGGCCGGTGGCCGTCGAGCGCACGGACAACGACGAGAACATCGCCGTGGTGGGCGGCAAGGACGGGCCGGGCACCACACTGCCGTCGCGCCGCAAGGTGGCGATCGCCCTGCGGCTGCGCTTCACCGCGCCCACGCCCGCCGGGCGTGTCACGGCCTCGGCCACGATCATGGAGCGTCGCGGCACGGACGGCGACTGGGTCGGGGAGTCCGCCGGCTACGACTTCGACGTCGTCCCCCACCGGGACGCCACGGCCGGGCCGCAGTCCCCGCGCCCCGGCCGGCCGGAAGACGAAGGGCAGCCGGACGGCGGCGAAGGCGGGGACGGCGGGGACGGCGGGGAAGGCACCGGACCGGGTGACGGGCCGGGCACGCGCCCGGGCGGGTCCCCGGCACCGGATCCCTCCGTGGGCGCCGGGCCGGGCGCCGGTCCGGGCACCGGACCGGGTACGGGTCCCGGTACGGGATCCGGGCCGGCACCCGTACCCGGCAAGGGCGACGAGACCGCCCCGGGCAGCGCACCGGGCACCCCACCGCGTCTGGCCGCCACGGGCGAACAGCACCGGGCGCCCGCGCTGATGCTCACGGGCGCCGGGGTGCTGCTGGTCATGGGCGGTGCGGCCCTGCGGTTCAGCCGCCGAGGGTGAACCAGGTGCTGCGGGACTTCTGCCACTCGGGGTGGCTGAGGTCCTTGGCCTCCTTGCCGTCCCCGTAGAGGTCGGCGGCGCCGTTGTCGGTCATCAGCTGCGCCCGGGCACCGGCCGCGGTCAGGTCCGGGACGTCCACGATGGCCTCCCAGGCACCCGGGTCGGAGGTGGGCAGGTCGAGCAGCTTGACGGGCGTGCTGCCGGCGTTGCCGTCCCAGGAGTAGAGGGCGTACGGGTCGCTGTTGTCGTCGGCGGCCCAGGAACCGGCCAGGATCAGGTACTGCCCGGCGGCGTTGCGGCGGATGTCACGGACGCTGAGGCCGCCGAGGTCGAGGGTGACCGGGGTGCCGAAGGTGGCGTGGACGGAGGTGTTGGGCCTGCCGCCGACCAGCTTGTCGAGGTTGGTGACCGGCACCAGCAGCGCCTTCCCGCCGGAGGCCGGGGGCACCAGCGGCGCGCGGAAGCCGATGTAGGCGGTGCTGGTCGAGCCGGGGGCGAACTCCATGCCCTCGGCGTTGAAGCCGTCGATGGCCTTGGGTATCTCACCGGAGGCGGCGCCCGCGGCGAAGCCGTAGCGGTTGCCGCCGGCCTTGTCCCAGGCAATCAGGTCGGCGCGCAGGCCCTCGTAGTAGCCGGAGACGGTCAGCTGGGTGTCGGCGCCGCTGCCGGTGACGGTGGTGGCGAAGAGCGTGGAGCGGTCGGCCTTCACCTCGCCGTCCTTGTTGTTGCCCATGGAGCCGGTCCAGTAGATGGTGTCCCCCGCCCGGGTGCCGGCCTCGATGTCGATCTCGGAGGAGGCGCCGGCCTTGGAGCCGATGTCCCAGGTGCGCACGGGGGCGCCGGAGCCGTCGCGCCGGTACAGCCGCAGCACGTTGCTCTCGTCGTCGGCGACGACCATGTAGCCGCCGCCGACGTCCACGGCGGCGGAGGCGTCGCTGGAGCCGGTGGTGTACCGCGTGTCGGCGGCGTGGGTGACGGCGGCGGAGGCGGCGAAGTGCAGCGTCTTGGTGGCGGTCTTGCCGCCGAGGCCGGTCACCTTGACCGTCAGGTCGGCGTAGCCGCGGGCGCGGGGGGCGACCGCCAGGGTGCGGCTGCCGCCCGTACCCGTGACGGTCACGTCGCCGGTGCCGGCGACCGAGGTCCTGGTGCTGGCGGAGGCGGCGACGGTGAGCGCCGAGGCGTCCGCGCCGCTCTGCGCGACGGCGACCGTGACGGTGGGGTCGGCGGTGGCACCGACCGCGCCGGAGAGGTAGGAGGCGGACAGGGAGATCGTCGGGGTGCCGTACGAGGCGGCGCCCGCCGGGGTGCCGAGGAGCGGCACCATCGTGGCGGCGAGCACGGTGGCGACCGCGCCGGGGACGAGGGTGGCCGTGCGGGTGCGGGACAGCATCGGTGGACGCCCTTCCAAGATCGCTGAGGAAATGCGGGGGAGAGCCTGCTCCGCCGCCCCCAACTCCCGCCGCCCGGCGGATGATCATCCGGTGAACGTCCCGCGGCGCGGCGTCACCGTGCGGCCGCACCGGATCGTGGAGGGTGCCACCGCCCCCGGCCGGTCGCGGCCGGGGGCGCACCGTCGTCAGACGAGGTCGACGAGGTCCGCGATGGAGTCCACGACGGTGGTCGGCCGGTAGGGGAAGCGGTCGATGTCGCCCGCCTTGGTCAGGCCGGTCAGCACCAGGAAGGTCTGCATCCCGGCCTCCAGGCCCGCCAGCACGTCGGTGTCCATGCGGTCGCCGATCATGGCGGAGGTCTCCGAGTGCGCGCCGATGGTGTTGAGGCCGGTGCGCATCATCAGCGGGTTCGGCTTGCCGACGAAGTACGGGTCCTTCCCCGTCGCCTTGGTGATCAGGGCGGCGACCGAGCCGGTGGCGGGCAGCGCCCCCTCGGGCGAGGGCCCGGTGTTGTCCGGGTTGGTGGCGATGAACCGGGACCCCGCGTTGATCAGGCGGATGGCCTTGGTGAGGGCCTCGAAGGAGTAGGTCCGCGTCTCGCCCAGGATCACGAAGTCGGGCTCGTGGTCGGTCAGCACGTAGCCCGCGTCGTGCAGGGCCGTGGTGAGGCCGGCCTCCCCGATCACGTACGCCGTCCCGCCGGGGTGCTGGTCGTCCAGGAAGCGGGCCGTGGCCAGCGCCGAGGTCCAGATGTTCTCGGCCGGCACGTCCAGGCCGATGCGGCTGAGCCGCGCCGCCAGGTCGCGGGGTGTGTAGATCGAGTTGTTCGTCAGGACGAGGAACGGGCGGCCCGAGTCCCGCAGCCGCTTGATAAAGGCGTCCGCGCCGGGCACCGGGATGCCCTCGTGCATCAGGACGCCGTCCATGTCGGTGAGCCAGGATTCGATGGGCTTGCGCGCTGTCATGGCTGCGGACTCTAGTCCGGCCGGGTGACCTGTGCACATGCGCGCGGCGTCCGCCCTTGTCCCCGGTCCGGGCGACCCCCCGACCCGTCCGGACCACCACCGCATGCGAGGGCCCGCGCGGGAAGGGACCTTCGAAACACCGGGGCCGACCAATCCGACGACGTGAGCCCGGTTGAGTGGAGGTTGTGATCATGGGCTCTGTCATGGGAGCCGCCCGCGTTCCCTTGTGCGCCGCCGCGGCGGCGACGCTGATCGCGCTGTGCGGTCCCGCCGCCGTGGCCGACGACGGACCGGACGACTCCAGCGGGACCTCGTTCCAGTTCGGCGGAGGCGGCGGAGGTGGCGGAGGCGGGGGTGACGGGGACCAGGACGGCGGCAGCAACAACCCCCTCCTGCAGTTCGGCAACAAGGGCGACGACGACGGCCAGGACAACGGCCGGCAGAACAACAACAACGACGATGACGATGACGACGACAGCGGGCGCGGCAACGGCGACAACAACAGCGACAACGACCACGAGGACTCAGGCCGCGACAACGGCGGCCGTGACGACTCCGGACGCGACGACTCCGGTCGGGACGACGACGACCGCGGGGACAACGGCTCGGACAACGGCCCCGACAACGACGGCGGCACCGGAGGCACCGGCGGCACCGGAGGCACCGGCGGCACCGGGGGCATCGGCGGCGTCGGAGGCGTCGGAGGCGTCGGAGGCGTCGGCGGCGTCGGAGGCGTCGGCGGTGTCGGAGGCGTCGGCGGTGTCGGAGGCGTCGGCGGTGTCGGGGGCGTCGGCAGCGGCCCGGTGAAGATCACCCCCGGCACGGCCGGTCCCGGCGGCGACGTCGACGTCCGCACCGACCAGTGCGACCGCGCCAAGACCGGCACCGTCAGCTCCTCCGCGTTCGTCACCCCGGTCACACTCGCCCCGGCCAGCGACGGCGGGATGTACGCCTCCGCCGTGGTCCGATCCGGGCTGACCCCGGGCTCCTACCGGGTCTCCATCACCTGCGACGGCAAGTCCCACGAGGGCACGCTGGAGGTCACCGAGGCCGCCTCCGGCTTCCCGTCCGCTCCTGTCCCCGCGGGCGGCGGCGCCATGGCGGCGCACCCGGCCGCGGCGGAGGAGCAGCAGCCGGCGGGCGTGCCCGGCATCGTGGCGGCCGGGGTCCTGGCCGTGGCAGGGGCCGCGGGACTGGTCGTGCACCGTCGCCGCACCCGGGACTGACCCGGTGCAGGGACGTACTGTCGCGACCCTCGCGACCATCGTGGTGCTCGGCGCGGCGTGGCTGAGGGGATACGTCCACCCGGGCCCACCGGGCTCCGGGTCGGGCGCCCCCGCGACCGCCGCGACCGCGGACGCCGCAGCCGCGGGGCGGCCCGCCCAGGTCTACGCGGCGCACACGCCGCTGTCCCCGGCGCGCCCCCTGCGGATCGACATCCCCTCGGCCGGCATCCACGCCAAGCTGGTGGAACGGGGGCTCACCGCCGACGGCGCGGTGGACCCGCCGCCGTTCACCACGCCGAACGTGGCCGGCTGGTACGGGCGCGGTCCCGCCCCCGGGGACGCGGGGGCGGCGCTGATCGTCGGGCACGTCGACACCCGCACCAAGGCGGCGGTCTTCTACGCCCTGAGCACCGTCACCCAGGGCGACCTGGTGGAGGTCACCCGCTCGGACGGCTCGGTCGCCGAGTTCGCCGTCGAGGGCGTGGAGATCGTCGACAAGACGGGCTTCCGCCCGGACCGGGTGTACGGCTCGGGAGTCCGCCCCGAGCTGCGGCTGATCACCTGCGGCGGCACCTTCGACCACGCCACCCAGTCCTACTCGGCGAACGTCGTGGTGTACGCGGCGCTGACCGGCTCGCACACCCGGGCGTGACCGGCCCCGGCCCGACGGGGCGTCAGATGCCCAGATCGCGGATGAGCTTGGCGACGTGGCCGGTGGCCTTGACGTTGTACCAGGCGTGCTCGACCTTGCCCTGCTCGTCGACGACGACGGTGGAGCGGATCACCCCGGTCACCACCTTGCCGTACAGCTTCTTCTCGCCGAAGGCGCCGTACGCCTCCAGCACCGACTTGTCGGGGTCGGCGAGCAGGGTGACCTTCAGGGACTCCTTCTCGCGGAACTTGGCCAGCTTCTCCAGCTTGTCGGGCGAGATCCCGATGACGTCGTAGCCGGCGCCCGCGAGCAGGTCGAGGTTGTCGGTGAAGTCGCAGGCCTGCTTGGTGCAACCGGGCGTGAGGGCGGCCGGGTAGAAGTACACGACGACCTTGCGACCCGCGTGGCCGGCGAGGGAGACCTCGTTGCCGTCGGCGTCGGGAAGGGTGAAGGCGGGGGCGGTGTCGCCGGGCTGGAGGCGCTCGCTCATGGTGCAGTTCTCCGATTCGGGGTGCCGACGGGCATCGGCACGGACGGGCTGACAGACTGTCTGCACGGTACCGGTCGACAAGGACGATGGAGGCGGAGCAGTGTCGGATGGCAGGAGTCCTGCTCAGATCGAGGCGGACATCGCCCTCAAGCGGCAGGCGCTCGCCGCGACGCTGGACGAGATCGCGGTGCGGGTGCACCCCAGCACGATCGCGGCGGACGCCAAGGCGAAGGTCGCCTCCGCGGTGGACCGCACCGCGGGCCGTGCGTACGTGGCGGTCAACCGGGGTGTGACCGAGCTGCGGGGCCACTTCGTGGCGGAGGACGGCGCGCCGCGCGTGGAGCGCATCGTGCCGGTCGCGGTGGCGGCGGTGGCGCTGGTCGCCGTGGTGGCCGGGCTCTCACTGCGCCGGCGACGCCGGTAACGTCGTACCTGTGAGTTCGAATACGCATGACAAGCTGCCCATCCGCATGCTGCACGACCGCGTGCTGGTGCGCTCCGACGTCCCCGAGGGTGAGCGGCGCTCCGGCGGCGGCATCCTGATCCCCGCCACGGCGGCCGTCGGCAAGCGGCTCGCCTGGGCCGAGGTCGTCGCGGTGGGACAGAACGTACGGACCGTGGAGGTCGGCGACCGGGTGCTCTTCGACCCGGAGGACCGGGCCGAGGTCGAGGTGCGCGGCACGGCGTACGTGCTGATGCGTGAGCGGGACCTGCACGCGGTGGCGGCGGAGCGGCTGCAGGGCTCGGAGGACTCCACCGGCCTCTACCTCTGATTTGTTATCGTCGTGTTCGTCCCCTGACGAGACGCGCCGTACCAGGGCCCATGCAAAGACGACGCCTTCTGACCCCTTGAGGATCGTGGAGGTGCCCGTCATGGCATGGGTCCTGTTGTGTGCCGCCGGCCTGCTCGAGGTCGGCTGGTCGATCGGCATGAAGTACACCGACGGCTTCACCCGGCTGTGGCCCAGCGTCGGCACGGGGCTCGGCATCGTGGCGAGCATGCTGCTGCTGTCGTACGCGGCGAGGACGCTGCCGATCGGCACCGCCTACGGGGTGTGGGTCGGGATCGGGGCAGCCGGCGCGGCGGTGCTCGGCATCGTCGTGCTGGGTGAGCCGGCGACCGCCGCCCGGATCTTCTTCATCTGCCTGCTGCTGGTGTCCGTGGTCGGCCTGAAGGCGACCTCGGGGCACTGACCTGCGCTGACCAGGCCGCACCGGGCCACGCCGGGCGCCGCCGGGGGAACCCCGGCGGCGCCCGGCCCCGTGTCTACGGGAAGTCGTCCCCGCCGCCGGGGTCGCCGTCCAGGCCGCCGATGGGCAGTCCGCCGCCCTCGGTGCCGCCGTCCTCGCCGGGGCTGGCCGGGCCGCTGGGCTCGGTCGGCGCCTCGCTGGTGGGCGGTTCCTCCGTGCCGGGCGGCTCGGAGGACTCCGGCGGGGCCGAGGTCGTCGGCGGGGCCGAAGTGGTGGGCGGGGCGGAGGTGGCCGGCGGGGCGGAGGTCGGCGGGGCCTGGGCACCGGGCTCCAGCCGCAGCTTGAAGTTCTTCGCCGGCTTACCCTCCAGCGCGTCGGCCGTGTACTGGGCCCAGATCTGCGTGGGGTAGCCGCCGCCGTTGACCCGGGGCAGTCCCGTGACGTTGTAGAGCTTCTTCTGGGCGCCGGTCTGGGAGTCCTGGCCCATCACGGCGACGACGGTGGCCAGGTCCGGGGTGTAGCCGGCGAACCAGGCGGCCCTGTCCTCCTCCGCCGTGCCGGTCTTGCCCGCGGCGGGCCGGCCCGCGGCCTGCGCCGCGGTGGCGGTGCCGCCCCGGACCACCGAACGCAGGATGGAGGTCGTGGTGTCCGCGGCCTCGCGGTGGACGGCCTGGGTGGGCCGGCGCGTGGGCAGCTGCACGTCGTGCCCGTTCTTGGTGATCTTCACCACCATGGTGTACGGGACGTAGCGGCCGTGGTTGGCGAGCGTCGCGTACGTCTGCGCCATGTCCAGCGGGCTCGCCGTCATCGTGCCGAGCGCCATCGCCGGGGTGGTCACCAGCTTCACCTTCTCCGGCATGCCCAGCGCCCGCACCGTGTCGTTGACCTTGCCCGGGCCGACGTCCTGCGCCATCTGGGCGTAGACCGAGTTCACGGACTTGTCCATGGCGTTGGTGACCGTGATCGACCCGTACGAGACGCCGTCCTCGTTGCCCGGGGCGTAACCGGTGGGGCCGTCGGGACCGATGACCTCGCGCTTGTTCCGGCCGTCGTAGACGGTGTAGGGGGTGATGCGCCGGCCGCTCTGGGTGGTGGAGTCGTTCTGGACGGCGGAGGCGAAGATGAACGGCTTGAAGGTGGAGCCCACCTGGTAGTCCGTGCGGGTCGCGTTGTTGACGAACTGCTTGGTGTAGTCGACGCCGCCGTACATCGCGACGACCTTGCCCGTGGCCGGGTCGATGGACGCGCCGCCGACCCGCACGAACTTGTCCACCGGGTGCTTCTTCGGGTCCAGCTTGTCCAGGAGTTGCTCCTCGGCCGCCTTGACGAAGGCCTTCTCCTTCTTGCGGTCGATGGTGGTGGTGATCCGGTAACCGCCGGAGCGCAAGGTCTCCTCGTCCAGGATCCCGGCCCCGTACAGGTAGTCCTTGACGGCCTCGACCAGGTAGCCGCGCTGGCCGGACATCCCGGTGGCGGCCTTGGCCTTCTGCGGCGTCGGGAACTTCAGCCCGGCGCGCTCGCCCTCGCTCAGCCAGCCCTCCTTGACCATGCCGTCCAGCACGTAGTCCCAGCGCGCCTGAGCCTTGGCCTTGTTCTCCGGGTGGGCCACGATGTCGTACTCGCTGGGCGCGTTGAGCAGGGTCGCCAGGTACGCGCCCTCGGCGGCGTCGAGTTCGTCCGCGTCCTTGCCGAAGTAGGCCTGGGCGGCGGCCTGGATGCCGTAGGCGTTGCGGCCGTAGTAGCTGGTGTTGAGGTAGCCCTCGAGGATCTCCTCCTTGGTCTTCTCGCGGTCCAGCTTGATCGCGATGAAGAACTCCTTGGCCTTGCGGACCGCCGTCTGCTCCTGGTTGAGGTAGTAGTTCTTGACGTACTGCTGGGTGATGGTCGAACCCGACTGCTTGCCCTTGCCGGTGACGGTGTTCCACGCCGCGCGCAGCATCGCCTTCGGACTGATCGCGGACTCGTGGTAGAAGTTGCGGTCCTCGGCGGCCAGCGTGGCGTGCTGGGCGACCTCGGACACCTGGTCCAGGCCCACGTTCTCGCGGTTGACCGCACCGTCCCGGGCGAGCTGGGTGCCGTCGGAGTACAGGTAGACGTTGCTCTGCGCGACCGCACCCGCGTTCGCCTTGGGGATGTCGACCAGCTGGTAGCCAATGATGAACGCCCCCGCGCACGCCAGCACGACCAACAGGAACGCGCCGAGCACCGCGCGCCAGCTCGGGATCAGTCTGCGGGCACCGGTGCGCTTCGGCTTCTTGCCGGAAGGCCGGTTCTCCCAGCCGCCGGGGGAAGCGTTGCTGCTGCTCATGTCTGTACTGACTCCTCCGCGGCCGCCGAGGGTTGTGCCGCCGGCGGAACATCTTGGGTCAATCGTGCCGTACGGCCCGCCGGACACTCTCCCACCATCTGGACAAATGGGGTCATCGCGGCGCATCCGTGACAAGCCTGTGACAGGCCGAAAGCGTGACGCCCACCACCCCGGCGGGTGAAAACTCCGCGGCACCCGGCGGTCACCGCGCGTAAGACCGGGCGCTTGCGCGCCAGCGGGTGGAGCCGTTCCCCGCACCGGGAGGAGGGACCACGCTCCTGTGCGCGACCGTGGCGGCGGACGGCTTCCGGCGCCACGCCACCTACCGCGTGGCCCCCGCGGCCGGCGTCCTCACCGACACTGCCTTCGGCTCCATCACCGCATACACCTAGCTCGCCCTCCGGCACGAACGCCCCACGAGGGGGGCTACGCCCCGTCCATGACGTTGACGTACGTCCGCACCGGCCAGGCGCGGCCGGTCAGCGCAGCGAGGCCAGTGCGGCGCGTACACGCTCCACGGCGCCCGTCGTGGTCGACGCGTGGGCCGACAGCCGGACGGAGTCCGCCCGCACCGAAGGGGTGACCCCGTGCGCGTGCAGCGCCTTGGCGATCTGGTCCGGGTCCACGTCCGGCAGCGCGAAGGACACGATGCCCGCCCGCTCGGCGCGGGCCACCGGGGACAGCACCTGCCCGCCGGCCGAGCGGACCACGTCGATCAGCTCGTCGACCCGGCGCGCGACGTGCGCCTCGACGGCGGCCACCCCCACACCCTCGACGAGCTCCAGCGCCGCCGCGAAGGCCGCGGCCGTCACCGGGCTCAGATTGGTGATGCTCCAGCGCAGCGCGTCCGGCGCGACCGGGTGCTCGGTGTCGTCGAAGACGGCGACGTCCTCGACCCCGGTCCATCCCGTCAGCGTGGGCTCAAGCCGCTCCAGGGCCCGGTCCGACAGCGCCGCGAACCCGGTCGCCCAGCTGGCCCGCAGCCACTTCTGGCCGCCCGCCACGACCACGTCCGCCGCCTGCCACGGCTGCTCGACGACGCCGAACGCCTGCATCGCGTCCACCACGAGCAGCCGGTCGCCGATCACCTCGCGCAGCGCCGCGAGGTCGGCCCGGTAGCCGGTGCGGAAGTCCACGGCGCTGATCGAGACCGCCACCACGTCGTCCGTCAGCGCCTCGCGCACCGCGTCCGGGGTCGGCGCGCCGTCCAGCCAGCGCGGCACCGCCCGGCCGAGGGCGGCCGTGCGCCGCCACGGGTAGTGGTTGGCCGGGAAGTCGGCCGAGGGCACCAGGACGGTGCCGCCGGGCACGCCGAAGGCGGCGTGGAAGATCCCGGTGGAGGCGTTGGGCAGCAGCGCCACGTGCCCGGTGTCCGTACCCGCCAGACGGGCCGCCGCGGCCCGGGCGCGCGGCTCGGCCCGCATCAGGTCGTTGACGGTGGTGTGGTCGGCCTCAGCGGAGGCCGCCAGCGCGGCCGCCGTGGCGTCGAGGACGTCCCGCGAGGGCGGACCGTAGCGGGCGAAGTCCAGGTAGCCCTCGGGCTCGCTGAAGTGCTCCGCGTAACCGGGCAGACCGCCCGTGTGCTCCGTCATGGGTGTCGCCGTCCGTCCGTACTCGTCACACCTTGGCCGCCGCGCCGCCCTTGAGCAGCGACAACTCCACAGTTTCCGCCATGCGCAGGTAGCCGGCGTCACTGGGGTGCAGATGGTCGCCGGAGTCGTAGGCGGGCAGCAGCGCGGAGGGGCGGCCGGGGTCGCGCAGCGCCCGGTCGAAGTCGATCACCTCGTCGAAGACCGTGCCCGCCCGGATCGCGGCGTTCACCTGCTGCCGCACCGCCTCGGTGTGCGTGTTGGAGCCGGGGTGGCCGCCGCACGGGGTCAGCGTGGCACCCAGCACCCGCAGCCCGCGCTCATGACCGCGCGCCACGATCTCCCGCAGCCCGGAGAGGATCTCCTGCGCGCCGGTCCGCTGCGGCGGTCGCATGACGTCGTTGATGCCCAGCTCGACGACGAGCGTGCGGACGCCGGCCTGGGAGAGCGCGTCACGGTCGAGGCGGCTCAGGCCGCTGGGATTGCCGCCGTTCTCGCCGTCGCGCAGCACCCGGTTGCCGCTGATCCCCTGGTTGAGGACGCCCAGCCGCAGCCCCCGGTCCCCCGAGCCGCGCAGCCGCGTCGCCAGGCGGTCCGGCCAGCGGTGGTTCGCGCCGGAGGTGGAGGTGATGCCGTCGGTGATCGAGTCGCCGAACAGCACCACCGACCCGGCCGCCTGCCGCGTGAAGACGTCGACCCCCGTGACGTAGCGCCAGTAGGGGGTCAAGGTGGTGTACCCGGAACCGTCGGTCCGCGCGGTGCGCTCACCGGCCGCCATGAACGAGGTCTGCTGCGCCCGCGGGTGGTACGTCACCGGGCCCGAGGCCTTCGGCGTGTACGTCGTGACGAGCAGGTCCGTCGCGTGCGGCACGGCCAGTTGGACGGGATCGCTGACGACCTCGCCGCCCGCGGGGATCCGCACCGACGTCCGCCCGCCGAAGGTCAGCGACCGCATCGTGCCGTCCGCCGCCGCCGGCGACCCCGGGTCCGCCGCGACGGCGACCGTCGCCCGGCCGATCAGCAGGGACGACCGGCCGAAGAGGTTGGAGAGGTGGACGCGCGCCGAGGTGCCGCCGACACTGGTGTGCACGACGTTGCGGATCGACCACCCGGCGTAGCCGTCCGGCCTGTTCGGCTCGCCCCCGACGGGAGACGTCGACCAGGTGCCCACCCACGCACCCGACGCCGCGGGCGCGGCCTGGTTGGGGACACCCGGGAGTCCGGCCCCCACCGTGTCCTGCCCGGAGCGGCCGGAGCCGTCGGCGCGGCTGACGGTGACGAAGATCGCGGCGGAGATGACCGCGACCAGCGCGACAATTCCGGCGAGCAGTGCATAACCCGTCGATCTGGCCATGCGGTGCTTCACTCCTGGGATCAAAGGGCGGGAAACCGGCGCGATCCGCTGCCGCCATGATCCCATGGAGACGTCGGGCCTGCCCGTCTGCATTGTCGGACGCCGGGAACTCGTTGTTCGTTCCACTCGAAGAGTGTGGTGTGGACGATACGCGGAAGGAGTGGATACGACGGATGGAAACGGCCCCGGTGACCGGATCGGACCAAGACCCGACTCCGGCGTTCTCATACAGCCCCGCCGACGAGGGCCGGCGGCGGGGCGTACGACGCATGAAGGTGATCGCCACCGGCCTGCTGCTGGTGGCCACCGCGGTCTACGTGCTGGCCAAGTGGGCCGAGTCGGCGGGAGCCGGCGGATGGTCCGGCTACGTCGCGGCCGCCGCCGAGGCCGGCATGGTCGGTGCCCTCGCCGACTGGTTCGCGGTGACCGCGCTCTTCCGCAGGCCGCTCGGCCTGCCCATCCCGCACACCGCGATCATCCCCACCAAGAAGGACGCGCTCGGCCGCACCCTCGGCGACTTCGTGGGCGAGAACTTCCTGTCCCCGCAGGTCGTCCGCACCCGGCTGCGCAAGGTCGGCATCGCCCGGCGGCTCGGCGCCTGGCTGGAACACCCCGAACACGCCGACCGCGTCACCGAGCAGGGAGCCGCGGCGCTGCGCGGCGCCCTGACCGTGCTGCGCGACTCCGACGTCCAGGCGGTGGTCGGCGAGGCCATCACCCGGCGCGCGGACGCCCAGGAGATCGCCCCGGGGATAGGGAAGATGCTGGAGCGCGTCGTCGCCGACGGCGGGCACCGGCGGGTGGTCGACCTGGTCTGCGTCCGGGCGCACGACTGGCTGGTCGAGCACTCCGACTCGGTGATGCACGCCGTCCAGGAGGGCGCCCCCGGCTGGACACCGCGCTTCGTGGACCGCCGCGTCGGTGAACGCGTCTACAAGGAACTCGTCCGCTTCACCGCCGAGATGCGGGACATGCCCGAGCACCCCGCCCGCGGCGCCATCGACCGCTTCCTGGCCGACTTCGCCTTCGAGCTGCAGTCCGACCCGGACACCCGGGCCCGCGTCGAACGGCTCAAGAAGGACCTGATCGCCCGCAACGAGGTCCAGGAACTCATCGAGTCCGCGTGGGGCTCGGTCCGCGGCATGATCGTCGCCGCCGCCGAGGACGAGCGCAGCGAGCTGCGGCTGCGGGCCCGTGCCTCACTGCTGTCGCTGGGGGCGCGGATGACCGAGGACCCCCGGCTGACCGCCAAGATCGACGGCTGGCTGGAGGACGCCGCCACGTACGTGGTCACCACCTACCGCGACGAGATCACCGCGCTGATCACCGACACCATCGCCGGCTGGGACCCCGAGCAGACCACCCGCAAGATCGAGGCCAACGTCGGGCGCGACCTGCAGTTCATCCGGATCAACGGCACCGTCGTGGGCGCCCTGGCGGGCCTGGCCATCTACAGCGTGTCCCGGCTCCTGGCCGGGTGAGGGAGCCCGCGGGCGGGGCAGCGGGCCCAGCCGCGACCCTGGGAATCTGACGCTGCGTCATCTACCGTGCCCGCATGCCCACCCACGCCCACGCCCACGCCCCGCTGCGCTGGCAGGGACGCGCGCTGTGGGGCGCCGGCGAAGCCGCCCTCACCCTCGGCGCCGTCCTCCTGCTGCTCGTCGCCCATCAACTGTGGTGGACCAACCTGCGGGCGCAATCCGCCGCCGCACACCGGGTGACCGCCCTGGAACGACAGTGGGACGACGCCGACACCTCCGATACATCGGAGGAATCCACGGCCGCCGTCGCCGCCGGTACCGCACCCACAAACCGCTCCCAGGCCAACGGCACCACCACCCGCACCGGGAACGCCACCGCCGGCCCACGCCCCTCCCAGGCCTACGCCGTGCTCCGCATCCCCCGCATCGGCGTCACCGCCCCCATCGCCGAAGGCATCAGCCGCGCCAAGGTCCTCAACCACGGATACGCCGGCCACTACCCGCACACCGCCGGCCCCGGACAGCCCGGCAACTTCGCCCTCGCCGGCCACCGCAACACCCACGGCGAACCCTTCCGCCGCATCGACCGGCTCCGCCCCGGCGACACCCTCCTCGTCGAGACCGCCACCACCCGCTACACCTACGTCGTCCAGCAGACCGTCCCCCGCACCACCCCCTCCGACGGCACCGTCATCGCCCCCGTCCCCCACAGCACCGTCCACCCCCGCCGGCACATGACCGGACCCGGCCGCTACATCACCCTCACCACCTGCACCCCCGAGTTCACCTCCACCCACCGCCTCGTCGTCTGGGGCGGACTCGCCGCCGCGGAACCACGCTGACCCCCCGTTCGTCATCCCCTGCGAAACGAACGGAAGGAGCAGCCCACGTGATCCGCAGGACCGCCGCGGCCGCACGCCTGCACGGCGCCGCACTCCTGCTCCTCCTCACCGCACTGCTGCTCACCCACACCGGCCTCACCACCGCCGTCGCCGCCGCCGCGACCACCGCCGCCGTCGCCCTCCTGCTCGGCAGCGCCCTCCGCCTCACGGCCACGGCACCACCCGTACCCCGCGGACGCGTCCGCACCGCGCTGCGCGACCGGCAACGCCGCACCGCCTTCCTCCCCCAGCGCGACCCCGACGCCTCCGGCCGCCCACGCCCCAGGGCCCCCGGCCGCCCCCTCCCGACGGCCGCCTAGGGGCAACGCCACCGCACCCCGGCACCCGCTGCCCCACCGCGCCCCGTCACGCCGCGCCCACCCCCACCGGCACGACGACACCCGCGGAGGGTCCCACCCCCATGTCCGTGTTCACGCACCTCCTGCTCACCCTCACCCACGCCCTCACCCCCCTCACCGGACCCGCCGCCGCGCCAGCCGCCGCGATCGTCCTGTTCACCGTCCTCGTCAGGCTCGCCCTCCACCCGCTCGCCCGCGCCGCCGCCCGCGGCGAGAAGACCCGCGCCGCCCTCGCCCCGCGCGTCGCCGAACTGCGCCGCAAGCACGGGCGCGACCCGCAGAAACTCCAGCGCGCACTGACCGACCTCTACGCGGACGAGGGCTCCTCCCCCTTCGCCGGCATGCTCCCCACGCTCCTCCAACTCCCCGCCTTCTTCGTGCTCTACCAGGCCTCCTCCGCCGCCCGGATCGGCGACGAGCGCGCCGGAGCCCTCCACGTCGCGATCCTCGTCGTGGTCGCCGCCGTCGCCTTCTGGTCCTACCGCCGCGCCCGCAAGGCCGCCCCCGACGCCCAGGGCCTCGCCAAGCACCTGCCGCTGCTCTCCTTCGGCACCCTCGTCACCGCCGCGATCGTCCCCCCGGCCGCCGGGCTCTACATCGCCACCTCGACCGCCTGGACCGCCGCCGAACGCGCCTGGCTGCACCGTCCACACCATGGTCAAGGGGTTGCGGACGCCACCCCCGCCGCTGGAGGATCAACCAAGACCTCCGATGACCGCCCCCATCGGACATGACCCCGGACATGACCTCGGCCACGACCACCACCCCCGACCACACCCGGAGAGTCTTGTGAAGCTGCTGCGAGTCGGCCCCGCCGGAGCCGAACGCCCGGCCCTGCTCGACCAGGACGGCACCCTGCGCGACCTGTCCTCCCTCACCCCCGACATCGACGGCCCCCTGCTCGCCGACGCGGACGCCCTCGCCCGCATCCGCACCGCGGCCGCCGACGGCACCCTCCCCGCCCTCGACCCCGAGGACCTGCGCGTCGGCCCCCCGCTCAGCCGCATCGGCAAGATCGTCTGCATCGGCCTCAACTACCACGACCACGCCCGCGAGACCGGCGCCGCCGTCCCCGACGAGCCCATCCTGTTCATGAAGGCCCCCGACACCGTCGTCGGCCCCGACGACACCGTCCTCGTCCCCCGCGGCAGCCTCAAGACCGACTGGGAGGTCGAACTCGCCGTCGTCATCGGCCGCGAACTGCGCTACGCGGCCGACGGGACCGAGGCCCTCGCCGCCGTCGCGGGCTACGCCGTCGCCCACGACGTCTCCGAACGCGCCTTCCAGATCGAACGCGGCGGCCAGTGGGACAAGGGCAAGAACTGCGAGACCTTCAACCCCCTCGGCCCCTGGCTCGTCACCGCCGACGAGATCCCCGACCCCCAGGCCCTGGGCCTGCGGCTGTGGGTCAACGGCGACCTCAAGCAGGACGGCAGCACCGCCGACCAGATCTTCCCGGTCGCCGAAGTCGTCCGCTACGTCAGCCAGTTCATGACCCTCTACCCCGGCGACGTCATCAACACCGGCACCCCTGCCGGCGTCGCCCTCGGCCGCCCCGAGCCCAAGCCCTACCTCCGGGCCGGCGACGTCGTCGAGCTCGAGATCGACGGCCTCGGCCACCAGCGCCAGGTCCTCAAGGACGCGTAGCCCAACCTCCCCCGCCGAAGGGCGCCCGGTGTGTCGTTCCGGGCGCCCTTCGGCGTATCCCGGTCGGCGTAACCGTCGTACGAACGGGTCGTTAAAACGTGCGAAAGTGCAACACACGATCGCATAGGGGATATGTGACTGCGAGATACACACGCGAACTCCTCGAAGAGGCCGCCGCCCAATGCAGGTCGCTCTCCGACGTGATCACCAGGCTCGGGGGAACGCCCACCAACGGCAGCCGCGCCTACCTGCGCAAGCTCATCAGCGCCTGGGACGTCGACTGCTCGCACTTCGAGCCCGAGGGAATCCGCCACACCGAACGCCGGTTGCGCGCCGTCGTTGGCGAGTCGACCAGCATCGCCGAGGTCGTGAGACGCCTGGGCGTCAGTCCGGTCGGCGGCAATCAGGCGCACATCGGGCGCCGCATCGCGCGGTTGGGAATCGACACCTCACATTTCACGCCGAACAGCGGTGCCCGCCGCCCGAGGCGGTCACTGAGCGACCGACTGGTACTCGGCACACCGAACGACGGGCGGATCCAGAGCGACCGTCTGCGCAGACACCTGCTCCGCCAAGGGCTCAAGGACCTGTGCGCGATGTGCGGCACCGGACCGGTGTGGAACGGTGCGCCACTGCGCCTGGAGGTCGACCACATCAACGGGGACTGGTGGGACAACCGGCCTGAGAACCTGCGGTTGCTCTGCCCGAACTGCCACGCGGCCACCGACACTTACCGGGGCCGCAAGCGCCGTGGGGCGGTGCGCTAGATGTCCCGTCTCTACGACAGTCCGGGCTACACCCGCACCTCGCTCACGGCCTGCGCTGCCCGGTCCCGCAGTCTCGTGGACATGCTCACGCGCCTCGGCCAACCCCTCGGCAGCGGCCCGCTGGGTTACCTGAAGGAGCGACTCCGGCACTACGGCATCGACACGGAACACTTCGTCGACGAAGCGCTGCCCAGCAGACCAGCCCGCAGGTACACGAGGTCGGTCCTGGAGGATGCCGCGGCCCGCTGCCGGTCCATCCGCGAAATCCTGGAACACCTTGACGTGCCTCCGTACGACAGTGCCTACCGGCACATCGAGCGCCGACTCGCCCACTTCGGGATCGACACCTCCCATTTCGCGCGACCGGTCGCCAAGGAACAACGGCCCATCGACGTGCACCGGCTGTGTGCGGCCGTCGCCGGGTCGACGAGCCTCGCGGGCGTCGTTCGCCTCCTGGACCTGCCGGACAACGGGACGACCAGGAGGCGGCTCAAGAGCCTCATCTCGGAGCGGGGGCTGTCGACGGCGCACTTCACGGGTCAGGCGCACGCTCGCGGCGTCCCCTCCACGCGCCGCAAATCGGCAAAGCAGATCCTGCGGCTGCTCGCCCCCGGCAGCCCGCGTACCGGTCGGCGCATGCTGCACCGCGCGCTCCAGGAGAAGGGCGTGCCCTATGAATGCGGTGCCTGCGGCACGGGCCCGGCATGGCAGGGGCTGACGATCACGCTCGAGATCGATCACGTCAACGGCGACCGACTGGACAACCGGATCGGCAACCTCCGATATCTGTGCCCCTCGTGCCACAGCCAGACCGCCGGCTTCGCGGGCCGCGCAGTCTCCGGCACCGTACCCGCGCAGGTGGGCTCCCCCACCAAGTAGAGTGGCGCCGCGGGCCCGTATCCCAGCTGGCCAAGAGGACGCCGGTTTAGATCCGGTGTGTCGTGGGTTCGAGTCCCACCGGGCCCACCGCCGGGGGCGCGACATCTCCAAGATGTCGCGCCCCTCGTCATGTCACCCCACCAGTTCCCGCACCACCGGCACCAGGCCCCGGAAGGCCAGGCCGCGGTGGCTGATGGCGTTCTTCTCCTCCGCGGTGAGTTCGGCGCAGGTCCGGGACTCGCCGAGCGGCTGGAGGATCGGGTCGTAGCCGAAGCCGTTCGCGCCGTGGGGCTCGAAGCGCAGCGTGCCGAGGAGGCGGCCCTCGACGACGCGTTCGGTGCCGTCGGGGAGGGCGAGGGCGGCGGCGCACATGAAGTGGGCGGCGCGGTGGGGGGTGTCGATGTCGGAGAGCTGGGCGAGGAGGAGTTCGAGGTTGGCGCGGTCGTCGCCGTGCTTGCCGGCCCAGCGGGCGGAGAAGATGCCGGGGGCGCCGCCGAGGACGTCGACGCAGAGGCCGGAGTCGTCGGCGACGGCGGGGAGGCCGGTGGCCTGGGCGAGGGCGTGGGCCTTGAGGAGGGCGTTCTCGGCGAAGGTGACGCCGGTTTCGCGGACGTCGGGGATCGCGGGGTAGGCGTCGGCGCCGACGAGCTCCACGCCGAGTCCGGCGTCGGCCAGGATGGCGTGGAGTTCGGCGACCTTGTGGGCGTTGCGGGTGGCGAGGACCAGGCGGGTGTGCGGCATGGTCCGATTATCCCGTCAGCCGGGGGTGCAGACCTTGGAGAGTTCGGATGCGGCGTCGGCGACGGGGGTGATGTCGGGGACGTCTCCGTTCTCGGCGGCCTTCTGTGCATTCTCGACGGCCTGCTGGAGGTCGTCGACGGCGGTGTTGACGTCGGCGTTGCCGGTCTTGTCGCCGAGGTCGGCGAGGTCGGCGGCGATCTGGTCGAGGGCGTTGGCGGCGTCCTGCGGGCTGTTGCCGGCGTTGCTGACGGCGTTCTGCAGGTTCTGGACGTCGGTGGCCACCTGGGCTGCGACGTTGGCGCAGTCGAGGGCCTTGTCGACGGCGTCGACGGCGCTGCAGCCGATGAGGACGGTGGTGCCGAGGGCGGCCGCGGTGGCGAGCGCCGCGAGGCGGCGGGTGCGTGGGTGCATACCTTTACATACGCACCGCGCCGTCCTCGGGTTGCGTTTTGCAGACGTGCTCTTTGTCAGTTCTTGGTGATCTGTTCGAGGTCGGTGAGGGCGGCGCGCTGGAGCGCGTCGAGTTCGGCGCAGCCGGCGACGGCGAGGTCGAGGAGGCTGTTGAGTTCCTTGCGGTCGAAGGGCTGGCCCTCGGCGGTGCCCTGGACCTCGACGAAGCGGCCGTCGCCGGTGCAGACGACGTTCATGTCGGTCTCCGCGCGGACGTCCTCCTCGTAGCAGAGGTCGAGCATGGGGACGCCGTCGATGATGCCGACGCTGACGGCGCTGACGGTGCCGCTGAGGGGCTGGGCCTTGGCGCGGACGAGCTTGCGGCCGTGCATCCAGGTGACGGCGTCGGCGAGGGCGACGTAGGCGCCGGTGATGGCGGCGGTGCGGGTGCCGCCGTCGGCCTGGAGGACGTCGCAGTCGAGGACGACGGTGTTCTCCCCGAGCGCCTTGTAGTCGATGACGGCGCGCAGGGAGCGGCCGATGAGGCGGGAGATCTCGTGGGTGCGGCCGCCGATCTTGCCGCGGACGGACTCGCGGTCGCCTCGGGTGTTGGTGGCGCGGGGCAGCATGGCGTACTCGGCGGTGACCCAGCCTTCGCCGCTGCCCTTGCGCCAGCGGGGGACGCCCTCGGTGACGGATGCGGTGCAGAGGACCTTGGTGTCGCCGAAGGAGACGAGGACGGATCCTTCGGCGTGCTTGCTCCAGCCGCGCTGGATGGTGACGGGGCGGAGCTCTTCGGGGGTGCGGCCGTCGATACGAGACATGGCGTCGAGCCTAGTCGTAGCGCGTCCCGGGGCCCGTGCCGGTCCGGGAACGGGCCCCTTGCGGGTGAGGTGGGGGTGGCCCCGGCGGTCAGCGCGGGGTCACATCATGTCCTCGATGTCGGCGGCGATGGGGTCGGCGTCGGTGCCGATGACGACCTGGATCGCGTTGCCCATCTTGACGACGCCGTGCGCTCCGGCGGCCTTGAGCGCGGCGTCGTCGACGAGCGAGGCGTCCTTGACCTCGGTGCGGAGACGGGTGATGCAGCCCTCGACTTCTTCGATGTTGTCGAGTCCGCCGAGCCCGGCGACGATCTTCTCTGCCTTGCTGGCCATCTGTACTCCTGGTTGGTCTCGGCCGTTCGGTCCGATTTCACACCGTAATGCAGTGGCGGACCGCTTTTGCGGGGATGCATGGGTGACGCAGCCGTGCCGCAACTGGTCTACACCACATTACCTGCCGGGAGGTAGTCCCATGGGTCCGGACGCCGCCGCCGCAGCCGCCCCGCGTCCGAGCCGGAAGTGGAGCGGTGTCCTGTTCCAGGGCCTGCAGAAGATGGGACGGAGTCTGCAGCTGCCGATCGCGGTGCTGCCGGCGGCGGGCATCCTGAACCGGCTGGGCCAGGACGACGTCTTCGGCCCGAAGGGCCTGGGCTGGGACAACGTGGCGAGGGTCTTCGACGGCGCGGGCGGGGCGCTGCTGGACGGTTCGCTGGGGCTGCCGCTGCTGTTCGCGGTGGGTGTCGCGATCGGGATGGCGAAGAAGTCGGACGGTTCGACGGCGCTGGCGGCGGTCGCGGGTTTCCTCGTCTACTACGGGGTGCTGCACCAGTTCCCGCAGGACTGCCCGCCGGGGACGGAGTTCCTGGCGACGAGCACCATCAGCGGGGCGTGCATCCCCCCGGGGACGCCGTCGGCGGCGGCTCCGGCGGCGTACCAGAACCCGGGGGTGTTCGGCGGGATCGTGATCGGGCTGCTGACGGCGTTCTTCTGGCAGCGCTACCACCGCACGAGGCTGGTGGACTGGCTGGGCTTCTTCAACGGGCGCCGGCTGGTGCCGATCGTCATGGCGTTCGTCGCGATCGTCTTCGCGGTGCTGTGCGTGTTCGTCTGGCCGCCGGTCGGTGCCGGGCTCACCGCCTTCAGCCAGTGGCTCACGGACCTGGGCTCGTACGGGGCGGGGATCTTCGGCGTGGCGAACCGGGCGCTGCTGACGGTGGGGCTGCACCAGTTCCTCAACGTCTTCGTGTGGTTCCAGTTCGGCAGTTTCACCAAGCCGGACGGGACGGTGGTGCACGGGGACATCACGCGTTTCCTGGCGGGTGACCCGACGGCCGGGCAGTTCACCTCGGGCTTCTTCCCGATCATGATGTTCGCCCTGCCGGCCGCCGCGCTGGCGATCACGCACTGCGCCCGCCCGGGCCGCCGCAAGGAGGTCGGGGGCCTGATGCTGTCGGTGGCGCTGACCTCGTTCGTGACGGGCATCACCGAGCCGATCGAGTACTCGTTCCTCTTCATCGCGCCGGCGCTGTACGCGGTCCACGCGGTGCTGACGGGGGTGTCGATGGCGGTGACGTGGGCGCTGGGCGTGCACGACGGCTTCAGCTTCTCGGCGGGGCTGATCGACTACGTCATCAACTGGCACCTGGCGACGAAGCCCTGGTGGATCGTCCCGATCGGGCTGGTCTTCGCGGCGGTGTACTACGTGCTCTTCCGCTTCGTGATCACCAGGTTCGACCTGGCGACGCCGGGGCGTGAGCCTGAGGAGGTCGCGGAGGAGATGGAGCGGGGCAACGTCAAGGCGTAGCGGGGGCGCCACGCTCAGGAGTGTGGTCTAGACCACACCGGAGGAGCCTTTCCTTGACGCGTCGCTTACATTTAATACTGGTCTACACCACTCGGTGGTTTAGACCAGGAGGACCCCCCATGACAACCGCCACCGCATCGGCGGCCCCCGCAGCGAAGAAGCGGGGCTCCGGCCTTTTCCAAGGCCTGCAGAAGGTCGGCCGCAGCCTGCAGCTGCCGATCGCCGTCCTGCCGGCGGCGGGCATTCTGCTCCGTCTCGGCCAGCCCGACGTCTTCGGCGCGGACGGCCTCGGCTGGGACAAGGTCGCCTCGGTGTTCGCCACCGCCGGCGGCGCCGTGTTCGACAACCTGCCGCTGCTGTTCTGCATCGGCGTCGCCATCGGCTTCGCCAAGAAGGCCGACGGCTCGACGGCCCTCGCCGCACTGGTCGGCTTCCTGGTCTACAGCAACGTCCTGAAGGCCTTCCCGGTCACCGAGGCCAAGATCCAGGCCGGCGCGGACATCCCCGCCACCTACAACAACCCCGGTGTGCTCGGCGGCATCATCATGGGTCTGCTCGCCGCCGTCCTGTGGCAGCGCTACCACCGCAAGAAGCTGGTGGACTGGCTCGGCTTCTTCAACGGCCGCCGCCTCGTGCCGATCATCATGGCCTTCGTCGGCGTCCTGGTCGGCGTGTTCTTCGGTCTGGTCTGGGAGCCCATCGGCGAGGTCATCAGCAACTTCGGCGAGTGGATGACCGGTCTCGGCTCTGTCGGCGCCGCGCTGTTCGGTCTGATCAACCGTGCGCTGATCCCGATCGGCATGCACCAGTTCGTGAACTCGGTGGCCTGGTTCCAGCTGGGTGACTTCACCAACTCCGCGGGCACCGTCGTCCACGGCGACCTGACCCGCTTCTTCGCCGGCGACCCGGGTGCCGGGCAGTTCATGACCGGCTTCTTCCCGATCATGATGTTCGGCCTCCCGGCCGCCGCCCTGGCCATCGCCCACACGGCCCGTCCGGAGCGCCGTAAGGCCGTCATGGGCATGATGATCTCGCTCGCGCTGACCTCCTTCGTCACCGGTGTCACCGAGCCGATCGAGTTCTCGTTCATGTTCATCGCGCCGCTGCTCTACGCGATCCACGCGGTGCTCACCGCGCTGTCCATGGCCGTGACCTGGGCCTTCGGCGTCCATGCGGGCTTCACGTTCTCGGCCGGCGCCATCGACTACCTGCTCAACTGGAACCTGTCGACCAAGCCGTGGCTGATCATCCCGATCGGGCTCGTCTTCTCGGTGATCTACTACGTGGTCTTCCGCTTCGCGATCACCAAGTTCAACCTCCCCACCCCGGGCCGCGAGCCCGAGGAGGAGAACGAGGACCTCGTCAAGGCGTAGCGCCCGGCGCGGCACACGACGAAGCCCCCGGAACCGAAGGTCTGGTTCCGGGGGCTTCGTGCTGCTTCGGGCGGGGGCGCTCAGACCTCGTAGACCGCTCCGGCCTTCGCCACCTCGACCGGGCCGTCGTAGACCTCGCGGGCGTGCTCGAGGTTGGTCCGCGGGTCGGTCCACGGCGGGATGTGGGTGAGCAGCAGCCGCCCGGCGCCCGCGCGGTCCGCGTACTGGCCGGCCTCGCGGCCGTTGAGGTGCAGGTCGGGGATGTCCTCCTTGCCGTGCGTGAAGGAGGCCTCGCACAGGAAGAGGTCGGTGCCCTCGGTGAGCGTCAGCAGCGCGTCGCAGGGACCGGTGTCCCCCGAATAGGTGATGGCGCGACCGGCGTGCTCGACACGGAAGCCGTACGCCTCGACGGGGTGGCTGACGACGTCCGCGGTGATGGTGAAGGGGCCGAGGCGGAAGGTGCCGGGTTCGAGGGTGCGGAAGTCGAAGACCTCGCTCATGCACTTCTCGTCGGGCACGTCCCCGTACGCGCTGGCCAGCCGCCGTTCGGTGCCCTCGGGCCCGTAGACGGGGATGGCGTGGGCGGGGCCGCCCTCGTGGCGGTAGTAGCGCGCGACGAAGTAGGCGCACATGTCGATGCAGTGGTCGGCGTGCAGATGGCTCAGCAGGATGGCGTCGAGGTCGTACAGACCGCAGTGGCGCTGCAGCTCGCCGAGGGCGCCGTTGCCCATGTCGAGGAGCAGCCGGAAGTCGTCGGCCTCGATGAGGTAGCTCGAGCAGGCCGATTCCGCGGACGGGAACGACCCCGAGCAGCCGACGACGGTGAGCTTCATGTGCAGAAACCTCCGTGGATTGTTCCGGGGGTCTTGCGTTGGCGCGCCACGACGCCCCCGCTCCGCAGGGGGAGGGGGGAGGGGCGGGAGCGACCCGCCATGTGCTCTTGAGCGTAAGGCGCACGGCGTGCGCGTGCTCCTCTGCGGAGCCCCGTTGTGGGCGGAATCACCAGTACGGCGCCCTCGTCGCCGGAAGTCCGGCGGGGCGAGGGCGCCGTGGGGGGAGGATCAGGCCCAGAGCTGGCCGTGCAGGGCGGCGACGGCCGCCTCGGTGGACGCGGCGGTGTAGATGCCGGTCGACAGGTACTTCCAGCCGCCGTCGGCGACGACGAACACGATGTCGGCGCGCTCCCCGGCGCGTTCGGCCTTGCGGGCCACGCCGAGGGCGGCGTGGAGGGCGGCTCCGGTGGAGACACCGGCGAAGATGCCCTCCTGCTGGAGCAGTTCGCGGGTGCGGCGGACGGCGTCCTCGGAGCCGACGGAGAAGCGGGTGGTGAGGACGGACTCGTCGTAGAGCTCGGGGATGAAGCCCTCGTCGAGGTTGCGCAGTCCGTAGACGAGGTCGTCGTAGCGGGGCTCGGCGGCGACGATCTGCACGCCGGGGACCTTCTCGCGCAGGTAGCGGCCGACGCCCATGAGGGTGCCGGTGGTGCCGAGCCCGGCGACGAAGTGGGTGACGGAGGGGAGGTCGGTCAGGATCTCCGGGCCGGTCGTGGCGTAGTGGGCGCCGGCGTTGTCCGGGTTGCCGTACTGGTAGAGCATCACCCAGTCGGGGTGCTCGGCGGCCAGTTCCTTGGCGACGCGGACGGCGGTGTTGGAGCCGCCGGCGGCCGGGGAGGGGATGATCTCGGCGCCCCACATCGTGAGCAGTTCGCGCCGCTCGGACGAGGTGTTCTCGGGCATGACGCAGACCATGCGGTAGCCCTTGAGCCGGGCCGCCATGGCGAGCGAGATGCCGGTGTTGCCGGAGGTGGGTTCGAGGATCGTGCAGCCGGGGGTGAGCCGGCCGGCGCGCTCGGCCTGCTCGATCATGTGGAGCGCCGGGCGGTCCTTGACCGAGCCGGTGGGGTTGCGGTCCTCCAGCTTGGCCCAGACGGACACCTCGCCGGAGGGTGACAGGCGCGGCAGCCGTACCAGCGGGGTGTTGCCGACGGCTGCCAGCGGGCTGTCGTACCGCATCAGCGCTCGCCGACGCGGTCGGCCGGCAGGCCGCTGCCGCCGGCGACCGCGGGGAGGATCGTCACGCTGTCGCCGTCGGTGAGCTTGGTGGCGATGCCGTCCAGGAAGCGGACGTCCTCGTCGTTGAGGTAAACGTTGACGAAGCGCCGCAGCTCGCCGCCGTCGACGATGCGCTCGCGGATGCCGGTGTGGCGGGTGTCGAGGTCGGCGAGGAGTTCGTCGACAGTGCTGCCGCTGCCTTCGACGGCCTTGGCGCCGTCGGTGTACGTGCGGAGGATGGTCGGGATGCGGACCTCGATGGCCATGCGTCGGCTCCAGTGGGTGCGTGAGTACGGCGGGAAGCGGGGTTGCGCGGGCTGACGGTGCTCAGGCGCACGTACATGCCGCGCTGGCGAGGCGGCACAGGTCGACGTGCAGCCGCGCCACGAGCAGCGTGCCCGGCGCCCTGTTGCTCACGTCGTGGGAAACCATGGGCTCATCGTATCGATTCCCCCCGGGCCCCAGAGACGGTCGTCCCAGGATACGGACCGTCGCGTCTCAGATGGACGGGTCGACGACCTCCACCGGCTCCTCGGTGACCTCGCCGTCCACGATGCGGAACGAGCGGAACTGGAAGGGGCCGGCGCCGTCGGTGTCGGCGGTGGAGACCAGTACGTAGTGGGCGCCGGGCTCGTTGGCGTAGGAGATGTCGGTGCGCGAGGGGTAGGCCTCGGTGGCGGTGTGCGAGTGGTAGATGACCACCGGCTCCTCGTCGCGGTCGTCGAGTTCCCGGTAGAGCTTGAGCAGGTCGGTGGAGTCGAACTCGTAGAACGTGGGCGAGCGGGCCGCGTTGAGCATCGGGATGTGCCGCTCGGGCCGGCCGCTGCCGGCCGGACCCGCGATCACGCCGCAGGCCTCGTCCGGGTGGTCGGCGCGGGCGTGGGCGACGAGGGCGTCGTGCAGGGCACGGGTGATGGTCAGCATGGTCGTCAGGATAGAGAAGGTGACCGCCGTACGGCTGTACGGCGGTCACCTGCTGAGACGCCGGGCCCGGGACTACTCCTGGGCGAGGGCCAGGGCGGGGTCGCCGGGGGTGCGCCGCTTGAGGACCGCGTAGCCGATGCCGAGCAGGGCCGACCAGACGAGCCAGACGTACAGGCCGAGGCGGGTGTCTGCGTCGGTCGCCATGAGGACGACGACGGAGAGCAGCGCCACGATGGCGATCCAGTTGGTGACCGGGGCGCCCGGCATCCGGAAGTCGGCGGCGGGCAGCAGCCCGGCGCGGACCTTGGCGCGGTAGCGCAGGTGCGCGGCGAGGATCACGATCCAGGTCCACAGGCCGGCGCAGGTGGCGACGGAGGTGATGTAGACGAACGCCTTGTCCGGGGAGACGACGTTGACGATGACGCCGATGCCCATGAAGAGGGTGGACATGACGAGCGCGGGCAGCGGGAGTTGCCGGTCGCTGAGCTTGGCCACGGCCTTGGGCGCCTCGCCGTTGACGGCCAGGCCGCGCAGCATGCGGCCGGTGGAGTAGATGCCGGAGTTGCAGGAGGACAGGGCGGCGGTGAGGACCACGAAGTTCATGATCCCGGCGGCGCCGGGGATGCCGACCTGGGCGAAGACCTGGACGAAGGGGCTGACGCCCGCGGTGTACTTGGTCCAGGAGAAGACCGACAGCAGGACGATCAGCGTGCCGACGTAGAAGATGCCGATGCGGACCGGCAGGGTGTTGATCGCCTTGCGCAGGGTCTGCTTGGGGTTCTCGGCCTCGCCCGCGGTGATGCCGACCAGTTCGACGCCGAGGTAGGCGAAGATCACGCCCTGCATGGCGAGCATGGCCTGCCAGGCGCCGTTGGGGGCGAAGCCGCCGTCGGCCCACAGGTGGGTGACGGATGCGGTGTCGCCGGCGGAGGAGAAGCCGAAGGTCAGGATGCCGACGCCGATGACGATCATCGCGACGATCGCGGTGACCTTGATCGTGGAGAACCAGAACTCCAGCTCGCCGAAGATCTTGACCGAGACGAGGTTGCCGACGAAGAGCACCACGAGGGCGACCGCGGCGGTGGACCAGACGGGGACCGACGGCCACCAGAAGTTGATGTAGGCACCCGCGACGGTGACCTCGGACATGCAGGCGGTGACCCACAGGGCCCAGTACGACCAGCCGGTGGCGAAGCCGGCGAACGGCCCGAAGAACTCACGGGCGTAGTCGGCGAAGCTGCCGGAGGTGGGGCGGTAGGTGAGGAGCTCGCCGAGGGCCCGCATGATGAAGAAGATCACGATGCCGGCGGCCGTGTAACAGGCGATCAGGCTGGGCCCGATGGCGGCGATGCCCTTGCTGGACCCGTAGAACAGGCCGGTGCCGATGGCGCCGCCGATGGCGATCATCTGGACCTGACGGGCGCTGAGTCCCCGCTTGTAGCCCTCTTCCGGCGCGGCCCCCGTGGCGCCGTCGCCGGATTCGTACTGCTCGACCTGCGTCGAGGTCATGGTGCTGTGCCTTTCTCCATGCCCGTCCGGCCGCGACGGCCCGGATCGGGTTCCGATCCCCCCGGATGGTGGAGGTGCACGCCGGGGTCAGCCGGCCACGCGACCGACCGGGACAGGGGTGGCGTCACGGCCGGTGGTCGAGGATTCGTATCACGGGGTGTGCGCCGGGCACGCAGCGCAAATGTGGCACATGGCACAGGAAGAAGCGGACAAAAGGTGCGCCGAATGGGAATGCGGTCCGCTGCGGTGACGTGATCGTTATCCGGAATTGAGCGTCGTCTGAGCGAACGGACGCCCCCCGGATCACGGCATGAGGGTCTCCACGAGGCTCTCCTGGAGCGCCCCGAGCCAGAGGTAGGCCATGACGAGCGGTTTGCGCGGGTCGGAGTCCGGCAGCCGGTACAGCTCGCTGTCCTCGTCCTCGCTGACCTCCAGCCGGGTCCCCATGGTCAGCCGCAGGTCGTTGAGGGTGCCGAGCCACCGGCGCGCCTGCTCCGCGTCGAGGCTGAGCACCGCTCCCCCGTCACCGCCGGGGGTCAGCGCGTCGAGGCTGCGGACGACGGCGAGCGCGTCGCCGCGCTTGCGGGTGCGCAGGTCGTTCTCGGTGTAGCGGCGGAAGTCCGAGGAGTCCGCCTCCTCCTCGTAGGCGTCGGGGAAGAGCCGGGCGAGCGCCGGGTCCTGCGGGGGCCGGGTGGGGCCCTCGGCGAACAGCTCGGCCAGTGGGTCGGCCGGTTCGGCGCCGTCGGCGGCGTCGCCGGGGCCGATCAGCTCCAGGAGCTGCACGGCCAGGCTGCGCAGGATGGAGATCTCGACCTCGTCGAGCGCGACGGCGGCGCCGCCTGCGGCGGCGGTCTGGAAGTAGCCGGGCATGTCGGTATCAGCCGTCCCTCAGGGGCTCGGTGGTCTTCTCGGTGGTCTCGCGGCCTCAGCGGTCCTGCGTCAGGGTGGCCCACAGCCCGTAGCCGTGCATGGCCTGCACGTCGCGCTCCATCTCCTCGCGGGTGCCGCTGGAGACCACGGCGCGGCCCTTGTGGTGCACGTCGAGCATGAGTTTGGTGGCCTTGTCCTTCGGATAACCGAAGTACGCCTGGAAGACGTAGGTCACGTAGCTCATCAGATTGACCGGGTCGTTGTGGACGACAGTCACCCAGGGAACGTCCGGGGACGGCACCTCGAAGGGGGCCTCGCTCGACTCGGTCCGTTCGATCTCTGCGGGGGCGACACTCACGGGACCCATGCTGTCACCAGACCGTGCCGACAGGGAAACCGGCCCTCCGAGAAATCGTCACTCTGACGAGAGTTGGGGGTAGCATCCTCGGACATGAGCACTGCAGACCTGGGGCTGCCCGTCACCGTCCCCTCCACCGCGCTGTTCACCGACCGGTACGAGCTGACCATGCTGCAGGCCGCGCTGCGCAGCGGCGCCGCCCACCGTCGTTCGGTGTTCGAGGTGTTCACCCGCCGGCTGCCCGAGGGGCGCCGGTACGGGGTGGTGTGCGGCACCGGACGGGTACTGGACGCCGTGGAGAACTTCCGCTTCGACGACCGCATCCTGGCCTTCCTGGAACGGGAGCGCGTCGTGGACGCGCCCACCCTGGAATGGCTGGCTGGCTACCGCTTCCGCGGCGACGTCCTCGGCTACCCCGAGGGCGAGGTGTACTTCCCCGGCTCGCCGGTCATGCGGATCGAGGGCACCTTCGCCGAGGCGGTTCTGCTGGAGACGGTGGTGCTGTCGATCCTCAACCACGACTCCGCGATCGCGGCCGCCGCCTCCCGGATGGCCGTGGCCGCCGGGGGCCGCCCGCTGATGGAGATGGGCGCCCGCCGCACCCACGAACTGGCGGCGGTGGCGGCCTCCCGCGCCGCCTACGTCGGGGGCTTCGCCTCCTCCAGCAACCTCGCCGCAGGGTTCCGCTACGGCCTGCCGACCATCGGCACCAGCGCGCACGCCTTCACCCTGCTCCACGACGACGAGCGGGACGCCTTCACCGCCCAGGTCGAGTCGCTCGGCCGGGGCACCACCTTGCTGGTCGACACCTTCGACGTGGCGACGGCCGTCCGGGCCGCCGTGGAGATCGCCGGGCCCGAGCTCGGCGCGGTGCGCATCGACTCCGGGGACCTGCTGCTGCTCGCCCACCGGGTGCGGCAGCAGCTGGACGACCTGGGGGCGAAGGACACCCGGATCGTGGTGACCTCGGACCTGGACGAGTACGCGATCGCCTCGCTGGCCGCGGCGCCGGTCGACGCGTACGGGGTCGGCACCTCCCTGGTGACCGGCAGCGGGCAGCCGACCTGCTCGATGGTCTACAAGCTGGTCGCCCGGGCCACCTCCGACGACCCGGGCGCGCCCCTGGTGCCCGTCGCCAAGAAGTCCATGGGCGGCAAGACCAGCATCGGCGGACGCAAGTGGGCGGCCCGGCGGCTGGACGCCGACGGGGTCGCCGAGGCCGAGGTGATCGGCACCGGACCGGTCCCGGGACCGCTGGCGGACCGGCAGTTGCTGGTGCCGCTGGTGCTGGGCGGCGAGACCGTGCACCGGGAGCCGCTGGACGCGGCCCGCACCCGCCACATCGAGGCGCGCGCCGCCCTGCCGCTGTCCGCGACCCAGCTGTCGCGCGGCGAGCCGGCGCTGCACACCGAGTACATCACCCACTGATCGGCCGGGGCGCCCTGCCGCGGCAGGGCCGCCGCTCACTACAGTCGAAGCGACAGCGACCGGAAGGGACCGACCACCATGCACCGCGCACTGATCGTCGTGGACGTGCAGAACGACTTCTGCGAGGGCGGCAGCCTGGCGGTCGCCGGCGGCTCCGAGGTCGCCGCCGCCATCACCGACCTCATCGGGGACGCCACGGCCGGCTACCGGCATGTCGTGGCCACCCGCGACCACCACGTCTCCCCCGGCGACCACTTCTCCGACCACCCCGACTACGTCCACACCTGGCCGGTGCACTGCGCCGCCGGCACCGAGGGCGTCGGCTTCCACCCCAACTTCGCTCCGGCGGTCGCCTCGGGCGCGGTGGAGGCGGTCTTCGACAAGGGCGCGTACGCGGGTGCTTACAGCGGCTTCGAGGGTGCCGACGAGAACGGCACCGGGCTGGCCCGGTGGCTGCGCGAGCGCGGGGTGGCGGAGGTCGACGTGGTCGGCATCGCCACCGACCACTGCGTGCGGGCGACCGCACTGGACGCCGTGCGGGAGGGGTTCCGCACCCGGGTGCTGCTCGACCTGACGGCGGGCGTCATGGCGAGGACGACCGAGTCGGCGCTGGACGAGCTGCGCGCCGCCGGCGCCGAACTGTCCGGAAAGCCGGTCGTCCGCGGACAGGCCTGACGGCCGGTGGCGGGAGGACGGCCCCCGGGGCCGCACCCCGGGTTCAGCGGCGCACCGTCGGGCCCAGCAGCGCCGCGATGGACTGCCAGGGGGCGGCGGGGGCCGAGGGGATGCGGCGCCAGACGAGGCCGTCGGGGTGGTGGAGGACGGCGTTGATCTCGTCGGACGTGGGGGGCTCCATGTTGCCGACGAGACGGACGGTCCGGAAGCCCAGGTTCCGCAGGCGGGTCAGTGCGCGCTGGCGGTTGGCCGAGACGACGAGGACCCTGATGTACTCGTCCGGGGCCCCGCCGGGCGAGGGCAACCGGAGGGCCACGACGACGTCGCCGCTCGGAAGCCTGGTGAAACCGCCGCTGGCCATAAGCACATGATCGGCAGATCGGCCCCCGTCCACCAGGGGACGGGGGCCGATCAGGTCACTTCGTGCGGAGCGTGATCACTTCTTGGAGGGACCCACCCGGACGGTGATGGTGCTGCCGTCCCGGGCCTCGTGGAGGATCGTGATGCTGGTGTTGCTCGGGGCCACCTTCACGCTGCCCGTGGGGTTCTCCGAGGACCAGTAGGAGTTCTTGTCGTCGAAGACCGTGTTGCCGGGCAGGCTCGGGAGCTTGGTGGCGACGCCGTTCTTGTGCAGGGTGATGGCGTCGGTGCGGGCCTTGGTGAACGTGGAGTCGTAGGACTGCACGCGGTTGCGCTGCAGCGTGCCGTCGCTCCACTTCAGCGCCTTGGGGTGGGCGTCGATCGGCAGGATCCGACCGGCGCCCGGGTGCGCGCTGACGTTGTTGTCGTTCATCGAGGTGTCCCACAGCCAGATCAGCAGGCCGTTCTGGTACGCGTAGTGCTCGACCCAGTTCTCCTTGGTGGTACCCCAGCCGAAGTTGTAGGGGCCGACCTTCAGGGTCGTGTCGTACGAGACGTACTGCCGGTTCTCCGCGATGTAGTACTGCGCGTAGTCCTCGGAGAACGTGGAGCCCTTGACCGTGAAGCCGTTCGCGGTCCAGCCGTTGTCACCGGCTTCGGCGCCGTCGCTGAGCAGGGTCGCCCCGTCGGCGGTCAGGGTGATCGCGTCGGCGAGGAAGCCCTTCTGGGCCACGCCACCGTCGGACTGGTAGCGGAAGCGGAGCTTGACCGACGTGCCCGCGTAGGCGTCCAGCGGGAGCACCATGTCCTGGTAGGAGGCCGCGGTGCCGGTCAGGGCCGGCTTGTCGCTGGCGTCGCGCGGGAGCGGGGCGCCGCCGATGGTGCCGTCGATCGCGGTCCAGTTGGCGCCGCCGTCGGTGGACACCTCGGTGTAGAGGTAGTCGTAGTTCTCCTCGATGTCGTACCAGCCCTTGAGGGACAGGCTCGCCGAGGTCTTGCCCGTGAGGTCGACGTCACGGGTGAGGGTGTTGCTCAGGTTGTCACCGCTGCCGCTCCACCACTGCTTCGCGCCCTCGGCCGGGGTCGCCAGCTCGGTGGTCACGGTCTTCTTCGGCAGCGTGACGACCAGGCCCTGCTTCCTCGCGGTGTTGTACTCCGCGACGCCGAGGGTGCTGATCCCGACCTTGCCGGCCTTGGCGGTGCTGTAGTTCAGCCAGCCCAGCTGCAGCTTGTCCCAGGCGGTCATGTCGCCGGGCAGGTCGCCGATGGTGTCCTTGCCGGTGCCGAGCCAGGAACCGGACGACATCAGCGTCCAGAAGCCGGTGGAGTTCTCGGCGGTGTTGGTGGTGTCGTAGTGGTCCGGCAGACCGAGGTCGTGACCGAACTCGTGGGCGAAGACCCCGAGGCCGCCGTTCTCCGGCTGGACGGTGTAGTCGCCGACCCAGACGCCGGTGTCGCCGATCTGGGTGCCACCGAGCAGGTTGCCCGCCGGGCCGGTGGCGCCGGCGTCCGTGCCGAACGCGTACCAGCGGTGGGCCCAGATCGCGTCCTCGCCCTGGGCGCCGCCGCCGGCGGACTCGTCCTCACCGGCGTGCACGATCTGGAAGTGGTCGATGTAGCCGTCGGACTCGTTGAAGTTGCCGTCGCCGTCGTAGTCGTAGCGGTCCCACTGGTCGTACTCGGCCAGCTTCGCCTTGATCGTGGCGGCGGAGTCACCGGCGGCCTTGCGCGCGTCGACCCACTTGTTCACCGCGTCCGCGACGAGGTTCCAGGTGCAGGTGTCGCACTTGTTGCTGCCGTACCGCGCCTCGTTCCAGTCGACCTTGACCCAGTCGGCGACCTCGCCGGCGACCGAGTAGCGGCCGGAGGACTGCTTCTCGTAGTACTTCGCCATCGACTCCTTGCCGGAGGCCTTGGAGAAGTACAGGTCCTGGAAGTGCTGCTTGTTGTAGTCCGCCTGCCACGCCGTGCTGTTGTCCTTGCGGCGGTCGGGCTTGGCTATCTGGTTGTGCGCGGGACCGGCCGTACCGCCGTACTGCGGGTCGGTCTTGGTCCCGAACTCGGCGAGGATCACGAAGATCTTGTCGGTCTTCTCGCGCCCGAGTTCGACGTACTTGTTCTTGCCGAGCTTGACCACGTCCGAGGCACCGCGGTCCTCGACCTTGGACTTGCCCGAGATGACCTGCTCGATCGCCTGCTGGCGCTGGGCGGACTGGCGCTCGCTCAGCGGGCCCTTCAGATCGTGCTCGACGCGCTCCGCCTTCGCCGGGTCGTGCCGCACGACGCGACCGGCCTGCGGGTCGGCCTGGGCTGCCGCGACGGGGAAGGCGGTGGCGCCTATTGCGGCGATCGCCACGGCCAGAGCGGCGGATCTGATGGTCCGTCGTTGGCTTATCACGATGTATTGACCTCCCTAGGGTGAAGCCATTGCACCGGAGTGACGGATGAAAAGACAGATCTTGACTTGGCCATGACCGACAAGTACGGTGAGCGACCGATCCGTTGCACATAGCGGACACATCGGTCTGCGCAACTCCATTTCGCCGCAGGTTCGTTGCGTCCCGGGGAAGATCGCGATGCGACCCCGTGCGCCCCCCGTGCTTCCGCACCGTGGGTTAGGTCACGCTTACCGGGCGTTCCGTGCGGGCATCTCGCACCGTAGAGTCGGTGGTTGGCGTGCCACGTCTGAACCACCGGGAAGACGGCCCTGGCCGACGCTCCGCCACAATCGTCGTATATGAGGACGGATCAGCCATGCCACGTCCCACCCCCGCCCAGCTGACCTACGGTTCCGCGACCGTGGTGCTCTCCACCCTCGCGATGCTGCTGCTCTCCGAGGCGAGATCGGGCGTCGCGGTGGCGGTCATCGCCGCGGCAGGACTGACGCTCGGTGTCCTGGTCGCCGTGACGGCGGCGATCCCGGCCGGCACGCGCCGCACGAGGCGCGAACTGCCCGCCGTACAGCAGCCGGTGCCACGACCCCGCGTCCGCGGCGCCGCCGAACCCCGGCTGGGGGAGCACTCGCTGCGGCGCTGAACCCGCACCCCCGCAGATCACGCCGACGGCCCCGGAGCATCCGCTCCGGGGCCGTCGTCTTCGTCAGTGCGGGTGTCAGGCCTGGACGACGACGGTCTTGGCCGCCTTGTCGTGCCAGCACTGGCGGTACGGCTTGTCCCACAGGTGCCACAGGACGTTGAGCAGCGACAGGATGGAGCCCACGCACGGCACGATGCCGATGAAGGAGTAGACCGCCGCGCGGCCCCAGGCGGCACTGCCGGGCGGGCTGCCGTCGGCCAGCTTGGCGACGCGGATCTTCATGACCTTCTTGCCGATGGTCTGACCCGTCGACTGGAGCATCAGGCCCTCGTACGCGAACGCGCCCGCGAAGACGAGCAGCTCGATGCCGAGGAACGCGCCGGTGTCCGTGAAGGAGGTGCTCGTGGCGACCATCAGGATGATGAGCGCGACGAGGAAGATGCCGCCGTCGATGAGCCGGGCGAGGAAGCGCTGGCCGCTGCCGGCCAGCGGGGGCATGCCCGCCAGGGCCGGGTCCGTCGGCATCTGGCCGTATCCGGGCCCCTGCTGCGGATAGGCGTAGGGCGACTGCTGCTGCGGGAACGGCTGCTGGTCGTAAGGGTTCTGGCCCTGGGGGTGCGGCTGCTGTCCGTACGGGTTCTGCCCGTACGGGTCCTGGCCCCCCGAGCCGCCCTGCGGGTAACCGTAGCCGGGCGGTTGATTCGAACTCATGGAGTGAGTAAATCAGCCGGGCATGACGGCGCATAGACGGTGATGGTCACGGCCCTGCGACGATCACCCCACAGCGTGCCTTACTCCACCGAAACCACCACGGTTTGCCCCGCTTTGTCGTGCAGGCACTGACGGTACGGCTTGTCCCAGGTGCACCAGAGCACTTCGATGATCCAGAAGATCTCACCACAGCACGGGATGATCGGCACCAGGGAGTAGACCGACTCCCGCTTCAGCGCCGCCGGGGCCGTCGGATTGGTGCCGTCGGCGAGCATGCCGACGCGCACCTTGAGCAGCTTCTTGCCGAGGCTCTGCCCGGAACGGGTGAGCATGAACACCTGGTAGGCCAGGTAGATCACGGCGTAGATGACGCCCTGGGAGAACACCGCGCCGGTGGCGTTGTAGTCGTAGTCCCAGATCAGCCCGGTGAGGCCGTAGACCGGGATGCCGATGATCAGCCCGTCGACGATGCGCGCGAGCAGCCTGCGCCCCCGGTGCGCCAGCGGGGGCATCCCGGCCAGGGGATCGGGCTCGCCCGCTCCGTACGGGCCACTGGCGTAGGGGTCGCCGCCGTAGCCCGGGGGCGGCTGGTCGTAGGGCGAGCCGCCGGGCGGGGGCTGGTACGGGGGCGGCGGGTAAGGCTGCTGCCCGGGCGGCGGCTGCTGCTCCGCAGGCGGCGGTGACTGCCCGGGCGGCGGCTGCGCGGGCCCGGACGGCTCCCGGGGCGGCTTGGCGAACGGGTCCTCGGGCTGGTCGGTGCTCATGCCCCGAGTGAAACCCGGACGATTCGGCCGCGCCTCCGGCGGGGGCCGTTCGGGTGTCAGCTGTCGCGGGCCACGAAGGTGCGTGCCGCCTTGTCGTGCCAGCACTGCCGCCACGGCCGGTCGAACAGGCACCACACCAGCCCGAGGAGGCCGATCACGAGCGCGTCCAGCACCGTGTGGGTGAGCCAGCGCAGCAGCGCCTGCCCGAAGCCGGGCTCGTACCGGCTCTCGACGTCCACCACGCGCAGGCCGAGCAGCTTCTTGCCCAGGGTGCGGCCCCACTTGGCGGTGGGCAGCACCTCGTACAGCACTCCGGTGACGAGCGCGACGGCGGCGAGGATGCCCAGTTGCACCCCCGTCGTGCCGTCGACCAGCCAGACCGTCACCTCCTCGCCGGTCAGCCGGGCGGCGTCCACCTTGTCGCGCAGGTGCTCGTACGCCGCCGTGCCCAGCGGCAGAGCGGCGGCCGCGACGACCGCGCCCACCACCGCGCTGTCGATCAGCCGGGCCACCAGGCGCCTCCCCGGCGACGCGGGGCGCGCCTGCCGCCGCGCGGGGGCCGACGGGTCGTCGGCCGCCGGCCGCCATGACCCGGGGGCGGCGGCCTCCCCGCCCTGCGGCGGGACCTGACGGGCCAGGTCGTCCACCTGCTGCGCCCCCGGGACGGGAGCGGGCCGCTGCGGCCCGCACAGCTCACGCTGGCGCGGCGCGTCCAGTGCCGGATCCGGCGCGCGCGGG
>NZ_JARAVL010000004.1:0-315262 GCF_033792725.1 Streptomyces sp. PA03-5A | reverse complement strand
CTGCTGCAGGCCCGGCGCGGCGAAGCAGGAGGCCACCGCGACCCGGTCCCGGCCGTCGGCCGACAGCTGCCGCACCGCCGCGGCGACGTCCGGCCCCGCCGACGCGTACGCGGGCACCACCGGCACCCTGCCGCCCAGCCGGGCCTGCAGCAGCGCGGCCGTCGCCTCGGTGTCCCGGGCCGACTGCGGGTCACGGGACCCTGCGGCGGCCAGTACGATCCCGGCCCGCCGTGCGGCCCGCGGGGGGCCGGTGCGCCAGCCCGCCTCGGCCAGGCGGTCGTGCAGCGCCTCGGCGAGCAGCGGGTGCGGGCCGAGCGGCGCCGCGACCCGCCCCCGCAGGTGCGGGGCACGGGCCAGCGCCCCGGGGAGGTCCCGCTTGACGTGGTGGCCGCGGGTCAGCATCAGTGGCACCAGGACGGCCTCGCCGCGCAGGGCCGCAAGGGTGTCGTCCAGCGACGGCTCGTCGATCTCGATGTGACCGAGCCGCACCGACAGCCCCGGGCGCAGGTCCCTGATCCGCTCCAGCAGGGCGTGCGCGGTGCGCAGCGCCTCCGGGTCGCGGCTGCCGTGCGCGACGGCGACCAGGACCGGGCGGCAGGGGGCCGCGGAGCGCAGCGTCACCCGCGAGAGCTGACTGCTGAGCTGCGTGGTGATCCGGGACATGAGCTGCGCCGTGCTGTCGAAGTGGTCCGGTCCTGGCACGCCGTGCGGCGCGGGTTGCTCGGCCGTCATGCACCGAGTGTGGCGAGCGGGGGTTGCCACGCCGTTGCACCGAGATGACGACTGGTTTCCGCCGCTTCACACTCCGTGCGGGCGGGTGTGAGGGGCGGCCGCAGAGCGTGCGTCAGCGGCGCTTCCAGTCCCCGCCCTCGATGGGGCGCCCCTTCTCGCGCAGCTCCCGTTCGTGGTCCGCGGCCGCCAGGTACACCCATGCGGGCACCGTCCGCCCGGCGTAGGTGCGCACGTCGCGGACCACCCGCTCGTACAGGTTCCCGGCGGCGCCCGGGCTGTACTCCTCCAGGCGGTCCAGGTCCGCGAGCACCTCCTGGTACAGGTCTTCGACCGGATGGATGACGTCGCCGTGGATGCGGCCGCGGTCGTCGGCCACGGCGTACGGGTAGCCCGGCCCGTCGAACAGCAGCGCGCCGTGCAGCACGGCGGGCGTCTCGGACGTCGTCCGGCCGCGCAGCAGCCAGGAGTGGTTGATCTCGCCGGGCCGCAGGGTCCCGTACACGAAGAACGGGAGGCGGGAATGGTCGTCACGCATCACCCTCATGGAACCGCAGGGACGTACGGGACGTCGACTCGGACGTGGAACGAAGCCCGAACCGGAAGACGCCAGGGGTACGCGTGGGGGCCGTGCTGCCGCGTCTGCGGCGGCTCGCGCGGCTGCCGCGGCTACCGCGGTCCAGGCGGGGGCGGCGGCACCTGCTGTGGGCCGCCGTGGCCCTGGGCGTACTGGCGCTGCTGCCCGCGACGTGGCTCCAGGTCACCGCGGACGACCGGGTCCGTGCGGTGGCGGACGCCCCCGCGGAGCCCGTCGCCGTCGTCTTCGGCGCGGGCCTGTGGAACGGCGAGCCCTCCCCCTACCTGGCCCACCGCCTCGACGCGGCCGCCCAACTGTGGGCGGCGCACAAGGTGCGGGTGGTCCTCGTCACGGGCGACAACAGCCGCACCGACTACGACGAGCCGACCGCGATGCGGGACTACCTGGCCGCGCACGGCGTGCCCCGCGACAAGGTCGTCCTCGACTACGCCGGCTTCGACACGTGGGACTCCTGCGCCCGGGCCCGGCGCGTCTTCGGCGTCGACCGGGCGCTGCTGGTGAGCCAGGGCTTCCACATACGGCGGGCGCTGGCGCTGTGCGGGGCGGCCGGGATCGAGGCGTACGGGATCGGGGTCGACGAGCGGCACGACGCGACCTGGTACTACGGGGGGACCCGCGAAGTCGCCGGAGCCGTGAAGGCCGCGTTCGACGCCGCGTTCACCCCGGACCCCCGTTTCCTCGGCCCCCGCGAGGCCGGCGTCCAGCGCGCCCTGGGGTGACCTTCTGTAGGGCCCGGTTGTCGTGTGCGGCGCCGTCGTGGTTGCGGTGGGGGGTTCCCCGCCTCCCGCCCTCCCCCAGCCTTCGGCCGGGGGGACCCCCATCCGGCGCGATCAGTGCGGGCGGGTGGACGCCCGCCGCAGGCGCAAACAACCCGCACACGGCAAACGACCCGCACCCTCACACCCCGCACAGCCCCGCAGGGAGCGCACCGTACGCCGGGCGTAACGCCCCCGCCCGGGGGGCGAAACACCGGCGCCGCATCGTGGGCGGCATGAGCGCCAGCGGAACCGTCGACACCCACTGCCCCTACTGCGCCCTGCAGTGCGGAATGGGCCTCCGCCGCACCGCCGGAGGCAGCGGCATCCCGGACGTGGTGGAGCGCGACTTCCCCGTGAACAAGGGCGCCCTGTGCGGCAAGGGCCGCACCGCGCCCGCCGTGCTGGCCCCGGAGGCACGGCTGACCGGCCCCCTGGTCAGGGACCGCGCCTCGGGACGGCTGGAGCCGGCCCCCTGGGAGGACGCCCTGGACCGGGTCGCGGAAGGCCTGTTGCGGGTGCGGGCCGCCCACGGCCCCGACGCGGTCGGTGTGTTCGGCGGCGGGGGCCTGACCAACGAGAAGGCGTACGCCCTCGGCAAGTTCGCCCGGGTCGTGCTGCGGACGTCCCAGATCGACTACAACGGCCGCTTCTGCATGTCCTCCGCCGCGGCCGCCCACACCAGGGCCTTCGGCCTGGACCGGGGCCTGCCGTTCCCGCTGGCGGACGTCGCGCGGACGGGCTGCGTGATCCTGGTCGGCTCGAACCTCGCCGAGACGATGCCGCCCGCGCTGCGCTACTTCACGGAGCTGAAGGAGAACGGCGGCCGCCTGATCGTCGTGGACCCGCGCCGTACGCGCACCGCCGAGCACGCCGACCTGCACCTGCAGCCGCGCCCCGGCACCGACCTCGCCCTCGCGCTCGGCCTGCTGCACCTGGTGGTCGCGGAGGGCCGCGTGGACGAGGACTTCGTCGCGCAGCGGACGACCGGCTGGCCGGAGGCGCGGGCCTCGGCGATGGCGCTCTGGCCGGAGCTGGTCGAGCGGATCACCGGGGTGCCGGTGCCCAGGCTCCGGGAGGCGGTGGAGCTGTTCTGCGGCGTGCCGGAGGCGATGGTGCTGACCGCGCGCGGCCCGGAGCAGCAGTCGAAGGGCACGGACACGGTGAGCGCGTGGATCAACCTGTGCCTGGCGACGGGTCGCGCGGGGCGCCCGCAGTCGGGGTACGGCTGTCTCACGGGGCAAGGCAACGGCCAGGGCGGCCGGGAGCACGGCCAGAAGGCCGACCAGCTGCCCGGCTACCGCAAGCTCGACGACCCGGCGGCGCGCAGCCATGTGGCCCGGGTGTGGGGGGTCGACCCGGACGACCTGCCGGGGCCGGGGCGCAGCGCGTACGAGCTGCTGGACGCGCTGGGCCGGGACGTGAAGGGCCTGTTGCTCATGGGCTCCAACCCGGTGGTCTCCGCGCCGCGGGCGGCGCACGTCACCGAGCGCATCGCGGCGCTGGACTTCCTCGCCGTGTGCGACGTGGTGCTGTCGGAGACGGCGGCGATGGCCGACGTGGTGCTGCCGGTGACGCAGTGGGCCGAGGAGACGGGGACCACGACGAACCTGGAGGGCAGGGTGCTGCTGCGGCGCAAGGCCCTGGACCCGCCGGAGGGTGTGCGCAGCGACCTGTACGTGCTGAACGGGCTGGCCGCACGCCTGGGCCGGGAGAAGGGCTTCCCTGCCGACCCGGAGGAGGTCTTCGAGGAACTGCGCCGCGCGTCGGCGGGCGGGCCCGCGGACTACTCCGGGATCACCTACCGCCGCATCGAGGCGGAGGACGGGGTGTTCTGGCCGTGCCCGGACGTCCCGGCCGGGGACGCCGCGGCGCACCCGGGCACGCCCCGGCTGTTCCTCGACCGGTTCGCGACGCCGGACGGCCGGGCCAGGTTCGTGCCGGTGCTGCACCGGCCGGCGGCCGAGGAGCCGGACGGGGACTTCCCGCTGTACCTGACGACCGGACGGGTGCTGGCGCAGTACCAGTCGGGCGCCCAGACCCGACGGGTGGCGGAGCTGAACGCCGCCGCGCCCGGTCCGTTCGTGCAGCTCCATCCGCGCCTCGCCGAGCGCATCGGTGTCGCCGAGGGCGACCCGGTCGCCGTCACGTCCCGCCGGGGCCGCGCGGTGGCGCCGGCCCGGGTGGACCGCGCCATCCGTCCGGACACGGTCTTCATGCCCTTCCACTGGGCGGGCGAGGGCCGGGCGAACACCCTCACCAACCCGGCGCTCGACCCGACGTCCCGCATGCCGGAGTTCAAGGTGTGCGCGGTCCGCGTCGAGCGGGCGCAGCCGCGGGCCATCGACGCCTGATATCGCTGTTGATATACTGGCATCCTGCCTGATATCAACCGGGAGGTCGTCATGGCACGCACGGTCATCGATCTGGACGACGCGATGCTCGCCTTCGCCCAGCGGCAGCTCGGCACCAAGACGAAGCGCGAGACGATCAACCTGGCCCTGTCCATAGCGGCCGGGACGAGCGCCGACGACCGTGCCCGCGGGCTCGCATGGCTCCAGGAACACGCCGAGGACGTCCTGGACTTCGACTACCTGGCGGAGCAGGAGCGCGGCGGCCGATGAGCTACCTCGCTGACACCTCGGCGGTGTGGCGCCTGTTGCGGCGGCAGATCCCCGAGCCGTGGCCCACGCATGTGGCCCGGGGACTGGTCGCCATGTGTCCGCCGGTCGAAGCCGAGTTGATGACCGGTGTGCGCTCCGATCGCGAGTACGAGCCGTTTCTCGCCGTACTGCGCCGGACCTTCGGCTGGTGCCCGGCCCTCGACGATCCCTGGCGCCGGATCCACGCCGTGCAGCGTGATCTGATCGCCATCGGGCACCACAGGGGACCGTCGCCCATGGACATCCTCATCGCGCTGACCGCGGAGGCCCACGGCCTGACCCTGATCCACGCCGATCAGGACTTCGGGTCGTTGGCCAAGGTCCGGCCCGGGATCGCCATGATCAGGGTCGACCGGCCGTAGCCGGAGGCCGCTTCGGGCTCACAGCGGGGCCGGGCGGGCGCTGAGGGCACTGTTCCCCGGGGGAAACGACGGGGATGCGGCCGGGTAACAGCGGCGCCGCAGGCTCGTGCCATGAGGATGGTGGTGGTCGGCGGCGGAATGGCGGGGGCGCGCCTCGCGCAGCGTCTGGCGCCCTCCGGTGCGGACGTCACGGTGATCGGCGAGGAGCGGCACGCCCCGTACAACCGGGTGCTGCTCGCGGAGGTGCTGGCGGGCCGGTACGCGCCGGAGGTGGTCGCGCTGCCGGGGGTGCCCGGCGCGGTGGTGCGCCGGGGTGTCCGGGTGGTGCGGATCGACCGCGACGAGCGGGCCGTGGTCTGCGACGACGGTGGCGTGGTCCGGTACGACCGGCTGGTGCTGGCGACCGGCTCCAATCCGGTACTGCCGCCGCTGCGCGGGCTGTTCGCGCGGGACGGCGGCACGTTCCCGGAGGGGGTGCACGCCTTCCGCACGATGGACGACTGCCTGGCGCTCTCGGCGGCGGTGCGTCCCGGGGCGCGTGCGGTGGTCGTCGGCGGCGGGCTGCTCGGGGTGTCGGCGGCGCGGGCGCTGGCGGCGCGCGGGGCGCAGGTGGTGGTCGCCACCCGGGGCGAGCATCTGATGGAGCGTCATCTGGACGAGACCGCCTCGGAGTTGCTGCGCGCGCACCTGGAGGGACTGGGCGTCGAGGTGCACACCCAGTGCCGGGTGCGCGGTCTGCTGACCCGGGACGAAGACGGGGCCGGGGTCGCGCGGCCCTCCCGGCGGCTGCGGCCGGCCGGGACGGTGCGTACGGGAGGCGGGTCCGCGGGGGCGCGCCCGTCGACCCTGCCCCGTGGTGCCGCCGGCGACGGCCGGTCGGCGCGGTCCGTGGTCACCGCGGTCGAACTCGCCGACGGCTACTGCCTCGGCACCGACCTGGTCGTGCTGGCCTGCGGCGTACGGCCGCGCGTCGGGCTCGCCCAGGCGGCGGGGCTGGCGGTCGCCAAGGGGGTGGTCGTGGACGACGCGCTGCGCACCTCGGACCCATCGGTCCACGCGATCGGCGACTGCGCCCAGCACGGCGGCGTCGTCTACGGCCTCGCGGGCCCGGCCACCGAGCAGGCGGACGCGCTGGCGGACGTCCTGACGGCCGACCCCGCGCCCCGGTACGGCGGTACCCGTTCGCTGACCCGGCTCACCCTCAACGGCCCGGCGGCCCTGGACATCGCCTCATTCGGCGAGACCACGCCCTCCCCGGGCGACGACGTGCTCCGCCTCGCCGACGCCACGCGCGGCGCGTACCGGAAGGTCGTCCTGCGCGGTGACCGCCTCGTCGGCGGCATCCTCCTCGGCGACCTCGGCACCGTGGGCGCGCTCGCCCGCACCTGGGAGGGCGACGAGGCGCTGCCCGTCGCCCCGCTCCACCTGCTCACCGACAACGGAGGGTCCTGACATGACCACGCCTACCATCGTGCTCGTCGGCCACGGGATGGTCGGACAGCGGTTCCTGGAGGCGCTGGCCGACCGCGGCCTGACCTCCCGTGCCCGGGTGGTGGTGCTCTGCGAGGAGCCCCGCCCGGCGTACGACCGCGTCCACCTCAGCTCGTACTTCGCCGGCACCGGCCCGGAGGGGCTGTCCCTGGTGGAGGCCGGCTTCATGGCGGAGCACGGCATCGAACTCCACCTGGGCGACCCGGCGGTCGCCGTGGACCGCCCGGCCCGGACCGTCACCGCCCGCTCCGGGCTCACGGTCGGCTACGACACCCTGGTGCTCGCCACCGGCTCGTACCCCTTCGTGCCGCCGGTCCCCGGCAAGGACGCGACGGGGTGCTTCGTCTACCGCACCATCGAGGACCTGCTGGCGCTCGAGGAGTACGCGATGACCTCGCGCACCGGCGCGGTCGTCGGCGGGGGGCTGCTCGGGCTGGAGGCGGCCGGCGCGCTCAAGGGGCTCGGACTGGACACGCACGTCGTGGAGTTCGCGCCCCGGCTGATGCCGGTGCAGGTCGACGAGGGCGGCGGCGAGGCGCTGCGGCGCACGGTCGAGGGCATGGGCGTGACCGTCCACACGGGGGTGGGCACGCAGGAGATCGTCACGACCGCCGACGGCTCGGTCCGGGCCATGGCGCTGTCGGACGGCTCGTCGCTCGACGTCGACCTGGTGGTCTTCTCCGCGGGCGTACGGCCGCGCGACCAGCTCGCCCGTGAGTGCGGACTGCCGGTCGGCGAGCGCGGCGGGATCGTCGTCGACGCGACCTGCCGCACCGAGGACCCGCGGGTCTACGCCATCGGCGAGTGCGCCCTGGCCTCGGACGGCCGGGTGTACGGCCTGGTGGCGCCGGGCTACGACATGGCGGAGACCGCGGCGAAGGCCATCGCAGGCCAGGAGGGCTCCTTCACCGGCGCCGACACCTCCACCAAGCTGAAGCTGCTCGGCGTGGACGTGGCCTCCTTCGGCGACGCCCACGGCGCGACCGCCGGCTGCCTCGACGTGGTCTACTCCGACTCCCGCTCCGGGATCTACAAGAAGCTGGTCGTCTCGCCGGACGGCGTGCTGCTGGGCGGCATCCTCGTCGGCGACGCCGAGCAGTACGGCATGCTGCGCCCGCTCACCGGCTCGGTGCCCCCGGTCCCCGCGGAGCAGCTGGTGCTCCCGGCGGGCGCGGGCGCCCCCGTGGCACTGGGCCCGTCGGCGCTGCCGGACGAGGCGGTGATCTGCTCCTGCCACAACGTCACCAAGGGCACGATCCGCGGCGCGGTCGCGGAGCACGGCTGCACGACGGTCCCCGAGGTGAAGAAGTGCACCAAGGCCGGGACCGGCTGCGGCAGTTGCGTGAAGGTGCTGGGCCAGTTGGTCACCGCGGAGCTGGAGGCCTCGGGCGTCGAGGTCGACAAGGGGCTGTGCGGCTGCTTCGCCCAGACCCGCCAGGAGCTCTACGAGATCGTGCGGGCGCTGCGGATCACCGGCTTCCGCGAGCTGCTCGACCGGCACGGCCGCGAGGGCGCCCGCGGCGGCGACGGCTGCGAGGTCTGCAAGCCGGCCGTCGGGTCGATCATCGCCTCGCTCGCCCCGGCGATCGGCGCCTCCGGCTACGTCCTGGACGGCGAGCAGGCCGCGCTGCAGGACACCAACGACCACTTCCTGGCCAACCTGCAGAGGAACGGCTCGTACTCGATCGTGCCCCGCATCCCGGGCGGGGAGATCACCCCGGAGAAGCTGATCGTCATCGGCGAGGTGGCCCGCGACTTCGGCCTCTACACCAAGATCACCGGGGGGCAGCGGATCGACCTGTTCGGCGCCCGGGTCGACCAGCTCCCGATGATCTGGACCCGGCTGGTGGACGCCGGCTTCGAGTCCGGGCACGCGTACGGCAAGGCCTTGCGCACCGTGAAGTCCTGCGTCGGGCAGACCTGGTGCCGCTACGGCGTGCAGGACAGCGTCCGCATGGCCATCGACCTGGAACTGCGCTACCGGGGCCTACGGTCCCCGCACAAGCTCAAGTCCGCCGTCTCCGGCTGCCAGCGCGAGTGCGCGGAGGCGCGCAGCAAGGACTTCGGCGTCATCGCCACCGCGAGCGGCTGGAACCTGTACGTCGGCGGCAACGGCGGCGCCACCCCGCGTCACGCGGACCTGCTCGCCCAGGACCTGAGCGACGCCGAACTGGTCCGGCTGGTCGACCGCTTCCTGATGTTCTACATCCGCACCGCCGACCGCCTGGAGCGCACCTCCGCCTGGCTGGAGCGGATCGAGGGCGGGCTCGGCCACGTACGGGACGTCGTCGTCCACGACTCGCTCGGCATCTGCGGGGAGCTGGAGCGGCTGATGGCCGACCACGTCGCCCACTACCGCGACGAGTGGGCGCAGACGCTGGGGGACCCGGAGCGGCTGCGGCGCTTCGTCTCCTTCGTCAACGCGCCCGGCGTGCCCGACCCCTCGGTCCGCTTCGTCCCCGAGCGGGACCAGGTCAAGCCCGACCTCGACCTGCTCGCCGGCCCCGTGCTCCCCGTCCGCACCCTCGAAGGGACCACCACCGCATGAACGTCGAAGTCCTCCTCCCCGGCACCGCGGGCTGGTTCGCCGTCTGCGACCACGGCACCCTCACCCCCGGCCGCGGCGTCGCCGCCCTCCTCCCCGACGGCCGGCAGGCGGCCCTCTTCACCGACCGGCACGGGCGCCCGTACGCCATCGACAACCGCGACCCCTTCACCGGCGCCTACGTCCTGTCCCGGGGCCTGCTCGGCTCCACCGCCGAGGGCCGGGCCTTCGTCGCCTCCCCACTGCTCAAGCAGCGCTTCGACCTGGAGAACGGCCGCTGCCTCGACGACGAGGCGGTCTCGGTGCCGGCCTTCCCGGTGCGGGTGCGGTGACGGGCCGGACGCCTGCTTGAATCGGTCCATGACCGAGGTCGAGGTGCTGCGCGTGTTCATCGGCCCCGAGGGGCGGGGCGGGAACCTGCTCGGGGTGGTACGGGAGGGCGCGTCCGTGCCCGGGACGCAGGCGCGGCAGCGGTTCGCCGCGGCGCTCGGCTACAGCGAGACCGTGTTCGTCGACGACGCCGCACGCGGCGTCGTCGACATCTGGACGCCGAGCGTGCGGCTGCCCTTCGCGGGCCATCCGACGGTGGGGACGGCGTGGCTGCTCGGGGCCGAGTTGCTGCGGCCGCCGGCCGGCGAGGTGAAGGCCTGGACGGAGGGCGCCTTCACCTGGGTGCGCGGGCGCGCGGAGTGGGCGTCGGGGCGTCGCACCCAGCGGTTCGGCTCACCCGAGGAGGTGGACGCGCTGCCCGCGCCACCGCCCGGGGAGGGCTGGCTCTACGCCTGGGCCTGGGCGGACGAGGCGGCCGGACGCGTCCGCGCACGGGCCTTCCCGCGACGCGGCGACGGGATCGTGGAGGACGAGGCGACGGGCGCCGCGGCGCTCGTGCTCACCGGCGAGCTGGGACGCCCGCTGGACGTCCGCCAGGGCGCGGGCTCACAGATCCTGACCCGGGTCCACCCCGACGGCACCGTGGACATCGGCGGCCGGGTGTCCCTCGCCCCCTGACCGGTCGCCCATCCGGCCCGCGTCCCGATGGGCCCGGCGCGACGGCGAACCCGCCGGTCGCCCCCGCCTGGCACGGCGCCTCGCACCCGGACTCGGATTCCGGTCGCTCTCCGACGCCACTGCCGCGTCCCCCCTCCCAGAGCGAAACGACGGACCCGCCGGGCTCCCCTGTCGGGGCAGGCGGCCGCACCGGCACGCGGGTCACCCCGGAGCGCTGCCGACAGGCACCCCGGCAGGGACCACCACGCGCGCGCCCGCAATCCGCCTCTCGCACCACGGCCCGGCCGGCAGGCGTGCGCAACCGCACGAGCGCCCACCGCGGCCGCACCTCGCATCAGCCGCCCGCGGCCCGTGGCCCAGGCGGCACAACCGCCGTGCGCTGGACGGCGCGTGTGCCACCGCCCCGCGACCCCCGGCCGGGGCTTCGGACAGCGGGCCTCGCCGCTGGTGCACTGCCGCACCTCGCGTCGGCCGCCCGGGTGCCGCCGCCCCGTGGCTCCGGCCGGACGCCGTCCCCCTGCGACCGCGGTGCCCGGCGGCAACGACCGTACGCAGGACGGCGCCTGGGCCGCCGGTGCGCCGCCGCCACGGGATGCCCGCCGTCAGTGGTCCCCGTGGCCGGGGCCCGGGGTCCGGGCACGGCGCCAGGCCCCGGTCACGCCGCGCGTCACGCCTCGCTTCACCGCTCTGACCTGCGACTTCGACCACTCACGGGTTCCGGATGCGGATCTTCGGCGGGGCGGTGATGCTGAGAGAAGTGCCACTCACGGCGAGGAGGACAGCGATGTCCATGTTCGACAAGATCAAGGCCAAGCTGAAGGGCCACGAGAGCCAGTCCCAGAAGGGCATCGACAAGGGCGGCGACATGCTGGACGAGAAGACCGGCGGGAAGTACCAGCGCCAGGTCGACACGACCCAGGACAAGCTGGGCGACGAGTTCGGCACCGGCGGCACCGGCGAGGACCGTCCCCCGCACTCCTGACGCCGACGGGCCGTCGCGCACCCGTGTGGAGGGCGGCGCGGCGGCCCTACGCTGGCCCGCATGGCTTGGAGCGCGCACGACATCCCCGACCAGAGCGGCCGCACGGCCGTCGTCACCGGTGCGAACAGCGGCATCGGTTACTGCACCGCCCGCGAACTCGCCCGCAGGGGCGCCAGGGTGCTGCTCGCCTGCCGCAGCGAGACGCGCGGCAAGGAGGCCGTCGACCGCCTGAAGGCCGAGGTGCGGGGCGCCCGCGCCGGATACCGCCACCTCGACCTGGGCGACCTGTCCTCGGTGCGCGCCTTCGCCGCCGGGTACGACGGCACCGGGCTGGACCTGCTGGTCAACAACGCCGGTGTGATGGCCCTGCCGCACGGCACCACCGCCGACGGCTTCGAGACCCAGATGGGCGTGAACCACCTCGGCCACTTCGCCCTCACCGGGCTGCTGCTGCCACGCCTGCTGGCCACCCCGGGAGCGCGGGTCGTCTCCGTCTCCAGCAGCATGCACGCGGTCGCCACCATCGATCCCGGTGACCTCAACAGCGAGCGCCGCTACCGCCGTTGGGTCGCCTACGCCCGTTCCAAGAGCGCCAACCTGCTCTTCGTCCACGAGCTGTCCCGGCGGCTGGCGGCCGCGGGCGCCGGCACCGTCGTCGCGGCGGCGCACCCCGGCTACGCGAGCACCGGGTTGCAGACCCGCGCCGCGCGCATGGAGAACCGCCGGACCGTCGAACGCGTGGTGAACCTCGGCAACCGGGTGATCGCCCAGTCCGCGGACGCCGGCGCGCTCCCGCTGCTGTACGCCGCCACGGCCCCCGGCGTGCTCCCCGACTCCTTCACCGGTCCCCGCTTCCAGGGCTGGCGCGGCTCCCCGGCCCCCTCCTGGCGCGCCCCGTGGACCCGCGACGACCGGGCGGGCGAGCTGTTGTGGGCGGCCTCCGAACAACTGACGGGCGTCCGCTACGAGCTGCCCGCGGCGGGGTGAGCCGCCGCGTCCCGCGCCCTCTGCCATGACAGTGAATGCGACAGACGGTGGCGGGTGGTTCACGCTGTGTTGGCGAAGACGTCGGGGGGCGCACCCTAGCCTTCCGGTGCGCGACCCGCCCGCGGCGATGGGTCCGGGCGGGCCACCCCGTCGTCCCTGGAGTGATCGTGGAACGTCGAACCTTCCTGCGCGGAGCGGTGGTCGGCAGCTCGGCGGCCGCCTTCGGCGGCACCCTCATGCGCGGGGCGGTCCACGCCGCACCCGCCCAGCCCGGTGCCGGCCCCTACGGCGCGCTGCAGGCGCCCGACGCCAACGGGATCGCCCTGCCCGGCGGTTTCACCAGCCGTGTCGTCGCCCGCTCCGGCCAGAAGGTCGCGGGCACGTCGTACACCTGGCACAGCGCGCCCGACGGCGGCGCGTGCTTCGCCGACGGCACCGGCTGGATCTACGTCTCGAACTCGGAGACCGACCCGAACGGTGGTGCGAGCGCGGTGCGGTTCGACGCCTCGGGCAGTGTCACGGGCGCCTACCGCATCCTCTCCGGCACCCGGCAGAACTGCGCGGGCGGCAGGACGCCCTGGAACAGCTGGCTGTCCTGCGAGGAGGTCAGCCTCGGCCACGTGTACGAGACCGACCCCCGGGGCGTGGAGGCGGCCGTCCGCCGCGCCGCCATGGGCAGGTTCAAGCACGAGGCGGCCGCCGCCGACCCCGTGCGCAAGGTGGTCTACCTGACCGAGGACGAGACCAACGGCTGCTTCTACCGGTTCGTCCCGGCCACTTGGGGCGACCTGTCGGCCGGGACCCTGCAGGTACTGGTCGCCGGCACCGCCGCCTCGGGCTCCTTCACCTGGGCGAACGTGCCCGACCCCGACGGCTCCCCGACCGCCACCCGCAGCCAGGTGTCCGGCGCGAAGAGGTTCAACGGCGGCGAGGGCTGCCACTACGCTGACGGCACCGTCTGGTTCACCACCAAGGGCGACAACCGCGTCTGGCGGCTCGACCTGGCCGCCGGCACCTACGCGCTGGCGTACGACGACTTCCTGGTCCCCGGCAGTGCCCCGCTGACGGGCGTGGACAACATCACCGGCAGCTCCTCGGGTGACCTCTACGTCGCCGAGGACGGCGGCACCATGGAGATCTGCCTGATCACCCCGGACGACGTCGTCTCGCCGTTCCTGCGGGTCAGCGGCCAGTCCGCCTCCGAGATCACCGGTCCCGCCTTCTCCCCCGACGGCACCCGGCTGCACTTCTCCTCGCAGCGCGGCACGAGCGGCAGTTCGTCGGGCGGCATCACCTACGAGGTGCGCGGCCCGTTCCGTTCGTAGCCGGCGGAACGGAAGCGGGGGCGGCACCTTCGCACAAAGGTGCCGCCCCCGGTGAGGGTGGGAGATGGTCTTCCGGGCCGGGTTACCGGCAGTCGCTGCCCTTGCTCTGCGCCGCCGCGCGGCCCGCCTCCAGGCGGGCGACGGGGATGCGGAACGGGGAGCAGGAGACGTAGTCCAGGCCCACCTCGTGGAAGAAGTGGACGGACTCGGGGTCGCCGCCGTGCTCGCCGCACACGCCGAGCTTGAGGTCGGGCCGGGTGGCGCGGCCGGCCTCGGCGGCGGAGCGGACAAGGGCGCCGACGCCCTCCTTGTCGATGGTCTCGAACGGGGAGACGCCGAAGATGCCCTTCTCCAGGTAGGCGGTGAAGAAGCTCGCCTCGACGTCGTCGCGGCTGAAGCCCCAGACCGTCTGGGTCAGGTCGTTGGTGCCGAAGGAGAAGAACTCGGCGGCCTCGGCGATCTGACCGGCGGTCAGGGCGGCGCGGGGCAGCTCGATCATCGTGCCGAGGGTGAGGCTGAGCTCGGTGCCCGTGGCGGCCTCGACCTCGGCGATGACGCCCTCGGCCTCCTCGCGGACGATCTCCAGCTCCTGGACGGTGCCCACCAGCGGGATCATGATCTCGGCCCGCGGGTCGCCCTTGGCGTTCCTGCGCTCCGCGGCGGCCTCCGCGATCGCCCGTACCTGCATGGCGAACAGACCGGGGATGACCAGGCCGAGGCGCACACCGCGCAGGCCGAGCATCGGGTTCTGCTCGTGGAGCTTGTGGACGGCCTGCAGCAGGCGCAGGTCGTTCTCGTTGGCGTCCTTGCGGGACTCGGCGAGCGCGACCCGCACCGACAGTTCCGTGATGTCGGGCAGGAACTCGTGCAGCGGCGGGTCCAGCAGGCGCACGGTCACCGGCAGCCCGTCCATCGACTCGAAGAGCTCGATGAAGTCGGACCGCTGCAGCGGCAGCAGCGCGGAGAGCGCCTTGTCGCGTTCGGAGTCGGTGTCGGCGAGGATCAGCCGCTCCACCATCTCGCGGCGTTCGCCGAGGAACATGTGCTCGGTACGGCACAGGCCGATGCCCTGGGCACCGAAGCGGCGGGCGCGGGAGGCGTCCTCGGCGTTGTCGGCGTTGGCGCGCACCCGCAGCCGGCGGACCCGGTCCGCGTACGCCATGATCCGGTGCACGGCCCGCACCAGCTCGTCGGCGTCGTCGGCGCCGGCGTGCATGCGGCCCTCGAAGTACTCCACGACCGGGGACGGCACGACCGGCACCTTGCCGAGGTAGACCTTGCCGGAGGAGCCGTCGATGGACAGGACGTCGCCCTCCTCGACGACGATCCCGCCGGGCGCGGTCATCCGGCGCCGTTTGGTGTCGACCTCGAGCTCCTCGGCGCCGCAGACGCAGGTCTTGCCCATGCCGCGGGCGACGACGGCCGCGTGCGAGGTCTTGCCGCCGCGCGAGGTGAGGATGCCCTCGGCCGCGATCATGCCGTTGAGGTCGTCGGGGTTGGTCTCGCGGCGGATGAGGATGACCTTCTCGCCGGAGCGCGACCACTTCACGGCGGTGTACGAGTCGAAGACGGCCTTGCCGACGGCCGCGCCCGGGGAGGCGGCGATGCCCCAGCCGATCCGCTCGGCCTTCGCCTTCTCGTCGAAGCGGGGGAACATCAGCTGCGCCAGTTGCGCGCCGTTGACCCGCTGCAGCGCCTCGGCCTCGTCGATCAGGCCCTGGTCGACCAGCTGGGTGGCGATGCGGAAGGCGGCGGCGGCGGTGCGCTTGCCGACGCGGGTCTGCAGCATCCACAGCTTGCCGCGCTCGATGGTGAACTCGATGTCGCACAGGTCCTTGTAGTGCGTCTCGAGGGTCTCCATGATCTGCATCAGCTGGTCGTAGGAGGTCTTGTCCAGCTGCTCCAGCTCGGCGAGCGGCACGGTGTTGCGGATGCCCGCCACGACGTCCTCGCCCTGCGCGTTGCTCAGGTAGTCGCCGTACACGCCCTGGTGGCCGGTGGCCGGGTCGCGGGTGAAGGCGACACCGGTGCCGGAGTCGGAGCCGAGGTTGCCGAAGACCATGGAGCAGACGTTGACGGCCGTGCCGAGGTCGCCGGGGATGCGCTCCTGGCGGCGGTAGAGCTTGGCGCGCTCGCCGTTCCACGAGTCGAAGACGGCGCGGACGGCCAGGTCCATCTGCTCGCGCGGCTCCTGGGGGAAGTCCCGCCCGGTCTCCTTGGCCACGACGGCCTTGAACTGCTCGACCAGGCCCTGCAGGTCGGCCGCGTCCAGGTCGAGGTCGTCGTGCGTGCCCTTGGCCCGTTTGGCGTCCTCCAGCGCGTCCTCGAAGAGTTCGCCGTCGACACCCAGCACGGTCTTGCCGAACATCTGGATGAGGCGCCGGTAGGAGTCCCACGCGAAGCGCTCGTTGCCGGCCTGCGCGGCCAGGCCCGCGACCGAGGCGTCGGACAGGCCGATGTTGAGGACGGTGTCCATCATGCCCGGCATGCTGAACTTCGCCCCCGAGCGGACGGAGACGAGCAACGGGTCGTCCGCCTGACCGAGCTTCTTGCCCATCTTCTGCTCGAGCGCCTCGAGGTGCGCACTCACCTCGTCGCGCAGCGCCGCGGGTGCGGCGCCCGACTCCAGGTAGACCTTGCACGCCTCGGTGGTGATCGTGAAGCCCGGAGGGACGGGCAGGCCGAGGTTGGTCATCTCGGCGAGGTTCGCGCCCTTGCCGCCGAGCAGGTCCTTGAGGTCCTTGTTGCCCTCAGTGAAGTCGTAGACGAACTTCTGGATTACTTGTTCTTCCGACACGGGACTCGCTCCTCGCGGCCGGGATGCCCTGACGGCGGGGAGCGTACCCATCTCGAAGGCGCTGCAGTACGTCAATCACCAGGTCACACGGTCGTAACCACCCATCCGCCGAGAGATCGAAAGTCATGGCGTCCTTCCGGGTGAACGGGGGATGCGTTCAACCGTCGAACACATGCTCTCGCCACGTGATCGCCACACTCGGAGCCGGTCACTCCACGTGAGGGATGACTTGACCATGTGGCCACGACAACGATGACACTCAGTGCCACTCATTGGAGAGGTGTGATGACACTCGGGCTGCTCATTTGAGCGACACCCCTATCAGGCGTGGCGAGAATCACTTGCTCTGCCCGCGGTTCGTCTTACAGTCCGGACGTCCCCGCGGACCGCCAAAACATCCTCAGCCGCCCGAAGTGTCCAGCTCGGCCTCGGCGCCGACGACCACCGAGCAGTCGTACGGGTCCTCCAGCCAGCCGTCCGGGAGCACCACACGCTTGCTCCCGGCCGTCCGGCCGCGCGGCCCCTCGGCGCCATCCGGCCATTCCTGGTCCAGGTCGAGGTCGGCGAGGTGGGCGTCGAGCTCGGCGAGGGAGGAGGTCATCGCGAGCTTGCGGCGCATCTCCGAGCCGACCGAGAAGCCCTTGGTGTACCAGGCCACGTGCTTGCGGAAGTCGATGACGCCGCGCTCCTCGTCGCCCAGCCACTCCCCCAGCAGCCCGGCGTGCCGCCGCATGACGCCGGCGACCTCGCGCAGCGTCGGGGCGGCGGGGGCGCCGCCGCCCTCGAAGGCGGCCACGAGGTCGCCGAAGAGCCACGGGCGGCCCAGGCAGCCGCGGCCGACGACGACACCGTCGCAACCGGTCTCCCGCATCATCCGGACCGCGTCCGCCGCGCTCCAGATGTCGCCGTTGCCGAGCACCGGGATCTCCGGGACGTGCTCCTTGAGGCGGGCGATCGCCTCCCAGTCGGCCGTGCCGCCGTAGTGCTGGGCGGCGGTCCTGCCGTGCAGCGCGACGGCGGTGACGCCCTCCTCGACGGCGATCCGGCCGGCGTCCAGGTAGGTGGTGTGGTCGTCGTCGATGCCCTTGCGCATCTTGATGGTGACCGGCAGGTCGCCCGCGTTGCCGACCGCCTCGCGCAGGATCGAGCGGAGCAGGTTGCGCTTGTAGGGCAGGGCCGAGCCGCCGCCCTTGCGGGTCACCTTGGGGACCGGGCAGCCGAAGTTCAGGTCGATGTGGTCGGCGAGGTCCTCGTCGACGATCATCCGGACCGCCTTGCCGACGGTGACCGGGTCCACCCCGTACAGCTGGATCGAACGCGGCTTCTCGGTGCCGTCGAAGTGGATCAGCTGCATGGTCTTGTCGTTGCGCTCGACCAGGGCCCGGGTGGTGATCATCTCCGAGACGAAGAGTCCCTTGCCGCCGGAGAACTCGCGGCACAGCGTGCGGAACGGCGCGTTGGTGATCCCGGCCATCGGTGCCAGCACCACCGGGGGCCACACGGTGTGCGGGCCGATGCGGAGTGCGGGAGCGGTGGCGTCAGCAGTCATGCGGACCATTCTCCCGTATCACCCGGGAGGGATTGGGTGTAGCGTGAAATGGTTACACAGGTACAATCAATCCACCGATCGCACCGACCACGGAGACGGGAACGGCCGATGCCCGAGCTGAGCCGGCGCAGACGTCTGCTGGTGCTGGCCGTCTGCTGCATGAGCCTGCTGATCGTCAGTCTCGACAACACCATCCTCAACGTCGCGCTGCCCGCCATGCGCCGGGACCTGCACACCTCCATCTCCGGACTGCAGTGGACCATCGACGCCTACACGCTCGTGCTGGCCTCGCTGCTCATGCTCTCCGGCTCGACCGCCGACCGGATCGGCCGCCGCCGGATCTTCCGCGTCGGCCTGGTGATCTTCACCGTGGCCTCCGGGCTGTGCAGCATCGCCCCCAGTCTGGAGTGGCTGGTGGTCTTCCGCATGCTGCAGGCGGTCGGCGGCTCGATGCTCAACCCCGTCGCGATGTCGATCATCACCAACGTCTTCACCGATCCGCGCGAGCGCGCGCGGGCGATCGGGGCGTGGGGCGGCGTCGTCGGCATCAGCATGGCCGCCGGGCCGATCATCGGCGGCGCGCTGGTGGAGTCGGTCGGCTGGCGCTCGGTGTTCTGGATCAACCTGCCCATCGGCCTGCTCGCCCTGGTACTCACCGCGCTGTACGTGCCCGAGTCCCGTGCCCCCCGGCCACGCCGGATCGACCCGGTCGGACAGCTGATGGTCATCGCGCTGCTCGGCTCGCTGACCTACGCCATCATCGAGGCGCCTGCGGCGGGCTGGGGCTCCCCGGTCATCGTCGGCTGCCTCGTGCTCGCCCTGTGCTCCGCGGCGGCCCTGGTCCCGTACGAACGGCGGCGCAGGGAACCGCTGATCGATCCGCGCTTCTTCCGCAGCGCGCCCTTCAGCGGGGCGACGGTGATAGCGGTGAGCGCCTTCGCGGCCCTCGCCGGCTTCCTCTTCCTCAACACCCTGTACCTGCAGGACCAGCGCGGCATGTCCGCCCTGGACGCCGGTCTGCACCTGTTGCCGATGGCGGCCATGGCCCTGGTCTGCGCCCCGCTGTCCGGGCGCATGGTCGGCAGCCGCGGCCCACGGTTGCCGCTGCTGCTGGCGGGCCTGGCCACCTCGGCGAGCGGCGTGATGTTCGCCGCGCTGGACGCGACCGCCTCGGACGCGAAGCTGTTCACCGCGTACGTCCTGTTCGGCATCGGCTTCGGCTTCGTCAACGCCCCGATCACCAACACCGCCGTCTCCGGCATGCCGCGGACCCAGGCCGGGGTCGCCGCGGCGGTGGCCTCCACCAGCCGGCAGGTCGGGCAGTCCCTGGGCGTGGCCGTCATCGGCGCCGCGCTCGCCGCCGGGCTCGACCTCACGGCGTGGTGGATCATCACGGGCTGCGGTGCGGCGATCCTGGCGCTGGGGTGGCTGACCTCGGGCCACTGGGCGGCGGGCACCGCGGAACGCGCCGCGAAGCGGCTCAGCACGGACGCCGCCCGCGAGCCGGTGGGCGCCCGGTGAACGAGGCCACGGCCACCCGAGTGTGGCGCGACCTGCGCACCCTCGTCCTCGAACGCAACGAACGGCGCCGCGAGGTCGCCGACGCCCTCGGCATGAGCTTCTTCCGCGTCAAGGCGCTGCGCCGGATCGCGACGGCCCCCGTGACGCCGGGTGACCTCGCCGCCGACCTCATGACGGACCGCCCGTACGTCACGCTGGTCGTCGACGACCTCGTCCGGCGCGGGCTGGTGGAACGCACACCGCACCCACGCGACCGGCGCCGCAAGCTCCTGAGCGTCACACCCGACGGCGCCGCGGCGGCGCAGGAGGCCGACCGCATCCTGGGCACTCCCCCACCGGGCCTGGTGGAGCTGGACGCGGAGGAGCTCGCGGCGCTGGACCGGGTGGTGACCAAGCTGCTGGGGTCGGCCCCGGGGTGAGCCGGGAAAACCTGAGGCCGTTGTCGGTGCCCGGCGCTACGGTCGGTGACATGACGACGCAGATCACCGAGCCCCGCGACGCCCGTTCGCGGGCTGCGCTGACGGCACTGACCGCGCGTGGCGTCCGGCCGAAGTACCTGTTCTTCTGGGGCCATCAGCCGCAGCGCGACGGCAGCGTGGGCGCGGGCTGCCTGAGTCAGTGGTGGCCCTCGGAGTTCACCGTCGACGGCATCGGCTACGCCACGGCGGAGCACTGGATGATGGCCGGCAAGGCCCGGCTCTTCGACGACGACCGGACCCTCGCCGGGATCCTCGCGGCCCCGCACCCGCACGCCGCGAAGAAGCTGGGACGGCAGGTGCGCGGCTTCGACAACGCGACCTGGGAGCGGCACCGCGAGGAACTGGTCGTGGCGGGCAACGTCGCCAAGTTCGGCCAGGACCCGGCCCTGCGGGACTACCTCCTGGGCACCGGCTCGCGCGTGCTGGTGGAGGCCAGCCCCGTGGACCGGATATGGGGCATCGGCCTGGCCGCCGACGACGAGCACGCCGCCCATCCCGTGCGGTGGCGTGGCCTGAACCTGCTGGGCTTCGCCCTGATGGAGGCGCGGCAGCGGCTGCTCACACCGGCATCGGCATAGCGCTGGGCGCGGACCCGGCGATCTCGTACAGCCGGTCCAGCCGTTCGCGGGTGGCGGCGTCCGCCGGGGAGTAGGTGACCAGCCGGGGGCCCTGGCTCGGACCGAGCCACAGGTGCGTGAAGTGGAAGGTCAGCAGACCGACCCGGGGGTTGAGGAAGCGCTTGGTGCGGTTCTCCGGTTCCTGCACCTCATGCCGCTCCCACAGCTCGCAGAACTCCGGGGAGGCCTGCTCCAGCCGCTTGACCAGGGACTTCCACGCGGGCTCCGCGAGATGCTCGGCCATCGCCGCACGGTACTTGGCGACCAGCTGCCGGCTGGTCTCGTGCCAGTCCGGCAGTCCCTCGCGCCAGGCGGGGTCGGTGAAGACCAGCCACATGATGTTGCGGTCCTCGAAGGGGAGCCGGTCAAGGTCGTCGACCAGCCGCGCGTAGGTGCGGTTGTGGGCGATGACGTCGGTACGGCTGTTGAGGACCGCGGCCGGCAGCGGCTCCAGCTTCGCCAGCATCTCCCGGATCTGGTCCGACATCCCCGGGCACTGGGCGCGCGGGTTGGGGTCGGGCACCCCGGCGAGCAGGAAGAGGTGGGTGCGCTCGTTCGGGTCCAGCATCAGGGCCCGGGCGATGGAGTCGGCCACCTGGGCGGAGATCTGGATCTCCCGGGCCTGCTCGAGCCAGGTGTACCAGGTCACCCCTACCGCGGCCAGCTGCGCCACCTCCTCGCGCCGCAGCCCGGGGGTGCGGCGGCGGCGGCCGGGCGGGAGTCCGACCTGCTCGGGGGAGATCCGTTCGCGGCGGCTGCGGAGGAAGGAAGCGAGCTCGCTCCGCGCGGCGGCGCTGGGAGACGTCATACCTCCAGAGTGCCTGACGTCCCAAACCATTGCCAGGTGGTCGCGATACCTGGATAAACGCTCTCTGGTACCCCCCTGGGAACAAGGTCATCGTGGCATACGTGACCGATCACATCGAAGCTCCCGTCTCCGCCGACCTCCGTTCCCGCGCTCAGGTACGCCCCCGGGTCATCCGGGTCGGCACCGGCGGCCCGGCACCGGCCGCGAGAACCACGCCACCGGCCGCCGAGGCACCGCCCGGCCCCACCGCGCCGGCGCTCGGCCCGCTGGGCCTGTTCACCGTGCTGCTGGGCGCTGCGCTGCCGCTCATCGACTTCTTCATCGTCAACGTCGCCCTGCCCGCCATCGAGACCGACCTCGACGCGGGGGCCGCCGTGCTGGAGCTGGTCGTGGCCGGCTACGGCGTGGCGTACGCCGTGCTGCTGGTGCTCGGCGGCCGGCTCGGCGACTCCTTCGGCCGCCGCCGGCTCTTCCTCGCGGGCATGGCGGCCTTCGGCCTGACCTCGCTCGCCTGCGGCCTGGCGCCCGACGCCTGGGTGCTGGTGGGCGCCCGCGTCGCGCAGGGCGGGGCGGCCGCGCTGATGCTGCCCCAGGTACTGGCCACCATCCACTCCGCGACCACCGGCCACCGCAGGGCCAAGGCGCTGAGCCTGTACGGCGCGACCGCGGGCCTGTCCATGGTCGCGGGCCAGATCCTCGGCGGCGTCCTGGTCGCCGCGGACATCGCGGGCACCGGCTGGCGCGCGGTCTTCCTGGTCAACGTGCCGGTCGCGGCGGCCGGGCTGCTGCTCGCGGTGCGCTCGGTGCCGGAGACCCGTTCCGACCGCCCCGCGCCGGTCGACCGGCCGGGCACCCTGCTGCTGGCGGTGTCGCTGGTGACCCTGCTGGTGCCGCTGACCGAGGGCCGGGCGGCCGGCTGGCCCGCGTGGACGTGGGTGTCGCTGGCCGTCTTCCCGTTCGCGGCCCTGGCGTTCTTCCTGGTCGAGCGGCGGGCCGACCGGGCCGGGAGGATCCCGCTCGTGCCGCCGAGCCTGTTCGCGCTCACCGGGATGCGGCGGGCACTGCCGCTGCTGGTGCCGTTCTCCATCGGCTTCGGCGGCTTCATGTTCGTGATCGCGGTCGCCCTGCAGCAGGGCCTGCGGTACGGACCGGTGGAGGCGGGCACCACGCTCGTTCCGATGGCCGTGGCGTTCTTCCTGGCCTCGCTGGCCGGGCCACGCCTGGTGGGCCGGTACGGCGGGCGCGTGGTCACCGCGGGGGGCGTCCTGCAGGGCGTCGGCGTCGCGGTGCTGGCGCTGACCGTGGCCCGCAGCTGGGAACCCGGGATGACGGCGTGGGCCCTGCTGCCGGGTGTGGCGATCGCCGGCCTCGGCCAGGGGCTGCAACTGCCGGTGCTGTTCCGGCTGGTGCTCGCGGACGTACCGGCCGAGCGAGCCGGCGTGGGCAGCGGGGTCATGGTCACCACCCAGCAGTCGGCACTGGCCCTGGGCGTGGCCACCCTCGGCACGCTCTTCCTCGCCCTGGTCCCCTCGCACGGGACGCGGGAGGCCCTGGTGACGGTGCTGGTCGTGCAGCTCGCGGCGGTGGTCGTGACGGCGCTCGCCAGCCTGCGCCTGCCGCGCCAGGTGGCCTGAGGGGCCGCGGGGCCGGACCGGCCCGTAGCGAGGACGTCGCGTGACAGCCATGCACTGACAGATATTGAAATCTGTCAGTGCATGTGTCACTGTTGTCAGCATCCCCGCACGACCTCCTCATCCCGACCAAGGAGTCCCCCTTGCAGAACCGCACCCTCGGTTCCACCGGCCCCACCGTCTCCGCGCTCGGCCTCGGCGCCATGGGCATGTCCGCCCTCTACGGCGAGGCCGACCGCGGCGAGTCGATCGCCACGATCCACGCCGCCCTCGACGCGGGCGTCACGCTGATCGACACCGGCGACTTCTACGGCATGGGCCACAACGAGATGCTCATCGGCGAGGCCCTGCGCGCGGCCTCCCCGGCCGACCGCGAGAAGGCGCTGATCAGCGTCAAGTTCGGCGCCCTGCGCGGCCCCGAGGGCACGTGGCTGGGCTACGACGGCCGCCCCCAGGCCGTCAGGAACTTCGCCTCGTACTCGCTGCAGCGCCTGGGCACCGACCACATCGACGTCTACCGCATCGCCCGGGTCGACCCCGCCGTCCCGATCGAGGAGACCGTCGGCGCCATCGCGGAGCTCGTCCAGGCCGGTCACGTGCGCCACATCGGCCTGTCCGAGGTCGGCGCCGCCACCCTGCGCCGGGCCGCGGCCGTGGCCCCGATCAGTGACCTGCAGATCGAGTACTCGCTGATCTCCCGCGGCATCGAGGACGAAATCCTGCCCACCGCCCGCGAGCTGGGCATCGGCGTCACGGCGTACGGCGTGCTGTCCCGCGGTCTGATCAGCGGCCACTTCACCCGTGACCGGCAGCTGGCCGGCAACGACTTCCGCGCGATGAGCCCCCGCTTCCGGGGCGAGAACCTGGAGCACAACCTCGGGCTGGTGGAGGCGCTGCGCAAGATCGCGGAGCAGAAGGGCGTCACCGTCGCCCAGACCGCCATCGCCTGGGTGCTGGCCCGGGGCGAGGACATCGTCCCGTTGGTCGGCGCCCGCACCCGCGAGCGGCTGGCCGAGGCCCTGGGCGCGCTGGACGTGACCCTCGACGCGGCCGACCTGGCGGCGATCGAGACCGCGGTCCCGGCCGACGCGGCCGCCGGCGAGCGTTACCCGGAGTCCCAGATGGCGCACCTGGACAGTGAGCAGCGGCACTGACCGGCACCCGCCCGGCCCTGGGAGAATGACGACCATGCCACCCGAGACGCTGACCGCCGAACGCATCCTGGAGACCACGGAGGAGGTGCTGCGCCGTTACGGCCCGGCCAAGGCGACCGTGGTCGACGTGGCGCGCGCCCTCGGGGTCAGCCACGGCAGCGTCTACCGGCACTTCCGCACCAAGGCCGCGCTGCGGGAGGCGGTCACCCAGCGGTGGCTGGACCAGGCGCACGCGGAGCTGACGGCGATAGCGCAGGACGACGGCCGCCCGGGGCCGCAGCGGCTGCGCGCCTGGCTGGAGGCGCTGTTCGCGGCCAAGCGGCGCAAGGCGGGTGGCGACCCCGAGCTGTTTGCCACGTACATGGCGCTCACCGTCGAGCACAGCTCGGTGGTCGCCCAGCACGTCGCCGTCATGGTCGGGCTCCTCGCGCGGATCGTCCGGGACGGCGTGACCGCCGGCGAGTTCGCCGCCGGTGACCCCGACGCCGCGGCGCAGGCGGTGTGGGACGCCACCGTCCGCTTCCACGACCCGGCGTACGCCGCCGAGTGGTTCGCCCCGGGCATCGACGCCGCGTTCTCCGCGGTCAACGACCTGATCCTGCGCGGCCTGGAGGCCTGAGCACACGACCCCCGCGGACGCACGAAGGCGCCCGGCCACCCCTCTCGGGGGTGGCCGGGCGCCTTTCGCGTGCGTCCGGGTCCGGACCTAGCAGCCGAGCAGCCGGCCGCCGAGGTAGGCCTCGACCTGGTCGAGCGAGACGCGCTCCTGCTTCATGGTGTCGCGCTCGCGCACGGTGACCGCGTTGTCCTCGAGCGTGTCGAAGTCGACGGTCACGCAGAACGGGGTGCCGATCTCGTCCTGACGGCGGTAGCGGCGGCCGATGGCACCGGCGTCGTCGAACTCGATGTTCCAGTGGCGGCGCAGGTCGGCCGCGAGGCCCTTGGCCTTCGGCGAGAGCTGCGGGTTGCGCGACAGCGGCAGGACGGCGACCTTGACCGGTGCCAGGCGCGGGTCGAGGCGCATGACGGTGCGCTTCTCCATCACGCCCTTGGCGTTCGGGGCCTCGTCCTCGTTGTACGCGTCGAGCATGAAGGCGAGCATGGCGCGGTTGAGACCCGCCGCGGGCTCGATGACGTACGGGAAGTAGCGCTCACCGGCCTCCTGGTCGAAGTACGACAGGTCCTGGCCGCTGGCCTGGCTGTGGGCCTTGAGGTCGTAGTCCGTGCGGTTGGCGATGCCCTCGAGCTCAGAGTACTCGGTGCCGCCGAAGTTGAAGCGGTACTCGATGTCGACGGTGCGCTTGGAGTAGTGGGACAGCTTCTCCTTGGCGTGCTCGTACCAGCGCATGTTCTCCTCGCGCATGCCGAGGCCCCGGTACCAGTCCCAGCGCTGCTGCATCCAGTACTCGTGCCAGGTCTCGTCCTCGCCCGGCTTGACGAAGAACTCCATCTCCATCTGCTCGAACTCGCGGGTCCGGAAGATGAAGTTGCCGGGCGTGATCTCGTTGCGGAAGGACTTGCCGGTCTGGGCGATGCCGAACGGCGGCTTGCGGCGCGAGGTCGTCTGCACCTGGGAGAAGTTGGTGAAGATGCCCTGCGCCGTCTCCGGGCGCAGGTAGGCCACGGCGCCCGAGTCCTGGGTCGGGCCCAGGTGGGTGGACAGCAGCCCGGAGAACTGCTTGGGCTCGGTGAAAGTGCCCTTGTTGCCGCAGTTGGGGCAGTTGAGGTCGGCCAGGCCGTTGGCCGGCAGGTGGCCGTGCTTGGCCTCGTACGCCTCCTCCAGGTGGTCGGCGCGGTAACGCTTGTGACAGGAGGTGCACTCGGTGAGCGGGTCGGTGAACGTGGCGACGTGACCGGAGGCCTCCCAGACCTCGCGGGCCAGGATCACCGAGGAGTCGAGGCCGACCACGTCCTCCCGGGAGGTGACCATCGCACGCCACCACTGGCGCTTGATGTTCTCCTTCAGTTCGACGCCCAGCGGCCCGTAGTCCCAGGCGGCCTTCTGGCCGCCGTAGATCTCGCTGCAGGGGAAAACGAAGCCACGGCGCTTGCTCAGGCTGACGATGGTGTCGATCTTGTCGGCGGCCACGGTGCTCTCTTCAGACGACGAAGCGGTCGGTGGGATCCGCCGGGTCGCGTGCGGTCCGGCGAATACCTCAGATTACCGGCGGGTGCGGGGCCCGTATCAAATCGGTTCCGCAGTCCGAGGGCGCCGGGTCCGGCAACCAAGCCAATTGACAATCGTTTCCATTTTTGTTGAAAATGGGTGTCATGAACATAGGTCGTGCCCTGGTCCCCCTCACCGCCGTCGCCGGGCTGGTCGCCCTCTCCGCCTGTTCCACCGCGGGCGGGGGCGGGGCGGACGGCAGGCTCAAGGTCACCGCCTCCTTCTACCCTATGCAGTTCCTGGCCGAGCAGATCGGCGGCGGGCACGTCGACGTGACCGGACTGACCAAGCCCGGGACCGAACCGCACGACCTGGAGCTCACCCCCCGGCAGACCGGCGAGCTCGGCGAGTCGGACGTCATCGTCTACCTCAAGGGCCTGCAGCCCGCCGTCGACGACGCCATAGCCCAGTCCGGCGTGGCGAACACCGTCGACGCCGCCGCGCTGACCCCGCTGGAGGACCACGGCACCGAGGTCGACGGCCACGACCACGGCAGCGGGGACGACCACAGCGGGCACGGGGACGAGGACGCGGGCGCCGACCCGCACATCTGGCTCGACCCGGTCCGCTACGCCCAGGTCGCCGAAGGCGTCGGCAAGGCCCTCGCCAAGGCCGACCCGGACCACGAGGCGACCTACGGGAAGAACACCGCCGCGCTGGTGAAGAAGCTCGACGCGCTGAACACCGACTTCCAGGACGGGCTGGAGAACCGCACCTCGGACACCTTCATCACCACCCACGCCGCCTTCGGCTACCTCGCCGAGCGCTACGGGCTGGTCGAGCAGGCGATCAGCGGCATCGACCCGGAGTCCGAGCCCAGCGCCGCCCGGATGAAGACGCTGCACACCCTCGCCGAGGACAACGGCGTCAGCACCGTATTCTTCGAGACGCTCGCCAGCGACCGGACCGCCAAGACCCTCGCGGGCGACCTCGGCCTGAGGACCGCGGTGCTCGACCCCATCGAGGGCATCACCGACAAGTCCGCGGGCCGCGACTACTTCGAGGTCCAGCACAGCAACCTTCAGGCCCTGCGCTCGGCGCTCGGCGCGAAGTGAGGCAACGATGACGGAGCCCGGTACGGAGGCTGGAATGGACACGGTCATATCGATGCGGGGGGCGACCGCCTCCCTCGGCTCACGGCCGGTGCTGCGCGGCGTCGACCTGACCGTGCGGCGCGGGGAGGTCGTCGCGCTGCTCGGCGCCAACGGCTCGGGCAAGTCCACCGCGATCCGCGCCGTGGTCGGCCAGGTGCCGCTCACCGCGGGCGGACTGGAGCTCTTCGGCACCCCGCTGAACCGGTTCCGCGACTGGGCCCGGATCGGCTACGTGCCGCAGCGCACCACGGCGGCCTCCGGCGTCCCCGCCACCGTGCGCGAGGTCGTCTCCGCAGGGCGGCTGGCCCGTACGAGGCTGGGCCTGCCCCGCAAGGCGGACCGCCGGGCCGTGGGGCGCGCCCTGGAGCTGGTCGGGATGGCCGACCGGGCCGGCGATCCGGTCGAGGCGCTCTCCGGCGGCCAGCACCAGCGGGTGCTCATCGCCCGCGCGCTGTCCGTCGAGCCCGAACTGCTGATCATGGACGAGCCGATGGCGGGCGTCGACCTCGCCAGCCAGGAGGTGCTCGCCGGGACGCTGCGCGAACAGGTCTCGCTGGGCACCACCGTGCTCCTGGTCCTGCACGAACTCGGTCCGCTGGAGCCGCTGATCGACCGTGCGGTGGTGCTGCGCGACGGCTGCGTCGTCCACGACGGGCCCCCGCCGAAGGCCCAGGGGCAGCACGCGCTGCCCGGCCACGACCATGTCCACCCGCACGCCGGCCACGTGGCCGAGCCGATCCGGACGGGGCTGTTCTGATGGAGCTGTTCTCCTACGCCTTCATGCAGCGGGCGCTGATCGCCGCCGTCCTCGTCGGCATCACCGCCCCCGCGATCGGCATCTACCTCGTCCAGCGCCGCCAGGCCCTCATGGGCGACGGCATCGGCCACGTCGCCCTCACCGGTGTCGGCCTCGGCTTCCTGCTCAGCACCAACCCGGTGTGGATGGCGACGGCCGTGTCGGTCGCGGGCGCGATCGTCATGGAACTCATCCGCTGGTACGGCAGGACGCGCGGCGACATCGCGCTCGCCATGCTCTTCTACGGCGGCATGGCGGCCGGCGTGCTGTTCACCTCGCTCGCGCCGAACGGCTCCAACGCCAACCTGCTCACCTACCTGTTCGGCTCCATCACCACCGTCTCCCCGCAGGACATCACCGCGATCTGCCTGCTGGCCGGCTTCGTGGTGCTGGTCACCGTGGGCCTGCGGCGGCAGCTGTTCGCGGTCTCCCAGGACGAGGAGTTCGCCCGGGTGACCGGTCTGCCGGTGCGGCTGCTCAACCTGCTGGTCGCCGTCACCGCGGCGGTCACGGTCACGGTCGCCATGCGGGTCGTCGGACTGCTGCTGGTCAGCGCGCTGATGGTGATCCCGGTCGCCGCCTCCCAGCAGATCGCCCGCAGCTTCGCCACGGCCTTCGCGCTGTCGGTCGTGATCGGCGTGGCGGTCGCCTTCTCCGGCACGGTCACCTCGTACTACGCCGACGTGCCCTCCGGAGCGACCATCGTGCTGCTGGCCATCGGTGTCTTCGTCACGCTGACGCTGCTGGCCGCGCCGCTGGCGAAAAAGCGTGCACGCCGTGCCGCGGAGGACGGGACACGGTGCACCCTGGAGGTACCCGCGGCGCGTCCCACCGAGGACGACGTCCGGGTATGAGCTCCAGGCCTGGCAGAATGACCGACCGAACCGACCGAGTAGGAGGCCACCGGTGACGACCGCCAAGCCCCCCGTCCGCGGACGATCGACCCGGCAGCGTGCCGCCGTCGCCGCGGCCCTCGCCGAGGTCGACGAGTTCCGCAGCGCCCAGGAACTGCACGACCTCCTCAAGCACCGGGGTGACTCGGTCGGCCTCACCACGGTCTACCGCACGCTGCAGTCCCTCGCCGACGCCGGCGAGATCGACGTCCTGCGCACCGGGGAAGGCGAGTCCGTCTACCGGCGCTGCAGCAGCGGTCACCACCACCACCTGGTCTGCCGCGTCTGCGGCAAGGCGGTCGAGGTCGAGGGCCCCGCGGTCGAGAAGTGGGCCGACACCATCGCCGAGGAGCACGGCTTCGTCGACGTCGCCCACACCGTGGAGATCTTCGGGACCTGCGCCGACTGCGCCGGCTGCGGCGGCCCCGCCGCGAACTGAACCGGGCCCCGCCCGCCGTCGTGCTCGTACCGCCCCGCGGTCGTCCGTGGACGACCGCGGGGTGACTGCCGACTACTGCGTGTCCGCGTCGCTCTCCGCCGCCGGCTGCTGCTCGTTGGGCAGCGCGCCGCCGAAACGGCGGTCACGGGAGGCGTACTCCAGGCACGCGCGCCACAGGTCGCGGCGGTCGAAGTCCGGCCAGAGGACGTCCTGGAAGACCATCTCGGCGTAGGCGGACTGCCAGATCAGGAAGTTGGAGGTGCGCTGCTCGCCGGAGGGGCGGACGAACAGGTCCACGTCCGGCATGTCCGGGTGGTACAGGTACTTGGCGAGGGTCTTCTCGTTGACCTTGGAGGGATCGAGGCGACCCGCCTTTATGTCCTCGGCCAGGCGCGCCGCCGCGTCGGCGATCTCGGCGCGACCGCCGTAGTTGACGCACATGTACAGCGTCATGGCGTCGTTGTCGCGGGTCATCTCCTCCGCGACCTGGAGCTCCTTCACGACCGACTTCCACAGCCGGGGCATGCGCCCGGCCCAGCGGATGCGGATGCCCATCTCGTGCATCTCGTCGCGGCGGCGGTGGATGACGTCCCGGTTGAAGTTCATCAGGAAGCGGACCTCGTCGGGCGAGCGCTTCCAGTTCTCCGTCGAGAAGGCGTACAGGGAGAGGTTCTTGACCCCCAGCTCCAGGCAGCCCTTGAGGACGTCCAGCACGACGGTCTCGCCGACCTTGTGCCCCTCGGTGCGGGGCAGGCCGCGCTCCTTGGCCCAGCGGCCGTTGCCGTCCATCACGATGGCCACGTGCTGGGGGACCAGCTCACCTGGGATCTTCGGGGGCTGCGCGCCGGACGGGTGCGGGTCGGGAGCCCGGTACTCGCGCCGGGGACGGCTCAGAATCCCGCGTACTGCCATGACCTTGCTCTCCACTTCCTGTGCCTCACGAGTTGGTGCTGCCGGGGGCCCGCCGGGTACCGCTACTTCTCGATGAAACGCAGACTGCGCAAGCCGCGCTCCAGATGCCACTGCAGATACGCCGCGACCAGTCCGCTGCCCTCCCGGCAGTGGCGCGGTTCGCACGCGTCGGCGGTCTCCCAGTCCCCTCCGAGCAACGCGCCGAGGAGTTCCAGTGACTCCAGTGAGGGTACGACGCTTCCGGCCGGGCGGCACTCGCCGCATACGACTCCTCCCGCGCCGACCGAAAAGAACCGATTCGGGCCCGGCATCCCGCACTTCGCGCAGTCCCCGAAGCTGGGCGCGTAGCCGTTGACCGCCAGCGAGCGCAGCAGGAAGGCGTCGAGCACCAGCCGCGGGTCGTGCTCACCGTCGGCGAGCGTGCGCAGGCCGCCGACCAGCAGCAGGTACTGCTGCACCGCCGGTTCGCCCTCGTGGTCGGTGAAGCGCTCGGCGGTCTCCAGCATCGCCGTGCCCGCGGTGTAGCGGGCGTAGTCGGTGACGATGCGGCTGCCGTAGGGGGCGATCGTCTCACCCTGGGTGCACAGCGGCAGGCCGCGGCCGATCAGCTCGCCCCCGCGCGCGAAGAGCTGCACGTCCACGTGGGAGAACGGTTCCAGCCGCGCCCCGAACTTGGACTTCGTCCGCCGCACGCCGCGGGCCACCGCCCGGACCCGGCCGTGCCGTCGGGTGAGCAGGGTGATGATCCGGTCCGCCTCGCCCAGCTTCTGGGTGCGCAGCACGATGCCGTCGTCGCGGAACAGACTCATGCGCCCATTGTTCCGTACGCGGCGACCGGACCGGCCCGGGTCGTACGCTACGGCCCATGTCGATCACAGCGACCGTCGCCGTGCTGCTCATAGCGGCCCTCCACCTCTACATCCTGGTCCTGGAGATGTTCCTGTGGACCACCCCCCGCGCCAGGGGAGCCTTCGGGACCACCGCGGAGTTCGCGCAGGCGAGCAAGGCACTCGCGGCCAACCAGGGGCTCTACAACGGTTTCCTCGCCGCCGGGCTGGTGTGGGGCGCCGTGGCCGCCGACCCGGTGGGCTTCCAGGCCACGGTGTTCTTCCTCATCTGCGTGGCGGTCGCCGGGCTGTACGGCGCCGCGACCGCGAGCCGCCGCATCCTCTTCGTGCAGACCGTGCCGGCCCTCGTCGCCCTTGCCCTGGTTCTGGTGGCCCGCTGATGGACTCCGTCACCCACCACATCACCGCGACCGGCCCCGACGGCACCGCCCTGGAAGTGCTGTACGGCTACGCGGACCGCGGGCGGCGGATGCTCGAGTGCCGGCACTGCGCGTGGCGCGAGCAGATCACCGGGGGCGGCGCCAGGGGCAAGGCGCTGGCCCACCTGTCGCAGGCCCACGGAGCCGGCGGGGCGCCGGCGATGGCCGCGGACACACGGACGCTGGGCGCGACGGTGTGGACCGTGCTCGCCTGCTTCGGCGTCGCCGCCGCGATCCTGCTGTGGGCGGTCAGCCGCTGAGCCCCGCCGTCCCGCCGGGCGCGACCAGCCCCGACTCGTAGGCCGCGATCACCAGCTGGGCGCGGTCGCGGGCGCCGAGCTTGCCCATGATCCGGCTGACGTGCGTCTTGGCGGTGAGCGGGCTGAGGCCCAGCGCCTCGGCGACCTCCGTGTTGTTCAGGCCCCGCGCGACGAGGGTGAGCACCTGCCGCTCCCGTGCGGACAGCGCGGCGAGGCGTTCCGGGGCCGGCCCGCCCGGCGGCGGGCCCTCCGGGAGGCGCAGCACCCGGGCGATGAGCCGCGCGGTCGGCCCCGGCGAGAGCAGCGCCTCGCCCGCGGCGACCGTGCGGATGGCGTCGAGGAGTTCGGCGGGGCGGGTGTCCTTGACGAGGAAGCCGCTGGCCCCGGCGCGCAGCGCGGGGACGACGTGGTCGTCGCTGTCGTACGTGGTGAGCACCAGCACCCGGACCCCGGCCAGGTCATCGTCGGCGGCGATCAGCCGGGTGGCCTCGATGCCGTCGAGGTCCGGCATGCGGATGTCCATGATCACCACGTCGGCACGGCCGGCGCGGGCCGCCGCCACGGCTTCCCGCCCGGTGGCCGCGTGCCCGACGACCTGCATGTCGGGGGCGGACTCGACGAGCATCGCGAAGGCCTCACGGACCAGGGTCTGGTCGTCGGCGAGCAGCACGCGGATCACGCCGGGCCCCCCGCGAACGGCAGAACGGCGGCCACCTGGAAACCGCCCTCGGGCCGGGGTCCGGCGGTCAGCGTGCCGCCGACGCTGCGGGCGCGCTCGCGCATGCCGATGAGGCCGTAGCCGGCGGCGGGTACGGTCTCCGCCGGGCCGGCGTCCGCGGGGGGCCTCGGGGGTGCCACGGCACGCCAGGGCCGCCATCGGGCGTCGGGGCGGTCCGGTTCGTGCTCGGCCTCCGTCCCCGGGCAGGGGCCGTCGTCGGTGACGGCGATCCGCAGGGCGGTGCCGCGGTCCGGGTCGGTGCCGAGTTCCACCCCGACCCGGACCGAGGTGCCCCCGGCGTGCCGTACGGCGTTGGTGAGGGCCTCCTGCACGATGCGGTAGGCGGCCGCCCCGATCGCCGGGGGCACCCCGTCGGCGCCGGCCGCGACGGCCAGCTCCACCCGGGCGCCGGCGGCCTCGGCGGAGCGGGCCAGGTCGGCCACGGCCGCCAGGCCCGGCAGCGGGCCGCGCTCGTCGTCGCCGCGCAGCACCTGGAGGGTGGCGCGCAGTTCGGCGCGGGCGTCGCGGCAGGTGCCGGCGATGCTGTCGAGGGCGCCGGCGACGGCCGTGCGGTCCAGCCGCTCGGGGTCGGCGAGCAGGACGTGCGCCGCGACCGAGGTCTGCACGCCGATGAGGGTGATGCTGTGGGCGAGCAGGTCGTGCAGGTCGCGGGCGATCCGCAGCCGCTCCTCGGCGACGCGCCGGGCCGCCTCCTCCTCGCGGGTGCGTTCGGCGCGTTCGGCGCGCCCGACGATGGCGGCCACGTACTTGCGGTGGATGCGGACCGCCTCGCCGGTCAGTGCCACCGCCACCACCCAGCCGCCGCTGCGCAGCATGTCGGTCGCCGCGTGCCGGTCGGGTGTCGCCGACATCACCCCGACCATGATCGCGACGACCGCCGCCACGGTGAGGTACGTCCGCGGCGGCGGCCCGGCGACCGCGAGCGAGTAGATCGCCACCATGCTGGCCGGAACCACGGCCAGGTGGAGGTTGTCCATGGCGTGGTACGGGGCGACGGCCGCGACCGTGACGAGCATCACGGTCATCGGCCACCGCCGCCGGGCGGCCAGCACCAGCGCGGTGACCACCAGCAGCGCCCAGCCCGCCGCGTCCGGGCGGTGCCCCTGTCCGGACGGCAGGAGGGCGCCCATGGCGCTCTGGAGCGCGAGCACGCCCAGGGCGAGGGCGGCGTCCTTGTGCGCGCGGACGGCGGGCGGGAGGGGCGGCGGCTTCGGCACGGGTCCATCTTCCGTTACGGGGTCGGCGGCGTGACAGACCGGTTCGCGGGCCGGTTCACGGGCCCGTACGCGGCCGGCTCAGCCGGCCCGGCCACCAGACCCGCTCGCGCAGCGCCACGCTCGCGGAGGTGACCAGGTAGGTGCGGACGAGGAAGGTGTCCAGCAGGACGCCCACGGCGATGACGAAGCCCATCTCGACCAGCGACACCAACGGCATGTTGACCAGGACCGAGAAGGTGGCCGCCAGCACCAGCCCGGCCGAGGCGATCACCCCGCCCGTGGTCCGCAGCGCGGTGACGGCCGCGGCGGCCGGCGCGGCCCCCGCCAGCGACTCCTCGCGCATCCGGTGCATGAGGAAGATGCCGTAGTCGACGCCGAGCGCCACGAGGAAGACGAAGGACAGCAGCGGCAGCCCCGGGTCCGTGCCCTCGAAGCCGAACAGCGGCCCGAAGACCAGCCCGCCGATGCCCAGCGCGGCGCCCCACACCGCGATCACGGCCACCACGAGCAGCAGCGGCGCGACCAGGCTGCGCAGCAGCGCGACGAGGATCAGCAGCACGGCGGCCAGGACGAGCGGCACGACGACCCGGCGGTCGCGGGAACTGGTGCCGGCCAGGTCGGCCTGCTGGGCACTGGGCCCGCCGACGTGGGCGCCGTAGGGGCCGTCCAGCTCCGCGCGCAGGGCGTGGATGGTCGCGGTCTCGCCGGGCGACTCGGGCGGCGCCTTGGCGGTCACCGACACCTCCGTCCAGCCGCCGCCGCTGCGCCCGCGTTCGGCGGACGCGACGCCTTCGGTGCCCCGGACCGCGGCCAGCACCTCACCGGCCCGTCCGGTGGGCGCCATGACGGTGATCGGCTGGGCGGAGCGGCCGGGGTCGGCCTCGGCGAGGATGCGCATCGCGGCGACCGACTCCGGCGCGCTGGTGAAGGCGTCGTCGTTCTTCAGGCTGCCGGGCAGGGCCAGGGTCCCGAGCGCCAGCGCCCCGAGCAGCACCGCGCCACCCGCGAGCACGGCCGGCGGACGGCGTGCGGCCGAGCCGCCCATCGCCGCGAACAGGCCGCGCGGACGCGGCACTTCGCTGCCGTACGCCGGGACCAGCGGCCAGAAGACCCGGCGGCCCAGCAGCACCAGCAGCGCGGGCAGCAGGGTCGTCATGGCGACCAGCGCGCACAGCACGCCGACCGCGGCGATCGGGCCCATGCCCCGGCTGCTGTTGAGGTCGGCGGCGAGCAGGCACAGCAGGCCTGCGGCCACCGTCGCGGAGGAGGCCAGGATCGCGGGCCCGCAGCCGCGCAGCGCGGCGCGCATGGCGTCGTACGGGCGCGGCACGCGCCGGAGTTCCTCGCGGTAGCGGGAGACGAGCAGCAGCGCGTAGTCGGTGCCGGCGCCGAAGACCAGGATGGTCATCACGCCCTGGCTCTGGCCGGTGACGGTGATGCCGAAGGCCTGGTGGAGTCCGTAGACCCCGGCCATCGCGGCGGCGTCGGCCACGCCCGCGACGAGCAGGGGCAGCAACCACAGCAGCGGGCTGCGGTAGATGAGGATCAGCAGGACGGCGACGACGGCCACCGTGGTCCACAGCAACGGCCCGTCGAGGGAGGAGTAGACCTCCTTCATGTCGGTGTTGAGCGCGCCGGGGCCGCCCACGTGGGCGGTCAGCCCGTCGCCGCCCTCGGCCCGGTCGCGGACGTCGGTGACGAAGGCGTTCCTGGCCGCGTCGTCCTGGCCGGGCTCGGTGCTCGCCACGGGGTACATCAGTGTGTCGCCGTGCGACAGGACGGCGTGCGGCGTGCCGCCGGTGAGCCGGTGCGCCCGCGCGATGCCGGCGATCTGGGCGGCGGCCTTGTCGCGGTCGGCAGCGGTCAGCCCGCCGTCGCGGTGGTAGACGACCACGAGTTCGGTGGCCTCGCCGCCGGGCAGCGCGTCCTGGAGCCGGGCGACCTGCGTGGAGTCGGCGCTCACCGGGAGGTAGTCCACGGCGCGGTTCTGCTGCGCGTCGGCGAGCTTGCCGGCCAGCGGGCCGGCCAGCGCCAGCACGGCGATCCACAGCGCGAGCACCGCCCACGGGATCGCGCGGGCGCCCCGGTTCCTCCCCCGTCCTCGGGTCGGCGGCGGCGCGGCGGCCGGTGTGGTCTCAGTGGTCGGGGCCCCCATCATGGGCCTCCCTCCGGGCCGGTGGTCTGGTCCTGCCCAGACTTCCGGTGCGGGGGCGCCTTTTCGTCGGGCCCGGGACCGAGGCCGGCGTTACTGCCCGGGGTGCGGTGCGGGCCCCGTTACTCCCCGGGGAGTACGCCCGGCGGTGGCGATCAGGGGCGGCCCGTCAGGACGGCGTGCGGGCCGCGGCCTCCAGGATGCGTTCGGTGTCCTCGCCGACGAGGCCGAGGCAGCGGCCGACGGCGCCGAGGACCTCCCGCTCGGCGGGCAGGTAGGGGCCGTCGGCGAGGGCGATGAGGGCGCCCTGGACCAGGATGTGCTCACGGCCCTGGGGGGCGAGGTGGCGGGAGAGGGGGCCCAGGGCCTCGTGGAGCTCGATGGACAGCCAGCTGCCGCAGCCGTCGAGGGCGTCCGCGAGCCCGTCGGCGTCCGGGGCGTCGGAGGCGCCGGGGAAGCGGCCCTCGTCGGCGACGATCGCCGCGAGCAGGCCGAGCAGCTGGTCCTCGGTGCAGTCGGTGAACCCGGCCGAGCGGACCGCGCCGACGGCGGCCTCGCGGGCGCCGCGCCCCATGGCGCCGCCCGCGGTGAGCACGGCGAGGGCGACGGTGTGGACGGCATCGCGGAGCATGGCGGAGAAGACGGTGGTGGTGGGCTGCTCCAGGACCTCGGGGCCGCGGTGGGCGCGGCACACCACGCACTCCACGACCGTGCCGGCCGAGCCGCGCGGCAGGAGGGGCAGGCCCAGCAGGGTCAGCCGCCGGGTGCCGGTGCGCCGCCGGTAGCCGCGGTCGCCACCGCAGCCGGCGCAGAAGAACTCCCCGTCACCTTCGGTGTGCCAGACCGTCCGCACGCCCAAGATGCACAAGCCCTTGATGTGGAGCACTTCGCACCCTCCGGCCGCCATCCCGATTACCCCGGTTCGTCCCTTTACGCGCCGTACGCGTGGGTAACGCTCCGGCAACGGCGCCGTAATGACGTGATGTTAGCCACATGGGCGGCGCGTAGTCAGTACCACGTGAGGGCCGAATACGAGAACCGGCCACGGCGCCCGCTCGGGCGCCGTGGCCGGTTCACCGTGCGTGGTGACTAGCGGGCCGCGCGGTTGACGGCGGAGACGACCGCCTTCAGCGAGGCGCGCGTGGTGTTGGCGTCGATGCCGATGCCCCACAGGACCTGGCCGTCGATGGCGCACTCGATGTACGAGGCGGCCTGCGCGCTGGCGCCCTCGCTCATGGTGTGCTCGGTGTAGTCCAGCAGGCGGGCGTCGACCCCGACCGAGGCCAGCGCGTCGAAGAACGCGGAGATCGGGCCGTTGCCGGTGCCGGTCAGGACCGTCTCGGCGCCGTCCACGACCGCTTCGACGGTCAGGGTGTCGGTGCCGTCGCTGCTGGTCGAGGTCTGCGCCGACCGCAGGGCGACCCGGCCCCAGGCGTTCTCCGGGGTGGGCAGGTACTCGTCCTCGAAGATCGCCCAGATCTCCTTCGGCGTGACCTCGCCGCCCTCGGCGTCGGTCTTCGCCTGGATGATCTTCGAGAACTCGATCTGCATGCGGCGCGGCAGGTCCAGCTTGTGGTCGTTCTTCAGGACGTACGCGACGCCGCCCTTGCCGGACTGCGAGTTCACACGGATGACGGCCTCGTAGGAGCGGCCGACGTCCTTGGGGTCGATCGGCAGGTACGGGACCGCCCACTCGATGTCGTCGACGGTCCGGCCCTGGGCGGCCGCGTCGGCCTCCATGGCGTCGAACCCCTTCTTGATGGCGTCCTGGTGGGAGCCGGAGAAGGACGTGTAGACCAGGTCGCCCACGTACGGGTGGCGCGGGTGGACCTCCATCTGGTTGCAGTACTCGGCGGTGCGGCGGACCTCGTCGATCTGGGAGAAGTCGATCATCGGGTCCACGCCCTGGCTGAACAGGTTCATGCCCAGGGTGACCAGGTCGACGTTGCCGGTGCGCTCGCCCTGGCCGAACAGGCAGCCCTCGATGCGGTCGGCGCCGGCCATCAGCGCCAGCTCGGCGGCGGCCACGGCCGTGCCGCGGTCGTTGTGCGGGTGGACCGACAGGCACACGTACTCGCGGCGCGACAGGTTCCGCGACATCCACTCGAAGCGGTCCGCGTGCGTGGAGGGCGTGGAGCGCTCCACGGTCGCGGGCAGGTTCAGGATGATCTCGCGGCCCTCCTCGGGCTGCCAGACGTCCATCACCGACTCGCAGACCTCCAGCGCGAAGTCCAGCTCGGTGTCGGTGAAGATCTCCGGGCTGTACTGGTAGCCGAAGACGGTCTCGTCGCCCAGGATCTTGTCCGCGTACTCCATGACCAGCCGCGTGCCGTCCACGGCGATCTGCCGGATCTGCTCCTTGGAGCCGCGGAAGACCACCCGGCGGAAGGTCGGGGCGGTCGCGTTGTACAGGTGCACGGTCGCACGCGCCGCGCCGCGCAGGGACTCCACGGTCCGCTCGATCAGTTCCTCGCGGGCCTGGGTCAGTACGGAGATGGTGACGTCGTCGGGGATCGCGCCCTCTTCGATGATGGAGCGCACGAAGGCGAAGTCGGTCTCGCCCGAGGCGGGGAAGCCGACCTCGATCTCCTTGTAGCCCATCTTCACCAGCAGGTCGAACATCGCGCGCTTGCGGGCCGGCGACATCGGGTCGATCAGCGCCTGGTTGCCGTCCCGCAGGTCGGTCGACAGCCAGCGGGGGGCCTTGGTGATCCGCCGGTCCGGCCAGGTGCGGTCCGGGATCTCCACGGCCTCGTACGGCTTGTACTTGTGGACCGGCATCGCGGTCGGGCGCTGGCGCACCGTCGCGGCGGTGATGGGCGTGGGGCGGCCGACGGCGTTCGGGGTGGACATCTGCGGGGGTGCTCCTCGGTTGCGGCTGTGGAGGCGGCCGACCGGCGCTGGTGCAACGCCAAACCCCGCGGGGAGGGAGTCGACCTGGACTACAGGCCCTCGCCGCGGCAGCTAAGAAGAAGCAGCCCGAAACGCATGATGCTGTCGACCATAACCGAGCCCCCGGGGACCCTGCAGCCGCTGCGGCGTTCTTCTCAGTATGCAAGACCGCCCGTGATGACATGAAAAACGTACAACTTCCCCCCTTTTCGTGGATCATGGTCACACCTAGTGACAGACAGTGAGCACCGTGCCACATTGCCCTGCATGGAGCAGACACCTGTTTTCTGCACGATCGTGCCGCCGCACGTCCTCGACAAGGTCGCCCGCAACGAGGACCGCGCACTCGCCGAGCCCGCCCGCCGCACCCTGGAACGCGACGCCGCGGAGCGCACCCGCCGCCGGCTGACCACCGTCATCGGCGCCCTCCCGGTGATCGGGGCGGAGCCGTCGGACCGGCCGCACCGCACGATCAGCGACGCGCAGCACCGCACGGACCTGCCGGGGCGGAAGGTCCGCGGCGAGGGCGACCCCGCACCGGCCGACGACACCGTCAACCGGGCCTACGACGGACTGGGGGCGACCTTCGAGCTCTTCCTGACGGCGTACGGCCGCCACTCCATCGACGACGCCGGGCTGCCGCTGGACGCCACCGTCCACTACGACCGCGACTACAACAACGCCTTCTGGAACGGCGAGCAGATGGTCTTCGGGGACGGCGACGGGGAGATCTTCCTCGACTTCACGCTCCCCCTCGACGTCATCGGCCACGAACTCAGCCACGGCGTCACCCAGTACACCGCCAACCTCGACTACTTCGGCCAGTCCGGCGCCCTCAACGAGTCGATGTCGGACGTCTTCGGTTCCCTCATCAAGCAGCACGCGCTCGGCCAGACCGCCGAGGAGGCCGACTGGCTGATCGGCGCCGGACTGCTCGCCCCGCGCGTCACGGGCGTGGCGCTGCGCTCCATGAAGGCCCCCGGCACGGCCTACGACGACGACGTCCTCGGCAAGGACCCGCAGCCCGGCCACATGGACGCCTACGTCCGCACCTCGCGGGACAACGGGGGCGTGCACATCAACTCCGGCATCCCCAACCGGGCGTTCCACCTGCTGGCCGTCGCCCTGGGCGGCAACGCCTGGGAGCGGGCCGGGCTGATCTGGTACGACGTGCTGACCGGCGGCGCGCTGTCGCCCAGGGCGACGTTCGCCGAGTTCGCCCAGGCGACGGTCGCCTCGGCCGCCGGGCGCTTCGGTGAGGGCGAGGAACACGCGGCGGTGGTGAAGGCGTGGTCGGAGGTCGGCATCCCGACCGCCGTGAACGGTACCGACGTGCCGCGCCAGTCGCCGGTCCCGGAAGGTGCGCGACCGCCCGCACAGGGGTAGACGTCCGCCATGCGCATACAGGTGATCCGCTCCGGCGGTTTCGCGGGGATCGAGCGCCGGGCCGTGCTGGACACCGCCGGCCGCCCCGACGCCTTCCGTCTGCACGCCCTGGCCCGCGACGTGCTCGCCGCGGGCCCGGCCGCGCCCCCGCAGGGCGTACCGGACGGTTTCCGGTACGAGATCACGGTGGACGGCCGCACGGTGCACTGCGCCGACCCGCGGCTGACGGAGGAGCAGCGCGAACTGGTCCAACTGGTGCTGAAGGAGGGCGCGTAGCCGATGAGCGGGCACACGACCGGGCTGCGCAGCCTGACCGACGAGGTGACCGTCCCCGAACTGCCGGTACGGGGACGGCTGCCGCGGTGGCTCGACGGGGTCCTGCTGCGCAACGGCCCCGCCCTCTTCGAGGCCGGGGAGCGCCGCTACCGGCACTGGTTCGACGGCCAGGCGATGCTCCACCGGTTCGCGATCGAGGACGGCCGGGTCTCCTACGCCAACCGCTTCCTGGACGTCCCGAGCAGCCGTACCGCCCGGCACGAGGGCCGCATCGGCTACCAGGAGTTCGCCACCGACCCCTGCCGCTCGCTCTTCGCCCGGGTGCTCACCCCGTTCCTCCGCAAGCCCTCGGGGAACGCCAACGTCAGCGTCGCCCGCTTCGGCGAACGCTTCGTCGCGCTGACCGAGACCCCGATGCCGGTGGAGTTCGACCCGAGGACGCTGGAGACGGTCGGCGTCGTCGGCTACGAGGACGCGCTGGCCGGTCAGTGGACCACGGCGCACCCGCACCAGGACCCGGTCACCGGCGAACTGGTCAACTTCGTGGCGCACTTCGCGCGGCGCAGCGAGTACCGCGTCTACCGCCAGTCCTCCGACGGCACGGCCCGCCGCAGGCTCCTGGGCAGCCTGCCCGTCACCCGGCCCGGCTACATGCACAGCTTCGCGATCACCGACCGCCATGTGGTGCTCGTGGAGTTCCCGCTCGTCGTCAACCCGCCGGCACTGCTGCTCAGCGGCCGGCCCTTCATCGAGAACTACCGCTGGCGCCCGGAGCGCGGCACCCGCTTCATCGTCATGGACCGCAGGGACGGCACCGTCCGCCGCGTCGCCAAGGGCCCGGCCTTCTTCGCCTTCCACCACGTCAACGCCTTCGAGGACGGCGACGCGCTGGTGCTGGACCTGTGCGCCTACGAGGACCCGTCCGTCATCGACGCCCTCTACCTCGACCGGCTGCGCGACGGCGGCGGCGTCCCGCAGGCCCGGCCCACCCGGTACCGGATCGGCGGGGACGGCGCGGTGACGTCCGAGCGGCTCGGTGAGGAGCCGATGGAGCTCCCCCGCATCGACTACGGGCGGTGCAACGGCCGCCCCTACCGCTTCGCGTACGGCGTCGGCAGCCGCGACGGCCGGGGCGAGCACTTCACCGACCAGCTGGTGCGGCTCGACACGGCCGACGGCGGCACCGTGACCTGGTCGCAGGAGGACTGCTACCCCGGGGAGCCCGTCTTCGTCGCGGCCCCGGAGGCCGGGGCGGAGGGCGAGGGCGTGGTGCTCTCCGTCGTCCTCGACGCCACGGCCGGCTCGTCCTTCCTGCTGGTGCTGGACGCCGTCACGTTCCGCGAGCTGGCCCGCGCCGAGGTCCCGCACGCGGTGCCGTTCGGCTTCCACGGGATCTTCAGCGGCGGGGCCGCCGGGGGTGCGACGGCCTAGGCCCGGCCGCCTGGGCCGTGTCGTCCTAGAAGCCGAGCTTGCGCAGCTGCTTGGGGTCGCGCTGCCAGTCCTTGGCGACCTTCACGTGCAGGTCGAGGAAGACCGGCGTCCCGAGCAGCGCCTCGATGTGGCGGCGGGACTTGGTGCCGACCTCCTTCAGGCGGGAGCCCTTGGGGCCGATGATGATGCCCTTCTGGCTGGGGCGCTCGATGTAGATGTTGGCGTGCACGTCCAGCAGCGGCTTCTCCGCCGGGCGGCCCTCGCGCGGCAGCATCTCCTCGACCACGACGGCGATGGAGTGCGGCAGCTCGTCCCGTACGCCCTCGAGCGCCGCCTCGCGGATCAGCTCGGCGACCATGACCTGCTCGGGCTCGTCGGTGAGGTCGCCCTCCGGGTAGAGGGCCGGACCCTCCGGGAGCAGCGGGACGAGGAGGTCGGCCAGGAGCGAGACCTGCTTGTCACCGACGGCGGAGACCGGGACGATCTCGGCCCACTCGATGCCCAGTTCGGCGCCGAGCAGGTCGATGGCGACCAACTGCTCGGCGAGGCGCTTGGAGTCCACCAGGTCGGTCTTGGTGACGATGGCGACCTTGGGGGTCTTGCGGACCTCGGCCAGCTCCTTGGCGATGTAGCGGTCGCCGGGGCCGAGCTTCTGGTCGGCGGGCAGGCAGAAGCCGATCACGTCGACCTCGGCCCAGGTGGTGCGGACGACGTCGTTGAGCCGCTCGCCGAGCAGGGTGCGCGGCTTGTGCAGACCCGGGGTGTCGACCAGGACCAGCTGGGCGTCCGGGCGGTGCACGATGCCGCGCACGGTGTGCCGGGTGGTCTGCGGCCGGTTGGAGGTGATGGCCACCTTCGTGCCGACCAGAGCGTTGGTCAGGGTGGACTTGCCCGCGTTGGGGCGGCCCACGAAGCAGGCGAAGCCGGCCCGGTGGGCGGGGGCGGGGGTCGTCTCGGTGCGAACGCTCATGGCGACCATTGTCCCTGATCCACCGGGCCCCGCTGACGCCCCCGGGCGGCGCCGCCGCCCGGGGGACCGGAGCGGCCGTTCCCCCGGGTGTCGCCCGGTGTTCCCCCGAGGGCACGGCGCAGGCCACGATCCGCTGCTATAACCGATGGATATGGACGTCCACGTGCGTGACCTCCGCTACTTCGTCACGGTCGCGGACGAACTGCACTTCACCCGGGCCGCCGAGCGGCTGCGCATCTCCCAGCCCGCGCTCTCCAAGCAGATCCGCGCCCTGGAACGGCAGCTCGGCTTCCGCCTCTTCGACCGCGGGCCCCGCGGCGTCGGCCTCACCGTGCAGGGCGAGGCGCTGCTGCCCGCCGCACGCCCCCTGGTCGGCGACTGGGAGCACGCCCTGCGCGCGGCCCGTTCTGCAGGGCCCGGCGGCTGAGCCGGCGCCGGCTCAGCCCGCTTCGACCCTCGCCCGGACGACTCCGTCGGGGCCGGCCAGCAGCACCGGCGTGCCCGCGCCGCCCAGGTCGCGCACGGCCGCACGGTCCTCGTCCGGCACCACGTCCGCCTCGGACACCACGGCCGCCGCCTCCAGGGACGTGGCACCGCTGGCGACCGCCATGGCCACCGCCGTCCGCAGCGCGCTGAGCGACAACGACCGAAGGGCCACGGTCCCCGCCACGTAGGTGCGCCCCGTCTCGTCGCGCACGGCCGCCCCCTCGGCGACGCCGTTGCGGGCGCGGGCGGAGCGGGCCAGGGTGATGATCTTGCGGTCTTCCGGCTGCAGCTCGTCGCTCATGCGGTCAGCGTATCCGTCCCCGAGGGTTCCCCTCGGGGACGGGGCATTGTCATGATCTCGGCATGGATGACGACGCGAAGCCGGCTTACGAGGCGCGCTACGGCTTCGACCGCCGAACCGTCGCCGTGCTGCTGGGGGCGGTCGTTTTCACCGCGGTCCTGGTGATGCCGGGCATGGGCTTCCCCCTGCGGATCGCGGGAGGCGTCCTCTTCGGCGGCGGCGGGCTGCTCATCGCCGCGAACTCGCTGACCCGCAGGGTCGCCCTGCGCGTCGACGCGACGGGCGTGCTCCTCGGCGGGGTGCCCCTGCGCTACCGGGCCACCACCGCGCACGTGCCGTGGGAGGACGTCACCGCCGTGGTGCTGTGGAAGCAGCCGGTCCCGTACGGCCACCGGGTGCCCTGGATCGGGGTGCAGCGCCGCGAGGGCGCTCCGCCCCTGCCCGGCCCCGGGCAGGGCGCGCTGGCACGCGCCGTCGCGGGGGCCCTGGTCCCCGTACCGTTCGACCTGGTCATAGCGTCCCGCCAGGTGAACGGCTGGCGGCTCGACCGACGACGCCTGGCCGCCGCGCTGGAACACTTCGCCCCCGGCGTCCCGCTCGTCGACCAGGGCTGACCGGCGCTACCCGCCGTGCATCGCCCCGTCCGGCTCCGGGCCCGAGGGGTCCTCCGCGACGACCGGGACCGGCTCGACGAGGACCGCCCCGATGCGGTTGCGGCGGCCCGACGGGGCCTCCGCGGTGAGCCGGAGCGCGGCGGGGGCGTGCGGGGCCGAGGCGGTCTCGGGGAGCCCGACGACGGCGGAGGCACCGGGGATCGGCACCCGGCCGAGGGTCTTGGCGAGCAGGCCGCCGACGGTCTCGACGTCCTCGTCGTCCAGGTCCACGCCGTAGAGCTCGCCCAGGTCTCCGAGGTCGAGGCGGGAGGTGACGCGGTAACGGCCCCCGCCCAGCTCCTCCACGGGCGGCACCTCGCGGTCGTACTCGTCGGTGATCTCGCCGACGATCTCCTCCAGGATGTCCTCGATGGTGACGACGCCGGCCGTGCCGCCGTACTCGTCGATGACGACGGCGACGTGGTTGCGCTCGCGCTGCATCTCGCGCAGCAGGTCGCCGGCGTTCTTGGTGTCGGGGACGAAGAAGGCCGGGCGCATCAGCGAGGAGACCGGGTCGGTCTCGGCGTCCCGGTTGATGTGCACGCGGCGGGCGAGGTCCTTGAGGTAGACGATGCCGACGATGTCGTCCTCGCTCTCGCCCGTGACCGGGATGCGCGAGAAACCGCTGCGCAGCGCCAGGGTCATGGCCTGCCGGATCGTCTTGAAGCGTTCGATGGCCACCAGTTCGGTGCGCGGCACCATCACCTCGCGCACCAGGGTGTCGCCGAGCTCGAAGACGGAGTGCACCATGCGGCGCTCCTCGTCCTCGATGAGGGACTCGCTCTCCGCGAGGTCGACCAGCGCGCGCAGCTCCGCCTCGGAGGCGAACGGGCCCTGGCGGAAGCCCTTGCCGGGGGTGAGCGCGTTGCCGAGCAGGATCAGCAGCGCCGGGACCGGGCCCATGACGCGGGCCAGCGGCAGCAGCACGTAAGCCGCCGCGGTGGCCGTGTTCAGCGGGTGCTGGCGGCCGATCGTGCGGGGCGAGACGCCCACCGCGACGTACGAGACGACGATCATGACGGCGACCGCCACCAGGACCGCCTGCCAGGTCTCCTCGAAGTGCCGGACGCAGACGACGGTGACGAGCACCGCCGCCGCCATCTCGCAGGCCACCCGGACCAGCAGCGCGACGTTGAGGTAGCGGGTGGGATCCGAGGAGACCGCCAGCAGCTTGTCCGCCCCGCGCCGGCCGGCCCGCACCGCCGCCTCCGCCCGGAAGCGGGAGGTGCGGGCGATGCCGGCCTCGGCGCAGGCGGCCAGCCAGGCGACGACGACCAGCAGGACGGCGAAGACCACCATCGCGATCAGTGGGTGGTCGTCGGGGCCGGCGACGGCCCCTGGATGCCGCGCTCGGCGCGCCAGCCGTCGAGGATGGCCTTCTGCAGACCGAACATCTCGGCCTTCTCGTCGGCCTCCTCGTGGTCGTAACCGAGCAGGTGCAGCACCCCGTGGACGGTGAGCAGCTGCAGCTCCTCGTCCATGGAGTGCTTGGTCACGGCCTCGTCGCCCTGCTTCTTGGCGACCTCGGGACAGAGCACGATGTCCCCGAGCAGTCCCTGCGGGGGCTCCTCGTCCTCCTTCCCGGGACGCAGCTCGTCCATCGGGAAGGACATGACGTCGGTGGGCCCCGGTTCGTCCATCCACTGGACGTGCAGCTGCTCCATGGCGTCGGCGTCGACCGCGATGACGGAGAGCTCGGACAGGGGGTGGATACGCATGTGCTGCAGGGCGTAGCGGCTGATGTCGAGCACCGCCGCCTCGTCGAAGTCCCAGCCGGATTCGTTGTTGACGTCGATCGCCATAGTGCTTCGGTGGCTACTTTCGGTTGCCGTTGAGGTCGTCGTAGCGCTCGTATGCGTCCACGATGCGCCCGACCAGCTTATGGCGTACGACATCCGTGCTCGTCAGGCGCGAGAAGTGCACGTCCTCGACGCCGTCCAGGATGTCCACGACCTGGCGCAGTCCGCTCTTCGTGCCACCGGGGAGGTCGACCTGGGTGACGTCACCGGTGATGACGATCTTGGAGTCGAAGCCGAGCCGGGTGAGGAACATCTTCATCTGCTCGGCGCTGGTGTTCTGCGCCTCGTCGAGGATGATGAAGGCGTCGTTGAGCGTGCGGCCGCGCATGTACGCCAGAGGAGCGACCTCGATCGTCCCGCTCGCCATGAGGCGCGGGATCGAGTCGGGGTCGATCATGTCGTGCAGCGCGTCGTACAGCGGACGCAGGTACGGGTCGATCTTCTCGTAGAGCGTGCCCGGCAGGAAGCCGAGCCGCTCGCCCGCCTCGACGGCGGGGCGGGTCAGGATGATCCGGTTGACCTGCTTGGACTGCAGCGCCTGGACGGCCTTGGCCATGGCCAGGTAGGTCTTGCCGGTACCGGCGGGGCCGATGCCGAACACGATCGTGTGCTTGTCGATCGCATCGACGTAGCGCTTCTGGTTGAGGGTCTTGGGGCGGATGGTGCGGCCCCGGCTGGAAAGGATGTTCTGGGTGAGCACCTGGGAGGGGGTCTCCTCCAGGCCGTCGGCTCCGCTGTCCTGGCGGAGCATGGCGATCGACCGCTCCACTGCGTCCTCCGTCATCGGCTGGCCTGTGCGCAGTACCAGCATCATCTCGTCGAAGAGGCGCTGGACCAGCGCGACGTCCGCGGATTCACCGCTCGCGCTGACCTCATTGCCTCGTACATGGATGTCGACGGCCGGGAACGCCTGCTCTATCACGCGCAGGAGCGAGTCACCGGACCCCAGGACCGTCACCATGGGGTGCTTGGCCGGTACGACGAAGTGGGCGCTCGCCTGCGGTTGCTGCGTTGTCGGTGTCTGAGTCATGGGCCAGGCTCGACGGCCTGCTCATCCCGCCTTCTGCTGTTCGACATGCCACTGGGCTTGGGGTTCAAGGGTACGTCGGTGCGGCTGGGGTGCCGAGGGGTTTTACGCTGCGTCACGCGCCGGGTAGAACTGCGGGATGGAGATCCGCACCGGAGGACCCGAGGACCTGCCCGCGACGCTCGCCCTGCTGGACGGAGCCGTCGCCTGGCTGACCGCCCGCGGCCACACCGGCCAGTGGGGCACCCGCCCCTGGTCCTCCCGGCCCCCGGCGGTGGAGCGCGTGGCCCGGTACGCGAAGGAGTACCTGCTGCGCGCGGCCGTGGCCGACGGCCGGGTGGTGGGCGTGTGCGTGCTGGCCGAGGAGAAGCCCGACTACGCCCCGCCCGTGGACGGGCGCGAGCTGTACCTGCGGCTGCTCGTCACCGACCGGGCGCTGTCCGGCAGCGGCATCGGCGCGGCCCTGGTGGACGACGCCGTCGCCGAGACGCGGCGCCGCGGCATCCCGCTGCTGCGGGTCGACTGCTACGCGGGCGGCGAGGGCCGGCTCGTCCGGCAGTACGAGGCCCTGGGCTTCACCCTCGCCCAGCCCTTCACCGTGCCCCAGGCCGAGGGCGCCCCCTGGCCGGGCCGGATCCTGGAGCGCCGGGTCTGACGCCAGCATGCGAAACGCATGCAAGCATGCGTTTCGCATGTTAGCGTGACGGCATGGCGAACATCCAGATCAAGGACGTCCCCGACGACGTGCACCGCACCCTCAAGCACCGCGCGATCGAGGCGCACCAGTCCCTGAACGAGTACCTGCGCCAGAGGCTGATCGAACAGGCGAGAACACCGACGGTCGACGACATACTGGCCAGCGCCCGGAAGGCAGCGACAGCCGACTACACCGTGGCGGACCTGCTCGGACACATCGACGAGGGGCGCCGCGAGTGATCGTCGTCGACGCGTCCGCACTCGTCCTCGCCCTCACCCACGCCGGCCCACTGGGCGATCTCGCGCGCAAACGGATGGCCGGCGAGACCCTGCACGCGCCGGCCCTCATCGAGTTCGAGGCGGCCCATGCGATCCGCGGCCTGTCGCTCGGAGGGAAGCTGGGGCAGGCCTCGGCGGAGACGGCGATCACCCTGCTGTCCGCCCTGCCGATCCAGCGCATGCCGGGATACGCCCTGCTCGATCGCATCTGGGAGCTGCGCGCCAACCTCTCCGCGTACGACGCTTCGTACGCAGCGCTCGCCGAACACCTGGGGTGCACCTTGGTCACGGGCGACGCCCGCATCGAGCGCGCGAAGGCGGCCCGCTGCCCCGTCGACGTGATCGCCTGACGCCGGCTCCGCCACCGCGTCAGCGGAAGGGCGGCGGACGGAAGCCGATCGTCGGCACGGCGCGGCGCAGGGGCCAGCGGCGGGTGCCGGTGGGCAGCAGGTCGTCCAGGAAGGCGTAGCGGCGCAGCGCCGAGCGGTCCTGGTCGTCGTAGGCCTTGGCGTGCTGCCACCAGGCCGCGATCTCGATCCAGCCGGGCGCCGAGAGCGAGCCCCCGAACTCCTGCACCGACAGCGCGGCCGTGAGGCACGCGAAGGCCAGCCGGTCGGCGAGCGACCAGCCGGCCAGGGTGCCGGTCAGGAAGCCCGCGACGAAGACGTCCCCGGCGCCCGTGGGGTCCAGCGCCTCCACCGACAGCGCCGGCACCTCGGCGGCCTGGCCGGCGGCGGAGTCGACCGCGTACGCGCCCTCGGCGCCGAGCGTCACCACCGCCAGCGGGACCAGCTCGGCGAGCTTGCGGGCGGCGGCCCGGGGGCAGTCGGTGCGGGTGTAGCGCATGGCCTCGGCGGCGTTCGGCAGGAAGGCCTCGCAGTGCGCCAGGTCCGCCAGGTCCGCGCTGTCCCAGCGGCCGCTGTCGTCCCAGCCGACGTCGGCGAAGATCCGGCTGCCCCGCCCGGCGGCGGTGCCGATCCACTCCTGCTGCGGGACCCCGGGCACCAGCGAGGCCACGCACGCCCGGCTCGGCGGCGGGCAGAGCGGCGCGGGCTCCTCGGGCGGCGGCGCCTCGTGGCCGTGGCTGACCATGGTGCGCTCGCCCTCGTACGCCATGGAGACCGTGACCGGCGAGTGCCAGCCGGGGATCTTGCGGGACAGCTCCAGCTCGATGCCCTCCCCCACCGCGAGGGCGTCCCAGCAGTAGTCCCCGTACACGTCGTCGCCGAAGGCGGCCGCGAGCGAGGTGCGCAGCCCCAGCCGGGCGAGGGCGGTCGCCATGTTGGCCACGCCGCCGGGACTCGATCCCATGCCGCGCGCCCAGGACTCGGTGCCGCGCACGGGCGCGCTGTCGAGACCGGTGAAGATGATGTCCAGGAAGACCGTGCCGGTCAGGTACACATCGGTCTCCGGGTCGTCCGGCCCGCGCACCGCCGCGAGCGGGTCGAGGACGGGCTGGTCTTCCACCCGGGCTCCTCCCGACCTGGTGTCGTTCCGACCGATCGTACGCGCGCCCGGGGCCGTGACCAGCGTTTGTCCGCACGGAGACGCGGACGGATCCTGAGGGAAAGCGGATGACCCCCAGGGGCTGGAGATGCCCGGACACTCGGCCGCACCGCCACAACTGATCGTGACCACGGGGCCGGACACCGGACGGGCCTACCCCGTACCGGCCGGCTACTGCGAGATCGGCAGGCTCGCCGGCAGCGGGATCCGGCTCGACGAGGAGGGCGTGAGCCGGCGGCACGCCGCGATGAACCGCGCCGGGAGCCACGTGGTGCTCAGCGACCTCGGCTCGACCAACGGCACCTACCTCAACGGGACCCTGCTCGACGCACCGCGCCCCCTCCACGACGGTGACCTGCTCCGTATCGGCCACGTCGAGCTGCGGCTGTCGGTGGAGTCGGCCCGGCAGGCGGACCCCGGGGACGAGGCGGACCGCCCGGAAGCCGGAGAGGCCGCGGAAACCGCGGATGGCCCGGGTGGCACTCCCTCGCCGCTGACCGTGCTCCACGACCTCGGGGACACCCGGGGCCGGTCCGGGCCCGGCCCCACCCGCCGCTACCCGTCCGGGCGCGCGCAGTACCTCGCCGGGCGCCGGCACTACGGGGCCGGCGGCGACGGGCGGGAGGCGGACGACCCCGGGGCCGCCGAGGAGGCCTGCACCGGGCTGTTCCGGGTGCGCGGGCCGGGCCGGGTGCTCATGGCCGCCGGGGTGCTGGTGGCGCTTGCCGGGTTCGCCGTCTGGGTGTCCCTGATCCTCAGCCTGCTGGGCGGCGTGGGCAGTGCGCAGGCCCCGCCGGACCCCTTCGCGGAGACCCTGTGGGGACTGCCGAAGGCACCGCTGGGCTTCACCGCGTTCGCGGTGGGCGTCGTGCTCTTCGCGGGCGGCGCGGCTCTGTCGAGGGCCACCCGCAGGAGGGGCGCCGCACCGGGGCGGCGGCGCCCGGGACGGCACCGCCACTGACCCTCGGGCGGGTACGGGCACGGCGGCGCGGGGCCCGGCCGCGGCGGCATACCAAAGCTTTGCCGGTCCTTTCCGCACGTGGCGACCTGGGCTGATCCGTCCTCGGGCGGCGATTGGGGGTCATCGCGCGTAGACAGCCCTTGACCAGCATGATCGGGGCCCCTAGCGTCGCCGCGTCAACGAGCCCCGCAGGGCCGGGCGTTCCCCCGAAGCGCGTGGGCCCGGCCGTGCGTGCCCTCCGGCCGGATCGAAGGAGCCCCCCAGATGCCCGCAGCCAGACCGTCCGTGTTCACCCGCGGGCGCACCCGCACCCTCGCCGCCGCCGTCGCCGCGGTGGCGGCGGCCGCCACTCTCTACGGGGTCGGCGCGGCGACCGCGGACACCTCCGTGCCGCGCAGCGACAAGCAGATCCCCAACCTGACCGACGTGGTCAACGACATCAAGGCGTACTACGGCGACACCGTCGACGCCTCCGGTGAGCACCAGGCCGCGACCGACGGCAACTACGCCAAGCAGGTCGCCGGCATCGAGAAGAAGGCCCAGGACTACCTGCGGGACGCCCTCGCGAAGTCCGCGCACCACCGCCACGGCAAGCCCGCGATCGTCCTGGACGTCGACGACACGTCCCTGCTGACGTACAACTACGAGCTGGAGGTGGGCTTCAACTACACGCCGGCCTCGAACGACGCCTACATCCAGAACAAGGACATGGCCCCGGTCTTCGGCATGCCCCAGCTGGCCAACTGGGCCGCCGACCACGGCGTGACGGTCTTCTGGATCACCGGCCGCCCGGAGACGCAGCGCGCCGCGAGCGTCCGCAACCTCGGGACCGCCGGCTACACCTCCAGCGCCGACCCGGCGCACTTCTTCCTCAAGAACAAGGTCGCGACCGACTACCTGCCCTGCTCCGCCCCGACGTGGACCTGCTCCACCGTCGACTACAAGGCGGGCACCCGGGCCCACATCGAGGCGCAGGGGTACGACATCGTCGCCAACTTCGGCGACCAGTACAGCGACCTGAACGGCGGGCACGCCGACAAGTCGTTCAAGCTCCCCAACCCGATGTACTACGTGCCCTGACCGGCGGCGGGCCGCCAGCCCGCGGTGCCCGTCCCCCCGCGCGGGGGGCGGGTGCCGCGGCGCCGCGCGCGGGCCAGCCACAGGCCCCGGCCCAGCGACCACAGCACCAGCCCGGCGACCACCGGGCCGCCGAGCAGGATCGCCAGCCCGGCGCCGATGTTGGCGCCGATGACCCCGGCGGTCACCGTCCGCCAGATCGCTCCGGCCAGCAGCCCCGCCGCGAGCAGCGGCCCGATGACCTCCCACCACCGGCCGTCGAAGCGGTCCGGCCCGGGACGGGAGGCCCGGCCCAGCAGCACGGCCGCGCCGGCGGCCAGCACGGCCGCGGCCACGCCGATCGCGGTCTCCGCCCCCTCCGGGATGGCGAAGGGCCGTACCAGGTAGTCCAGTTCGGCGGGTTCGAAGCCGGCCGCGTCCTGCCGGCCCATGAGCCCCCAGGTGGCGACGGGCGTGGTCACGATCAGCGTGACGGCCGCTGCGGGCCGTATCAGGTGCCTTCGCATGACTCCATGCTCCGCCCGCGCGGTGCGGCCCGCATGAGTGCGCGTACTCATGCCGGCACGCGCGCACGCACTCAGAGCGGGCTCAGAACGTGTGGGCGTCCACCTCGGCGAGGTACCGGGCGCGCAGTTCCTCGTCGTCGTCGAGGAAGGCGGCCAGGAAGGAGTTGCGGGCGAGCCGGCGCAGGGCGTCCTCGCCGAGCGGGAGCGCACCGGCCACGGCGTCGAAGGTGTCGCCCGCGTAGCCGCCGAAGTAGGCGGGGTCGTCGGAGTTCAGGGTGACCAGTAGCCCCGCGTCGAGCATGGCGGGCAGCGGATGGTCGGCGAGGGTGTCCACGCAGCGCAGCCGCACGTTGGACAGCGGGCAGACGGTCAGCGGCACCTGGTCGCGGACCAGCCGGGCCACCAGCTCCGGGTCCTCCATGCTGCGGATGCCGTGGTCGATCCGTTCGACGCCGAGCACGTCCAGCGCCTCCCACACGTACGCCGGCGGGCCCTCCTCACCCGCGTGCGCGACCCGGCGCAGGCCCGCCGCGGCAGCGGCCTCGTAGACCGCGCGGAACTTCGACGGCGGGTGGCCGACCTCGGCGGAGTCCAGGCCGACGGCGCTGATCCGGTGCAGGTGGGGCCGGGCGGCCTCGAAGGTCTCCAGCGCGGACTCGGCCGGCTCGTCCCGCAGGAAGCACATGATCAGCCGCGTGCTGACGCCGTGCCGCTCCCGGCTGCCGTCCAGCGCCCGCGCCAGGCCCTCGACGACGGTGCCGATCGGGACGCCGCGCGCGGTGTGCGCCTGCGGGTCGAAGAAGACCTCGGCGTGCCGCACGCCCTGCGCGGCGGCCCGGGCGAGATAGGCGTCTGCGAGGTCCGCGAAGTCCTGCTCGGTGCGGAGCACGGCCATGAGCGCGTAGTACAGGTCCAGGAAGGACTGCAGGTCGCTGAAGGAGTAGGCCTGTCGCAGCTCCTCGGTCGAGGCGTAGGGCAGGTCGACCCCGCCCCGCTCGGCGAGGGTGAAGGCGAGTTCGGGTTCGAGGGTGCCTTCGATGTGCAGGTGGAGTTCGGCCTTCGGGATGCTCACCTCGCAACCGTACAGGTCACAGGGGTGCGGACGGCTCCGGCTAGGCCTGGCGGCGCTTCGGCACGGCGACCCGGCCGAGGTCCTGGGCGACCGTCAGCTCGCCCTGGAAACCCGCGTCCCGGGCCTGGCGCTCGAAGTCCGCCGGGTCGGTGTAGCGCTGCGAGAAGTGCGTGAGCACCAGGTGTCGTACGCCCGATTCGGCCGCCACCCGGGCTGCCTGGCCGGCCGTCAGGTGGCCGTGCTCCTCGGCGAGCGCGGCGTCCTCGTCCAGGAAGGTCGACTCGATGACGAGCAGGTCGCAGCCGTCGGCGAGGGCGTACACCGCGTCGCACAGCCGGGTGTCCATCACGAAGGCGAAGCGCTGGCCCGGGCGCGTCTCGCTTACCTCGGCGAGCGTCACCCCGTCCACCTCGCCCTCGCGCTGCAGCCGGCCCACCGCCGGGCCGGTGATGCCGTGCGCGGCCAGACGCTCCGGCAGCATGCGGCGCCCGTCGGGCTCGACCAGCCGGTAGCCGTACGCCTCCACCGGGTGCGACAGCCGGCGCGCCTCCAGCAGGAAGGCCTCGGAGTCGACCAGCACCGCGGCCTCGCCCGCCACCGGTTCCTCGCGCAGCCGCACGGTCTCGCGGTAGGCGGTGGCGTACCGCAGCCGGTCGAAGAACCGCCTGCCCGACTCGGGGTAGTGGGCGGTGATCGGGTGGGGCACCCGGTCCAGGTTGATCCGCTGGATCACCCCGGCCAGGCCCAGGCTGTGGTCCCCGTGGAAGTGGCTCACGCACAGCCTGGTGAGGTCGTGCGCCGCCACACCGGCCCGCAGCATCTGACGCTGGGTGCCCTCCCCCGGGTCGAAGAGGATGCCCTCGGCGTCCCAGCGCAGGAAGTAGCCGTTGTGGTTGCGGTGCCGGGTCGGGACCTGGCTGGCCGTGCCGAGCACGACCAATTCACGTGCGGACACCGGTGGTTATCCGGGAGGCCACTCGAGGCCACGGCCGCCCAGCACGTGGGCGTGCGCGTGGAAGACGGTCTGGCCCGCCCCCGCGCCGGTGTTGAAGACGACCCGGTAGCCGGTGCCGTCCACCTTGTCCCCGGCCGCGACCTCGCCCGCCTCCCGCAGCACGTCCGCGGCGAGCTGGGGCGCCTGGGCGGCCAGTGCGGCGGCGTCCGGGTAGTGCGCCTTGGGGATGACCAGGACGTGCGTCGGCGCCTGGGGGTTTATGTCGCGGAACGCGACCGTCGTCTCGGTCTCCCGCACGACGGTCGCGGGGATGCTCCCCGCGACGATCTTGCAGAACAGGCAGTCCGCCTGCGGTTCTCCCGCCACCTGACGCCTCCGTCCAGGGGTTGATCAGTACGTCCCGCATGCTACCGGTGCCCCTCGCGGCGGCGCGCCGGCGCGGGGCCCGGGTCGCACCGGGCCCCGCCCCGCCCACGCCGCTAGGGCAACGGGGGCGCGGTACGGGCCGGATTGGCCTCCAGCGCCTCCAGGGCGATGCGCACGGCCTCGTCCAGCTGCGGGTCGCGCCCGGCGGCCCAGTCCTGCGGGGTGTGGACGACCTCCACGTCCGGGTCGACACCGTGGTTCTCCACGTCCCAGCCCACGCCCTCCAGCCACGTGGCGTACTTCGGCTGGGTGACCAGCGTCCCGTCGACCAGGTGGTAGCGGGAGTCGATGCCGATGACGCCGCCCCAGGTCCTGGTGCCCACCACGGGCCCGATCCCCAGCGCCTTGATCGCCGCGTTGACGATGTCGCCGTCCGAGCCGGAGAACTCGTTCGCGACGGCCACGACGGGCCCGCGCGGAGCGTCCAGCGGGTAGCTGAAGGCGGGCAGCCCGCGCGGCAGGTCCCAGCCCACGATCCGCCGCGCCAGCTTCTCCACGACCAGTTGGGAGGTGTGGCCGCCGCGGTTCTCCCGCACGTCCACGACCAGACCCTCCCGGGTGACCTCCACGCGCAGGTCGCGGTGGATCTGGGCCCAGCCGGAGCCGACCATGTCGGGCACGTGCAGGTACCCCAGCCGTCCGCCGGACAGCTCGCGCACGTACGCCCGGCGCCCGGCCACCCAGTCGTGGTAGCGCAGCGGCTCCTCGTCCCCGATGGGCACGACGACGACATGGCGCACCGCCCCGCCGTCGGCCGGGCCGACGGTGAGCTCCACGGGCTTGCGCACGGTGCCGAGCAGCAGCGGGCCGGGGCCGGCCAGCGGCTCCACGGGCCGTCCGTCCACCGCGAGGATCGCGTCGCCGGCGCGGACCGCGACGCCCGGCGCGGCCAGCGGGGACCCGGCCCGGGGGTCGGAGGTCTCCGAGGGCAGCACGCGCTCCACCCGCCACACGCCGTCCGCGTCGCGGGCGAGGTCCGCGCCGAGCAGGCCCTGGCGGTTCAGCGCGTCACCGCGGCCGCCGGGCGGGGTGACGTAGGCGTGCGAGGTGCCGAGCTCGCCCGCCACCTCCCAGAGCAGGTCGACGAGGTCGTCGTGGGTGGCGACCCGGTCCAGGACGGGCCGGTAGCGCTCGCGCACGCCGTCCCAGTCGACGCCGCCCATGTCGGCGCGCCAGAAGTTGTCCCGCATCAGCCGGTGCGACTCGTCGTACATCTGACGCCACTCGGCCTGCGGGTCCACGGTGACGCGGACCCGGGAGAGGTCGACGGTCACGTTGCTGTCGGTCTCGTCGTCGGACGGTGCCGACTTGTGGTCGGCCGCCGCCACCCGCAGCCGGTGACCGGACGTCACCAGCACCTTGTTGCCGTCCCCGCTGACGGCGTAGTCGTCGGCGTCGTCGGCGATGTCCTCCACGCGCAGCTGCTTGAGGTCGTACCGCTCCAGCGCGGTGGACGGCGGCTCGGCCTCGGGCGAGGCCAGGCTCGCCCCCAGGACGCCGCGCACGGGGTGCCGGAGCCACAGGACGCCGTCCTTGGCCGCGCGCAGCGTGGAGTAGCGGGCAGCCTCCACCGGGAAGGGCACGATGCGGTCGGCCAGGCCCTCGGCGTCCACCTTGGTGACGGGGGTGCGGTGCCGGTCCTCGCCGTCCTCCTTGCGGGAGTCCTTCTTGCCCTCGTCCTGGCCGCGGTCGTCGCCGTCCTTGTCCTCGGACGAGGAGTCGACCGGCCGCCCGTGGCGCTGCGGGCCGAAGGGCGAGGGCGTGGTGGCGGCGAGCGTGATCAGGTGCGGGCGGCAGGAACCGAGGAAGGCGAGGTCGAAGACGTGCTCGTCGTAGACCGGGTCGAAGGAGCGCTCGGACAGGAACGCCAGGTGCTTGCCGTCGGCGGTGAAGGCGGGCGAGAAGTCCCGGAAGCGCAGCGGGGTCGCGTCGACGACGGTGAGGTCGGCGGTCGAGGCGAGCTTGAGCTGGCGCAGCGGGTCGGGACCGGCGTGCGACCACGCGAGCCAGGCCGAGTCGGGCGAGAAGGCGAGGCCGCTCGCGGGGCCGTGCTCGCCCTCGACGACGGTGCGGACCTCACCGGTCTGGGCCTCGACGAGCAGCACCCGGCCGTCGTGCGAGGCGACGGCGATCCGGTGGCCGTCCGGGGAGACGCTCATGGACAGGACCCGGCCGAGCCGCCCCGCGGCCAGCCTGCGGGGCGCGGCAGTGCCGGAGCCCGCCGCGGGGGCGATCTCCAGCGCGTCCTCGCCCTCGGCGTCGGTGACCCAGACGACCTGCTGGTCGCCCTCGCCGCCGAACACCCGCGGCAGCCGCGTGCGCACCCCCGGCTCGGCGGACAACGCCCGCGCCGGGCCGCCGCGGTGGGTGACCCAGTGCGTGGTGCCGCGGATCTCCACCGCGCTGCCACGGCCGGTGTGGTCGGGCCGGGCGTCGCCGAGGTGGTGGGCCGCGTGGACCGGGTGCGGCTGCAGGTCGGCACGCTGGCCGCCGAGGCGTACCTCGACCGGGCGGGCCTGCGCGCCGGCGAGGTCGTCCAGCAGGAACAACCGGCCGGTGCTGGTGTAGACGACGCGGGTGCCGTCGGTGGCGGCCTGCCGCGCGTAGAAGCCGCCGTCCTCCACGGCGGTGTGCCGGCGCAGGTCGCCGCCGTCGGGGAGGCTGGAGTAGAGCGCGCCGACGCCCTCGTGGTCGGAGAGGAAGGCGATCCTGTCCCCCACCCACATCGCGCACTCCAGGTTGCCGTCCAGGCCGGCGTGGATCCGCTCGAACTCCCCGTCGCCGGTGCGGTCGATCCACAGCTTGCCCGCGGTGCCGCCCCGGTAGCGCTTCCAGGCCGCGGCCTCGCGGCCCATCGTGGCCGACAGCAGCAGCACGGCCCCGTCCGGCCCGTGGGCGACGTCGCCGACCGGCCCGTACGGCAGCGTCGACGCGGGACCGCCGTCGACCGGGATCGCCCGCGCCCAGGTGCGGCGCAGCGACGCCTGCCCGGACGTGCTGATGGCCAGTACGTCGCCGCCGGGCGTCCAGCCGCGCACGGAGGTGCGGCCGCTGCCCCAGTACGTCAGGCGTTTCGACGGCCCGCCGTCGGTGGCCGCGACGTGCACCTCGGGTGCGCCGTCCCGCGTGGAGGTCCACGCGATGAGCGCCCCGTCGGGGGAGAACCGCGGATGGCCGACGGGCATGTTGTCCGCGCTGACCCGCCAGGCCCGGCCGGCGCCGTCCAGCGGGGCGGCCCAGACGTCGTCCTCGGCGGTGAAGGTGATCAGGTCACCGTGCAGGTGCGGGAAGCGGAGGTACGCGGGGTGCGAAGGCTGCGGCTGCGTCACGTCGTCACACTAACCACCCGGCGCCCTGCTGGTCAGGGGTTTTCGATCTCATTGCCCGCCGGGGGGATTCCGGCCCGGCGGCCGCCTCAGCCCCAGCGCCCGGTGCGGCCGAGCAGGAGGGCGGTCGCGGCGACGCCGGCGGTGGAGGTGCGCAGGACACTGGCGCCGAGTCGGTACGGCTTGGCACCGGCCGCGGCGAAGGCGTCGAGCTCCTCCGGGGAGACCCCGCCCTCGGGGCCGACGACGAGCACGAGGTCACCCTCGGGCGGCAGCGGGGCCACGGCGAGCGGCTCGGAGCCCTCCTCGTGGAGGACCGCGGCGAATGCCGCACCGGACAGCAGCCCGGCGACCTGACGGGTCGTCATCATCTCGGCGACCTCGGGGAACCTCAGGCGCCGGGCCTGCTTGGCGGCCTCGCGGGCGGTGGAACGCCACTTGGACAGGGACTTGGCGCCGCGCTCGCCCTTCCACTGGGTGATGCAGCGCGCGGCGGCCCACGGCACGACCGCGTCGACGCCGACCTCGGTCATGGTCTCGACGGCGAGTTCCCCGCGGTCGCCCTTGGGCAGCGCCTGGACGACGGTGATCCGCGGGCGGGGCTCGGCCTCCTCGCGGACGTCGGCGACGGCGACCTCGAGCGTGTCCTTGCCGTCGACGGCCGCCACCGTGCCGTACGCGCCGCGTCCCAGGCCGTCGGTGAGCACGATCTCCTCGCCGACCCGCAGCCGGCGCACGGACACCGCGTGCCGCCCTTCGGGGCCGGAGAGGGTGATGCGGTCCGGGCCCAGCGCTCCGGGTTCGACGACGAAGACGGGTGCGGTCACGGCGCGGTCCTCGGGGAGCGGTGGGTCAGGGCGGCCATGCGGCCATGCGGCCATCGTTTCACGGCACGCGTCGGCCCGCGGTCCAGGGTGTCCACCCCGGACCGCGGGCCGGTGGGCGGCCGGGCCCCGTCGGCCCGGCCGTGTCGTGCTAACGCCCGTTGAACGCGTCCTTCAGGCGGGAGAACAGGCCCTGCTGGCCCGGCTGGAACTGCCCCATGGGCCGTTCCTCGCCGCGCAGCTTCGCCAGGCGGCGCACCAGCTCCTCCTGCTCCGGGTCGAGCTTGCCCGGGGTCTGGACCTCGACGTGCACGATGAGGTCGCCCCGGCCGCCGCCCCGCAGGTGGGTGATGCCGCGCTGGTGGAGCGGGATCGACTGGCCGGACTGCGTCCCGGGCCTGATGTCGATCTCCTCCAGCCCGTCCAGGGTCTCCAGCGGGACCTTCGTGCCCAGCGCCGCGGCCGTCATCGGGATGGTGACGGTGCAGTGCAGGTCGTCGCCGCGCCGCTGGAAGACCTGGTGCGGCAGCTCGCGGATCTCGACGTACAGGTCGCCGGCGGGGCCGCCGCCGGGGCCGACCTCGCCCTCGCCCGCGAGCTGGATGCGGGTGCCGTTGTCGACACCGGCCGGGATCTTGACCGTGAGCGTGCGCCGCGACCGGATCCGGCCGTCGCCCGCGCACTCCGGGCACGGGGTGGGGACGACGGTGCCGAAGCCCTGGCACTGGGGGCACGGCCGGGAGGTCATGACCTGGCCCAGGAAGGACCGCGTGACCTGCGAGACCTCACCGCGGCCGCGGCACATGTCACACGTCTGCGCGGTCGTGCCCGGGGCCGCGCCCTCGCCGTGGCAGGTGTTGCAGATGATGGCCGTGTCGACCTGGATGTCCTTGGTCGTGCCGAAGGCCGCCTCGTCCAGCTCGATCTCCAGCCGGATCATCGCGTCCTGGCCGCGCCGCGTGCGCGAGCGCGGACCGCGCTGGGACGCCGTCCCGAAGAAGGCGTCCATGATGTCGCTGAAGTTGCCGAAGCCCTGGCCGAAGCCCGCGCCTGCGCCCGCGCCGCCGCCGTTGGCCGACAGCGGGTCGCCGCCGAGGTCGTAGACCTGCTTCTTCTGCGGGTCCGAGAGCACCTCGTAGGCGGCGTTGATCTCCTTGAACCGCTCCTGGGTCTTCGGGTCCGGATTGACGTCCGGGTGCAGCTCGCGCGCAAGACGGCGGAAGGCCTTCTTGATCTCGTCCGGGCTTGCGTCGCGGCGTACGCCGAGCACGGCGTAATAGTCCGTGGCCACTACGACTCCGCCAGGATCTGTCCGACGTAACGTGCCACTGCGCGTACCGCTCCCATCGTTCCGGGGTAGTCCATGCGGGTCGGTCCGACCACGCCGAGTTTCGCCACCGCCTCGTCGCCCGAACCGTAGCCGACGGAGACGACCGATGTGGAGTTCAGGCCCTCATGGAAGTTCTCGTGACCAATTCTCACCGTCACGCCCGAGTCCTTGGCCTCGCCCAGCAGCTTGAGGAGCACCACCTGCTCCTCGAGCGCCTCCAGCACCGGGCGGATCGTCAGCGGGAAGTCGTGCCCGAAGCGGGTCAGGTTGGCCGTGCCGCCGAGCATGATCCGCTCCTCGGTCTCCTCGACCAGGGTCTCCAGCAGTGTGGCGAGGACCACCTGGACGGAGGGCCGGTCGTCGGGCTCGAAGCCCTCGGGGAGCTCCTGCACCAGCGGCGGGACGTCGCTGAACCGGCGTCCCACCACCATGCTGTTCAGCCGGGCGCGCAGGTCGGCCAGGACGGTCTCGCCGACCGGCGCCGGGGCGTCCACCAGCCGCTGCTCCACCCGTCCGGTGTCCGTGATCAGCACGAGCATGATCCGGGCCGGGGCGAGCGCGAGCAGTTCGACGTGGCGCACGGTCGAGCGGGTGAGCGACGGGTACTGGACGATCGCGACCTGCCGGGTCAGCTGCGCCAGCAGCCGGACCGTGCGGGCCACCACGTCGTCGAGGTCGACGGCGCCGTCCAGGAAGTTCTGGATGGCCCGGCGCTCGGCGCCGGACAAGGGCTTGACGCTGGTGAGCCGGTCGACGAAGAGCCGGTAGCCCTTGTCGGTCGGCACGCGGCCCGCGCTGGTGTGGGGCTGCTGGATGTAGCCCTCGTCCTCCAGCACGGCCATGTCGTTGCGGACGGTGGCCGGGGAGACGCCGAGGGCGTGCCGCTCGGTGAGCGCCTTCGAGCCGACCGGCTCCTCGGTGCCCACGTAGTCCTGGACGATGGCACGCAGCACTTCGAGCCGTCGTTCGCTGAGCATCGCGCACCTCCAGTCGCTCGGTCACCGTGCGGGTCGTGTCGCCCCCGTGGCCTGGCACTCCTCTTCCCTGAGTGCCAGTTTTCCCCAAGTCAGTGTACGGCGGGGTGGCAAGACCTCGGCAAGGGCCGTCCACGGGTCCGGCCCGGGGGCGTCCTTGACCGGCCACCGTAGCGGGCGCGAGGCGTCCCGCGGGGATACCGTCGCGTTGTGGAGACCACACCGACCGCACCGGACTCCCCCGGCGGCTGGGAGCAGCTCGCACCGGGGGTGGCGCGGCGGCGGCTGCCCTTCCTCGACGTGACCGTCGGGGTCGTCGTCGGCGACGAAGGCGTGCTGCTGGTCGACACGGGATCCTCGGTCCCCGAGGGTGCCGGACTGCGCCGGGAGGTGCGCGAACTGACCGGACGGGACGTGACGCACATCGCATTCACCCACGGCCACTTCGACCACGTCTTCGGCGCCGCCGCCTTCGAGGGCGTCCAGGTCTTCGGGGAGATGACCCTCGACGCCTACCTCGACCGCGAGCGCTTCTCGCTGGGCCTGGACGCGGTCGAGCACGGCGCCGGCGAGGCCGAGTCCGCACGGGCCGCGGACGCCCTCGTACGCCCCGGCCACCTCGTGGACGGCTCCTACGAGCTCGACCTCGGCGGCGACCGCCAGGTCCTCCTGGTCCACCCGGGTGAGGGCCACACCACCCACGACCTGGTGGTGGTCGTGCCGGGCACGCCGGCCGTGGTCTTCTGCGGGGACCTCGTCGAGGAGTCCGGCGAGCCCCAGGCCGGGCCCGACGCCGCCCCGCACTCCTGGCCCGCGACCCTGGACCGGCTGCTGCGGCTGGGCGGCGAGACCGCGCTGTACGTGCCGGGCCACGGCGCCGTCGTCGACGCCCGCTTCGTCCGCGCCCAACGGGACGCGCTCTCCGCCCGGTTCGGATCCGTCTGAGCGGTGCGCCGCGCGGATACGATCCCTGGCATGCGCAGCCGCAACTACGACCCCGACCTCACCCCGCCGTGGAAGCGTCCCGCCACGCCCGCACCCGAGGTCGCGGCCGAACGGGACCTGGTGGTGGAGGAGGTGTCCACCGGCTACTGCGGCGCGGTCGTCCGCTGCGAGAAGACCGCCGAGGGCCCCACGGTCACCCTGGAGGACCGCTTCGGCAAGCACCGCGTGTTCCCGATGACGCCCCGCGGCTTCCTCCTGGAGGGCCGCGTGGTCACCCTCGTACGCCCCTCCGCCGCCGCCCCCGCGGCCGGCCCCCGGCTGACCGCCTCCGGCTCCCTCGCGGTCCCCGGCGCCCGCGCCCGGGTCGCCCGCGCCGGCCGGATCTACGTCGAGGGCCGCCACGACGCGGAACTGGTCGAACGCGTCTGGGGTGATGACCTGCGCGTCGAGGGCGTCGTCGTCGAGTACCTGGACGGCGTCGACGACCTCCCGGCCATCGTCGCCTCCTTCGCCCCCGGCCCGGACGCCCGCCTCGGCGTCCTCGTGGACCACCTCGTCCCGGGCAGCAAGGAGTCCCGCATCGCCGCGGAGGTCACCGGCGAGCACGTCCTGGTCGCCGGCCACCCCTACATCGACGTCTGGGAGGCCGTGAAGCCCTCCTCCGTCGGCATCCCCGCCTGGCCGGCCGTCCCCCGCGGCCAGGACTGGAAGACCGGCGTGTGCCGCGCCCTGGGCTGGCCGGAGAACACCGGCGCCGCCTGGCAGCGCATCCTGGGCGCCGTCCACTCCTACCGGGACCTGCAGCCGGAACTGCTGGGCCGCGTGGAGGAACTGATCGACTTCGTCACGGCCCCTGGCTGAGTCAGTCGACCAGGTCCCTGACGACGGCGTCGGCGAGCAGGCGGCCGCGCAGGGTGAGGACGGCGCGGCCCTCGCGGTAAGGACCGGCCTCCAGGAGGCCGTCCCTCACGGCGAGCTCCGCGGCCCCGGCACCCGCCGGGGCCAGCAGGTCGAGCGGGCAGCCGTCGGACAGCCTCAGCTCCAGCAGGATCCGCTCCACACGGCGGTCCTCCGCCGCCAGCACCTCACGGCCCGCCCCGGGACTGCGGCCCTCCGCGAGCGCCGCCGCGTACGCCGCCGGGTGCTTGACGTTCCACCACCGCACCCCGCCCACGTGGCTGTGCGCGCCCGGCCCGGCGCCCCACCAGTCCGCGCCGGTCCAGTACAGCTCGTTGTGGCGGCACCGGGCCGCGTCCGAGGTCGCCCAGTTCGACACCTCGTACCAGCCGTAGCCGGCCGCCGCCAGGCGCTCCTCCGCGATCAGGTAGCGGTCCGCATGCACGTCGTCGTCCGTCATCGGCACCTCGCCGCGCCGGATCCTGCGCGCCAGCTGCGTACCCTCCTCCACGATCAGCGCGTACGCCGACACGTGGTCCGGCCCCGCGCCGATCGCGGCGTCCAGCGACGCCCGCCAGTCCTCGTCCGACTCCCCGGGCGTGCCGTAGATCAGGTCGAGGTTGACGTGCTCGAACCCCGCCGCCCGCGCCTCCGCCACGCACTGCTCCGGGCGGCCGGGCGTGTGCCGCCGGTCCAGCACCTGCAGCACGTGCGGCCGGGCGCTCTGCATCCCGAACGAGACCCGCGTGTACCCCCCGGCCCGCAGTTCCTCCAGGTACGCCGGGTCCACGGACTCCGGGTTCGCCTCCGTCGTGACCTCCGCGCCCTCCGCCAGGCCGAACTCGTCACGGATGGCCCCCAGCATCCGGGCCAGGTCCGCGGCCGGCAACAGGGTGGGGGTCCCGCCGCCCACGAACACGGTCTCCACGCGGCGGGGGTCGTCGCCCAGCACCTTGCGGGCCAGCCGGATCTCGTCGACCAGGGTGTCCGCGTAGTTCTCCCGGGAGGCGAGCACGCCGCCGGTGCCGCGCAGCTCGGCGGCGGTGTAGGTGTTGAAGTCGCAGTAGCCGCAGCGGGTCGCGCAGTACGGGACGTGCAGGTAGAACCCCAGCGGGCGGGACTCCGCGCCGCGCAGGGCGGTCGGCGGGAGCGCGCCGTCCTCAGGCATGGGCTCCCCGTCGGGCAGTACGGATGGCATGCGTCCCATTGTCCGCCATTCCCTCCGAGGGCGGTTCCGGTCCCCTCGTGTGCGGCCCGGTGGACGTGTGCGGGTGCGTCGTGGTTGCGGTTCGGGGTTTCCCCGCCGCCCGCCCTCCCCCAGCCTTCGGCCGGGGGGGGGACCCCCATCCGGCGCGGTCAGTGCGGGCCTGCGCATCGTGTGCCTGGGTCGGGGCCGCGCCGGCGCACGTCCTCAGCGCTCGCGGTTTACGTCCGCATCATTCGGCGCCCGGGTCCGCCGCTCGTCGCTTCCGGGCGCACCCCGCCACACCCCCTCCGGTTGTCGGGGCGCATAGCGGCCGGTGGGGATTCAGAAGGGCACTTGCGGCAACCCCGGACCGCCTCCTCACCCCATCCGGCCGTTAGTCGCCCAAGCCGGCAGGAGGGTGTGTGGCGGGGTGCCCCCATGGGGGCACCCCGGCCGAAGGCTGGGGGAGGGCGGGAGGGTGGGGGAGAAACCGCAACCGCAACCACAACGGCGCCGCACACAACAACGGGCCGCAAGGGGCACCCCCCGCACACAGCGAACGCACCCTCACTGGGCCTGAAGCACAAGCACCGCGAGATCATCATCCGGCGGCGCCACGTCGTACTCGTGCACCGCCCGCCGGACCCGCTCCGCCACCCCCGCCGCCCCCAGCCCGGCGCACGCCGCGAGCACGGCCGCGAGCCCGTCGTCGTCGTCGAACTGACGGCTCCCGTTGCGCCGCTCCGTCACCCCGTCCGTGACGCACAGCAGCGTGTCCCCGGGGGCCAGCCGGAACGATTCGCTGCGGTACCGCGCGTCGTCCGTGATCCCGAGCAGTATCTGCGGCGCCGCCGCGGGCCGTACCGCGCCGCTTCCCGTGAGGAGCAGCGGAAGGGGGTGCCCGGCGCTGGCCAACGTGCACAAGGCACCGCCACCCGCCGCGCCCTCCCCCGCCCCCTGCGGCCCGTCCGGACCCTCCGGGACGATCTCCCCGTACAGCAGGGACAGGAAGCGCGGCCCCGCGTCCCACCCCGGCCCGAGCGCGTCGCCGAGCGTGGCGGCCGCGGCCTCGTCCGACAGCGCGCGGTTGAGCCGGTCGAGGACCTCGGCGACGCCGTACCCCTCGCGCGCGAGGAGCCGCATGACGGGCCGGGCGAGGCCGGTGACCGCGGCGGCCTCGGGGCCGTGGCCCTGGACGTCGCCGAGGGCGAAGCACCAGCGGCCGCCGCCCGCGGGGAAGAGGTCGTAGAAGTCGCCGCCGACGACGTCGGCACGCGTGGGCTCGTAGACGACGGCCGTGTCGACGCCCGGCACCGCGCCGAGCCCCGCGGGCAGCAGGCCGCGCTGCAGGACCCGGCTGATCATGGCCTGCCGCGTGTACTGGCGGGCGGTGCCCACCGCGAGGGCGACGCGGCGCGCGAAGTCCTCGATGAGACCGATGACCTCGTCGGGGAAGCGCATCAGCCCCGTGCGTCCGAGGAGCAGCGTGCCGTGCCGGCGGCCCCCGGTGACCAGGGGGCAGGCGAGGGCCGCGCCGACCGCTTCCGCGCCGTGGGCGACGGCGGGCCACGGCCAGGGCACTGCGCCGGGGCGGGAGCCGGGCGGCGGCGGTTCCTTCTCCAGCACCATGCGGAGCGCGTCGATGCGGCCCTCCGCCGCGTGCCAGACGCGCGCCAGGCGCGGCTCGGAGCCCTCGGGCCCGTCCCCGGTGAGCCAGACGGCGCACCAGTCGGCGAGCCGGGGCACCAGCAGCTGCCCGGCGAGGGAGGCGACCATGTCCTCGTCGAGCTGCCCGGCCAGCAGGTCGGAGGCCTCGGCGAGGAAGGAGAGCGAACCACGGTTGATCCACTCGCTGTCGTACCGCCGCGGGAGGCGGTGCGCCATGGGCGCGAGGATCTCGGTGGCGCGCAGTCCGCGCAGCAGGGCTCCCTCGGCCTCGGGCGCCGGCGGCAGCGTCTCCCCGGGTCCGCGGGCGGCGGCCAGCCGGCACCAGATGGTCTTGAGGTCGCGCCGGTAGGTGATGCCCCACTCCTCGGAGAGCGCGGAGACGAGCTGCAGGCCGCGCCCGCCGTCGCGGCCCTCGCGGGCGAGTTCGGCCCGGTCGCGGACGACCCGGGCGGGGTGGTGGTCGGAGACCTCGACGACGAGGCCGCCGTCCTCGCGTGCGCCGGGTGCCGCGCTCTCCAGCCGGCAGAGCAGCTCGACCGTGGTGCCGGCGTGGATGACCGCGTTCGTCACGAGTTCGCTCACGAGCAGCACCGCGTCGTCCACGAGGTGGTCACCGATGCTCTCGGCCGGCCAGGGCTCCTCGGTGGTCCACTCGGCCAGCGCGGCGCGGACGAACTTCCGTGCCGCGGAGGCCGCCAGCTGGTTGCCGGGCAGGCTGGTACGGGAAACGAACTCCCGTGGCATGGAATCTGGCCCCACTGTGCGGCTCCCGAGCAGATCCGGCATTGCGCCCTTAACGGCACGCACAGCGTGACAGACTGAGCGCGCTCATAAGCGCCGAGTCACCGAAGAAGGCCGTCATGGCTCTTAAATCGGCTGTTCCCGCCCCGAAAACCGCGACTCCTGCGCGTCCGCGTGTCGTCGACCCGCCGCCGGACGGTGAGTGGATACGCGCGGCGGAACTGCGGCCGCTGCTCACGGCGATGCGCTCCCTGTGCGACGGCGACTTCCGGGTGCGGCTGGGTGACGGTGCCGAAGGGGCGCTGGCCGAACTCGCCGGAACGTTCAACCGGATCGTCGCGCGGGAGCAGCACTTCTCCGCCGAACTGGGCCGGGTCAAGCGGGAGGTCGTACGCCGGGGCAGGCTGGACGAGCGGCTCGCGGACAGCCCGGGCCAGGGGTCCTGGGCGATGAGCGTGCAGGCGGCGAACTCCCTGATCGACGCGCTGGTCATCCCGGCGGCGAACGCCACCCGGGTGCTGGACGCCGTGGCGGACAGCGACTTGACGCAGCGGGTGGACCTGCACGACGGCAGCCGGCCGCTCCGCGGGGACCTGCGCAGGCTCGGCCGGGCGGTCAACCGCATGGTGGACCAGCTCTCGCTGTTCACCGGTGAGGTGACCCGGGTCGCCCGCGAGGTCGGCACCGATGGCCGGCTCGGCGGCCGCGCCCAGGTCCGCGGCGTCTCCGGCGTCTGGAAGGACCTCACCGACAACGTCAACTTCATGGCCGACAACCTGACCTCCCAGGTCAGGAACATCGCCCAGGTCGCCACCGCCGTCGCCCAGGGCGACCTGTCGAAGAAGATCGACGTGGACGCGCGCGGCGAGATCCTGGAGCTGAAGACGACCATCAACACGATGGCGGACACGCTGTCGTCCTTCTCCTCCGAGGTGACCCGGGTCGCCCGTGAGGTCGGCAGCGAGGGCCAGCTGGGCGGCCAAGCCCGGGTGGAGGGCGTGTACGGCACGTGGAAGCGCCTGACGACGGATGTGAACGAGCTGGCGTCCAACCTGACCACCCAGGTGCGGGCCATCGCCGAGGTGGCCTCCGCGGTCGCCCAGGGCGACATGTCGCGCAGCATCGCGGTCGAGGCGCAGGGCGAGGTCGCCGAGCTGAAGAACAACGTCAACCTGATGGTGGCCAACCTCCGCGAGACCACCCGCGCCAAGGACTGGCTGGAGTCCAACCTGGCCCGCCTGGCCGGCCTGATGCAGGGGCACCGTGACCTGATGGAGGTCGCGGACCTCATCCTGCGCGAGCTGACCCCGCTGGTGAACGCCCAGTACGGGGCGTTCTTCCTGGCCCAGACCGACGCCGGCCGGAGCGGCACCGCCCAGCCCCGGGCGCCGCGCGGGCTGGCCTTCATCGCCGGGTACGGCTCGGCGCAGGGCGCCACGGTGGACACCCCGGGCATGCCAGGACACGGGCTGGTGCGGCAGGCGGCGCTGGAGAAGAAACGCATCCTCGTGGAGGAGGCGCCAACCGACTACATCACCATCACCTCGGGTCTCGGCGAGGCCGCCCCGACCAGTGTCGTGATCATCCCCATCCTCTTCGAGGACGAACTGCTCGGCGTCATCGAACTGGCCTCCTTCTCCCGCTTCTCCGACGTCCACCTGGCCTTCTTCGACCAGTTCGTCAGCACCATCGGCGTGGCGATCAACACGATCATCGCCAACTCCCGCACGGAGTCCCTGCTGTCGGAGTCCCAGCGGCTCGCCCAGCAGTTGCAGGAGCGGTCGGACGAACTCCAGCGGCAGCAGGCCGAGCTGCAGCGCTCCAACGCCGAACTGGAGGAGAAGGCGGCCCTGCTGGCCACCTCCTCGCAGTACAAGTTGGAATTCCTGGCCAACATGTCGCACGAGCTGCGCACCCCGCTCAACTCGCTGCTGATCCTGGCCCGGCTGCTCGCGGACAACCCCGACGGCCATCTGTCGGAGCAGGAGGTGCACTTCCACCGCTCCGGCTCGGACCTGCTGCAGCTGATCAACGACATCCTGGACCTGTCGAAGATCGAGGCGGGCCGCATGGACGTCCGTCCCAAGAAGCTGCCGCTGATCAAGCTGCTGGACTACGTGCACGCCACCTTCCGCCCGGTCACCCTCGACCGCGGGCTCACCTTCGACGTCGCCGTGGGCGAGGACGTGCCCCGCGAGATGTTCTCGGACGAGCAGCGGCTGCAGCAGGTGCTGCGCAACCTGCTCTCCAACGCGATCAAGTTCACCTCCCAGGGCCGGGTGGAACTGCGGGTGGCGCGCTGCGAGGGCGCCGACGACCTGATCGCCTTCGCCGTGCGGGACACCGGCATCGGCATCCCCGGCGAGAAGCTCCCGGTGATCTTCGAGGCCTTCCAGCAGGCCGACGGCACCACCAACCGCAAGTACGGCGGCACCGGGCTGGGGCTGTCCATCAGCCGGGAGATCGCCGGGCTGCTCGGCGGCCGCATCGTCGCCGAGAGCGAGCCCGGCCGGGGCAGCACCTTCACGCTGTACGTCCCGGCGGTGTACGCGGGCCACGGCGGCGCCGGCGAGCCCGAGCCGCAGCACGGCCCCGCGGGCGGCGGAGCGGAGGCAGGAGGCGGCCCGGTGCCCGTGGCCGCCGCGTACGACGCCGAGCGCCGGACGTCCGGCCCGGTCGCGCCGGGGGACACCTGGCCCACCTCGAACCGGATCGACGAGTGGCGGGACGGCCGCACCGGCCGGGTCCTGGCCGGCAACCGCGTGCTCATCGTCGACGACGACATCCGCAACGTCTTCGCCCTCACCCACGTCCTGGGCCGGATCGGGATGCCCGTCCTGTACGCGGAGAACGGCCGCGAGGGGATCGAGACCCTGGAGCGGAACCCCGACGTCGCCCTCGTGCTGATGGACATCATGATGCCCGAGATGGACGGATACGAGACGATCGAGGCCATCCGCCGCACCCCGCGCTTCGCCGAGCTGCCGATCATCGCCCTCACGGCGAAGGCGATGCCGGGCGACCGGGAGCGCTCGATCGCCTGCGGCGCCAACGACTACGTGCCCAAACCGGTCGACGTGGACCGGCTGCTGCACGCGGCGCACCTGCTGCTCGACCCCGACGCGGGCCGGGACGGCGAACGGTCCTGCCCCGGCGGCCCCGACGGCCCCACGAGGCCCACCTCGTGACCCCGGGCGGCACCGCCACGGTCACGGGGAAGGCCGGCATCCTCCTCGTGGACGACATGGAGGACAACCTGATCGCCCTGGAGGCCATCCTCGGCACGCTCGACCAGCCGCTGGTGCGCGCCCGTTCCGGGGAGGAGGCGATGAAGGCGCTGCTGCGCCAGGAGTTCGCGGTGGTGCTGCTCGACGTCCTGATGCCGGGCATGGACGGCTTCGAGACCGCCGCGAACATCAAGCGCCTCGACCAGACCAAGGACATCCCGATCATCTTCCTGACCGGGAACGACCTGGACACCACCTTCGCCTTCCGCGGCTACGCCACCGGCGCGGCGGACTACCTCACCAAGCCCTTCGACCCCTGGGTGCTGCGCGCCAAGGTGACCGTCTTCCTGGAACTCCACCACAAGACCCGCCAGTTGCGGGGCCTTCTGGAGCGCGACCGGGACCGGCTGGAGGCGATCGAGCAGCGCCTCGCGGCCGTCGAGCGGCAGCTCGCCGCCGACGGCCGTCCGGACGTCACCGCGCTCGCCCGCCGCGTGGCCCGGCTGGAACACACGCTGCGCGACGTGGACCTGCCGGGCCCCCGGGTGGGTGACTGAGACGCTCAGTCCTCCCGCGTGCCGGCGTACATGTCCTCGATCAGGTCCTTGAACTCCCGCTCCACGACCGGCCGCTTGAGCTTCAGGCTCGGGGTGAGGTCACCGTGCTCGACGTCCAGGTCGCGCGGCAGCACGCGGAAGGTCTTGATCTGCTGCCAGCGCTGCAGGTCCGCGTTGACCCGCTGCACGTAGCCGTCCATCAAGGCCCGCACCTGCTCGGAGCCGACGACCTCCGCGTAGGGCTTGCCCTCCAGGCCGTTCTCCTTCGCCCAGCCGAGGATCGTGGGCTCGTCGAGGGCGAACAGCGCGGTGCAGAAGTTGCGGTCGGCGCCGATCACCAGGACGTTGCTGATGAACGGACAGGCGGCCTTGAACTGGCCCTCGACCGCGGCCGGCGCGATGTACTTGCCGTTGGAGTTCTTGATGATGTCCTTCTTGCGGTCGGTGATCGTGAGGTAGCCGTCCGCGGAGAGCTCCCCGATGTCACCGGTGTGGAACCAGCCGTCCGACTCCAGCACTTCGGCCGTCTTCTCGGGCAGCCCGTGGTAGCCCTGCATGATGCCGGGGCCGCGCAGCAGGATCTCGCCGTCCTCCGCGATGCGGACCTCGGTGCCGGGCAGCGGCTTGCCGACGGTGCCGGTCCGGTAGGCCTCGCCGGGGTTGACGAAGCTGGCGGCGCTGGACTCGGTCAGGCCGTAGCCCTCCAGGATGTGGATGCCGGCGCCGGAGAAGAAGTAGCCGATCTCCGGGGAGAGGGCGGCCGAGCCGGAGACGCAGGCGCGCAGCTTGCCGCCGAAGGCGTCGCGGAGCTTGGCGTACACCAGGCGGTCGGCGACGGCGTGCTTGGCGGAGAGCCCGAAGGGCGCGCCGGCGTTGCCGGTGCGACGGCGGTTGTCCTGGGTGACCTTGGCGTACTCGCGGGCGACCTCGACGGCCCACTTGAAGATCCGGTACTTCGCCGCGCCGCCTGCGCGGGCCTTGGCGGCGACACCGTTGTAGACCTTCTCGAAGATGCGCGGGACGGCGGCCATGTAGGTGGGCTGCACGACCGGCAGGTTCTCGATGATCTTGTCGACGCGGCCGTCGACCGCGGTCACGTGGCCGATGGTGATGTGCCCGGCGGTCAGCACCTTGCCGAAGACGTGCGCCAGCGGCAGCCAGAGGTACTGGACGTCGTCCGCCTCCAGCAGGCCGTTCGCCTGGATCGCGCGGGCCATGTACGCCCAGCAGTCGTGCGGCAGCCGCACGCCCTTGGGGCGGCCGGTGGTGCCGGAGGTGTAGATGAGGGTGGCCAGCTGGTCCTTGGTGATGTCGCCCACGGTCTTGCGGACGGCCTCGGGGTTCTTCTCCAGGTAGACCTTGCCGCGCTGCTCCAGCTGGGCCAGCGAGAGCGCCCACCCGTCCTCCCCGAGGTCGGCGTCCTCGGCGTCCACGACCACGACGTGGGCCAGTTCGGGCAGCTCGGCACGGCGCTCGACGGCCTTGGCCAGCTGCACGGCGTTCTCGGCGATCAGCACCCGGCTGCCGGAGTCGGCCAGGATGAAGGCCGTCTCGTCGGCGTTGGTGCTCGGGTAGACGGTGGTGGTCGCGGCGCCGGCGCAGAGCACGCCGAGGTCGGCCAGGATCCACTCGACCCGGGTGGCGGAGGCGATGGCCACCCGCTCCTCGGGGCGCACCCCCAGGTCCATCAGGCCCGCGGCGATGGCATGGACCCGGTCCGCGGCCTGCTTCCAGGTGAGCGACCTCCATTCTTCCGGACCGCCGTCGGCCGACGGCACCGGGAAGCGGTACGCCTCGGCATCGGGCGTCGCCTCGACGCGCTCCAGGAACAGGTTCGCCACGGAGGGCGGCCGGTTCTCGATCAAAGTCTGCGTGTCGGTCACGACAACCTCCGGGGGCCCGCCTCTTTGCTGGGTGACTCGCGAGTAACTAACGAGTGGTGATCAGAGTAGGGAATCGGCGCCCGCTTGGTAAGGGGCCGCGGCCACCGCGATGCAACCGTGACGACCAGATACATGGTACGTACACATAACGGCGGGCCCGCCCGGAATCCGGGGAGCCCGCCTTCCGGCCACCGCTCCGGCCACCCGTCGGCGGCACCGCGGGATGTACGGCGCTCAGCCGCCGATGGGCAGACCACCGATCATGCCCTTGGTGCCCCCCGTCTTGCCGGCACCGCCGAGCAGCTCGTTCGTCTTGCCCGTGACCGCCTTCAGACCGGTCTTGGCGACCTCGTCCTTGGCGTCCAGGATCTTCATCGGCCCGTTGCCGAGCGGGAGGGCCTCCCCGGCGAAGGCGGGGGACGCGGCGGCACCGGCGGCGCCCAGCGCGATCACGGAACCGGCTACGACGGCCGCGGCCTTCGAGTACTTCACTTCACATTCCCCTTCCGCAGCGACGCCTTTCGCCGCTGTCACGATGAGTAACGCCCTCGATCCCCGGCAGAAACCGCGCGGCCCGGGGTTTTTGCCAATCACCCGAATGCCGGTCCGCTCATACGAAAGGGCGCCTGCCCGGTCATCGGACAAGCGCCCTTCCTGTGCGGTGCGTCGGACCGCGCCGGCGAGCCGCGCCGGCTACTTCTTCTTGGCCGCGCCCTCGTCGCTGGAGAGCACCGCGATGAAGGCCTCCTGCGGCACCTCCACGGAACCGACCATCTTCATCCGCTTCTTGCCCTCCTTCTGCTTCTCCAGCAGCTTCCGCTTACGGGAGATGTCACCGCCGTAGCACTTGGCGAGGACGTCCTTGCGGATGGCGCGGATGGTCTCGCGGGCGATGACCCGCGAGCCGATGGCGGCCTGGATCGGCACCTCGAAGGCCTGCCGCGGGATGAGCTCGCGCAGCTTGGCGACCAGGCGCACCCCGTACGCGTACGCCGCGTCCTTGTGCGTGATCGCCGAGAAGGCGTCCACCTTGTCTCCGTGCAGCAGGATGTCGACCTTGACCAGGCTGGAGGTCTGCTCGCCGGTGGGCTCGTAGTCCAGCGAGGCGTAGCCGCGGGTCTTGGACTTCAGCTGGTCGAAGAAGTCGAAGACGATCTCGGCGAGCGGGAGGGTGTAGCGGATCTCCACCCGGTCCTCGGAGAGGTAGTCCATGCCGAGCAGCGAGCCGCGCCGGGTCTGGCAGAGCTCCATGATCGCGCCGATGAACTCCGTGGGCGCCAGGATCGTGGCCCGCACCACCGGCTCGTACACCTCGGCGATCTTGCCCTCGGGGAACTCGCTGGGGTTGGTGACGACGTGTTCGGCGCCGTCCTCCATCACCACCCGGTAGACCACGTTGGGCGCGGTGGCGATCAGGTCGAGCCCGAACTCGCGCTCCAGCCGCTCGCGGATCACGTCGAGGTGCAGCAGGCCGAGGAAACCCACGCGGAAACCGAAGCCGAGGGCCGCGGAGGTCTCCGGCTCGTAGACCAGCGCGGCGTCGTTGAGCTGCAGCTTGTCCAGCGCGTCGCGCAGCTCCGGGTAGTCGGAGCCGTCCAGCGGGTACAGGCCGGAGAACACCATGGGCTTGGGGTCCTTGTAGCCGCCCAGTGCCTCGGTGGCGCCCTTGGACTGCTGGGTGATCGTGTCGCCCACCTTGGACTGGCGGACGTCCTTCACACCCGTGATCAGGTAGCCCACCTCACCGACGCCGAGGCCGTCGGCCGACAGCATCTCGGGCGAGTTGGTGCCGATCTCCAGCAGCTCGTGGGTCGCGCCGGTGGACATCATCCTGATGCGCTCGCGCTTGTTGAGCTGACCGTCGACGACCCGGACGTAGGTGACGACACCGCGGTAGGAGTCGTACACGGAGTCGAAGATCATCGCACGGGCGGGCGCGTCGGCGACACCGACCGGGGCCGGGACGGTCTCCACCACGCGGTCCAGCAGCGCCTCGACGCCGAGTCCGGTCTTGGCGGAGACCCGCAGCACCTCGGAGGGGTCGCAGCCGATGAGGTTGGCCAGCTCCTCGGCGAACTTCTCGGGCTGCGCGGCCGGCAGGTCGATCTTGTTCAGCACCGGGACGATGGTGAGGTCGTTCTCCATCGCCAGGTAGAGGTTGGCCAGTGTCTGCGCCTCGATGCCCTGGGCGGCGTCGACCAGCAGGATGGTGCCCTCACAGGCCGCGAGCGACCGGGAGACCTCATAGGTGAAGTCCACGTGCCCCGGGGTGTCGATCATGTTCAGGATGTGGGTCTTCCCCTCATCGGCGCCCGCGGTGGGCGCCCAGGGCAGACGGACCGCCTGGGACTTGATCGTGATGCCGCGCTCGCGCTCGATGTCCATGCGGTCGAGGTATTGGGCGCGCATCTGCCGCTGATCCACCACACCGGTCAGCTGGAGCATCCGGTCGGCAAGGGTCGACTTGCCGTGGTCGATGTGCGCGATGATGCAGAAATTGCGGATCAGCGCCGGGTCGGTACGGCTCGGCTCCGGCACGTTCGAAGGGGTCGCGGGCACGCAGGGTCCTGTCTCTTGAGGCGCCTGTCGCCTCTGGTCGGATCGATACGTATGGCTCCCATAGTCCCATGGCCGGGGCCCACGGCCGTGCCGGGCGGTGCGGGAGGAGCCGCGGGACCCGCCACGGGCCACCGGTTTGGGCGGCGCGGCGGCCGACTGCTAACCTGGGCAGTCGCGCCTCGTGCCCTCTTACCCGAGGCGCGGACCCCATCAGACCAAACCTGAAAAGGCTCTTTCGTGGCGAACATCAAGTCCCAGATCAAGCGCAACAAGACCAACGAGAAGGCGCGCCTGCGCAACAAGGCCGTCAAGTCCGAGCTCAAGACCGCCATCCGTCGCACCCGTGAGGCCGTGGCCACCGGCGACGTCGAGAAGGCGACCGAGGCCGCGCGTCTCGCCTCCAAGAAGCTCGACAAGGCCGTGAGCAAGGGCGTCATCCACAAGAACCAGGCCGCCAACAAGAAGTCGGCGCTGGCTCTCAAGGTCGCCGGCCTCCAGGGCTGAGCCTTCCCGCAGCAGTACCCGCCGGTGACGGACACAGCGGTCCCTCTCACCCGCTCCTCCACCGGCACCCTTGATGTTCCGGCCGCACGCGGCCTGCGTTCGCCACGCGGGTGCGGCCCCCGAAGGGCCCCGTACCTCCCGGTACGGGGCCTTTCGGCACGTCCGGTTCCGGCTGCGGCCCTCAGCGGGCCCGCGCGGCCCGGGCCACGGCGACGACCGCCTTCTCCAGGGCGTAGGCCGGGTCCGCACCGCCGCCCTTGACCGCGGCGTCGGCCTCGGCGACCGCGCGCAGGGCGGCGGAGACACCGTCCCCTGACCAGCCGCGCATCTGCTGCCGGACGCGGTCGATCTTCCACGGCGGCATGCCCAGCTCCCGCGCCAGGTCCGCGGGGCGCGCCCCGCGCGGGGCGGAGGCGAGCTTGCCGATGGCCCGGACGCCCGAGGCGAGCGCGAACGTGATGCCGGGCAGCGGCTGGCCGACCGCGATCGCCCAGCGCAGCCGCTCCAGTGCCTCGGCGGCGCGGCCGGTCACCGCGAGGTCGGCGACCTCGAAGCCGGTGGCCTCGGCACGGCCCGTGTAGTAGCGGGCGACCACGGCCGCGTCGATCGCGCCTTCCACGTCGGCGGCGAGCTGGGCGCAGGCGCTCGCCAACTCCCGCAGGTCGCTGCCGATGGCGTCCACCAGGGCCTGGCAGGCCTCGGGGGTCGCGGACCGCCCCAGCGCGCGGAACTCCTGCCGGACGAAGGCCAGCCGGTCGGCCGGCTTGGTCATCTTCGGGCAGGCCACCTCGCGCGCCCCGGCCTTGCGGGCCGCGTCGAGCAGACCCTTGCCCTTGGCGCCGCCCGCGTGCAGCAGGACGAGCGTGATCTCCTCGGCGGGGGCGTCCAGATAGGCCTTGACGTCCTTGATGGTGTCCGCGGACAGGTCGTGCGCGTTCCGTACGACCACGACCTTGCGCTCGGCGAAGAGCGAGGGGCTGGTGAGCTCCGCCAGCGTGCCCGGCTGGAGCGCGTCCGGGGTGAGGTCGCGCACATCGGTGTCGGCGTCGGCGGCCCGCGCCGCCAGCACGACCTCCCGTACCGCGCGGTCGAGGAGCAGGTCCTCCTGCCCCACCGCGATCGTCACGGGGGCGAGCGGGCTGTCTGTCGTACTGTTCCTGGCCATCGCCGTCCAGCATCCCACGCGGGTCCGACACAATGTCCCGGTGACCGACGTCAGACATGTGCTCGTCCTCCCCGACCGCGATGCCGCGGAGGAGGCCGCCGACGAAGCCACCGAGCGCTTCGACCTGCCCGCCCGCCCCCAGCTCCTCCGTGACGCCCTCGCCGGCGAGGACGACGCCGAGGACGCCCAGTGGCTCCTGCTCATCAACGACGAGGACGAGGAACTCGACCCCGCCGCGCTGAACGAACTGGCGGAGGAGTTCGAGGGCTGGCTGGAGGAGGACTAGGCCGTGCCGCTGCGCGTTCCCGCCCAGCGCCGTCGCCCGCAGGAACCGGGGGCGGAGCGCCCCGGGGTGGCCGGGGCGCTCCCCGCGGTCCCGTTCAACCAGCGCGTACGTCTCCTGGTCGAGGCCGTCGACGAGCCCGACGAGCTCGCCCTCGCCCAGGGACTGATGGAGGCGCGGGGGTGGGCGGTGCGCCGCGCGGGCCGTGAGGACGCCCCCGCCACCGCGGGCGGCAGCCGCGTCGCGCTCGTCGTCGAGGTACGGCTGAACGGCTCCCGCTGGCGGGCCGAGAAGGCGGCGTGCGGGGCCGTGGAACGCCTGGCGAGGACCCATCAGCTCGGCCTGTGGGTCCGGGACGCGGCGCTGCTGCTGCGGCCGGACGATCCGCGGACCGAGTACCGCGTGATCCGCCGTCCCGGCGCGGGCGGCGGAGGGCGCGACCGGCTCGCACGGTGGTGGGCGGCATGCGGCGGGCGCGGCGCGCACCGGCTGCTGCGGCTGCCGTCCGGGCTCACCCGGGAGGCCGTCGAGCGGGAGCTCGCGGAACGTCCTCTCGGTGGAAGCGCGTTCACACCGGACACCCACGAACTGCGGCCCGCACCGCCCGAGACGGACGTCCCGGCGGCCACCGGGACGCACCGTACCGCGCTCCGGGTGCGGACGCTGCCCGGCGTGGCCGCCGCCGCCGCGGCGGCGCTGCTGGGCTGGACGGCCTCCGGGGCGGACGCGGAACTCCCGTGGTGGCCCGTGGCGGCGGTGGCCCTCCTGTGCGCGCCGGGGGTCCACTTCGCCCTGCGCGACTCGTGGTTCTCACGGAACGCGGTCTGGCTGGTGCCGCTCGCCCTGCCCGTGGGGTGGTCGCTGGTGACCTGGCTCGGGCGGCTGATGCAGGCGTTCTACCTCGACCGGTTCGGCATCCCGTCCGGCTCGGTCCGCTCCACCGGGGACCTGTGGCCGTACGCGGCAGCCGCCGAACCGCTGGGCCTCGCCCTGGTCACCGTGACCGTGCTCCTGTCGGCCGCCTTCGCGGCCACCACGCTCGTCGCCGGCGCCCACGACGCGGACCGGGCCGCCCGCGATGCGGCGTCCGCCGCCGGGCGGGGGCACGTCCCGGCGACGTACTTCGGGCTGCACGGCACCCTGATGTGCGTGGTGCCCGTCGGCGAGGGCCCCGTCCCCGTGGAGAACGGCCCGGTTCCGGCCGGCCACGCCGTCCTGTCCTTCGGCGCCTCCGGGGACTGGATCTGGCTGTGGGACCCGCGCCGTTCGCAGGCCCTGTCGGTGCGCCGGGAGGACGTGCAACTGCTCCCCGCGACCGCGGTCAGCGGCGGGAGTCCCCGAACAGGATGCGGTAGATGATCAGGAGGGCGAGCGCGCCGCCTATGGCCGCGCCCCACGTGGGCAGGTCGTAGAAGTCCTTGGTGATGGGGTGGTCGAGGAACTTCGCCGAGATCCAGCCGCCCACCACCGCGCCCGCGATGCCGATCAGCGTCGTCCCGACCAGTCCGCCCGGGTCCTTCCCGGGCAGCAGTATCTTCGCGATGGCGCCCGCGATCAGGCCCAGTACGATCCAGCCGATGATGGTCATGCCGTCAACCTGCCACGGCCCCCGCCCCTTCATGCGCACCGAGACGGAGCCATGGGCAAGCCGTGACACGGCGGTTGCACTTCTCAGCGAACTCTCGGCCCGGCGGCGGGCGGATGCCACCGGGTGCGGGAAAACCGGGTGACGTCCGTGCCCGCGGCTCTGCAGGATCGCGGGGTCAGCCGCTCCCAGCCAGGAGGTCCCGTGGTGCACCGCATGATCGTCCCGACCTTGTTCCCGCCGCCCGGTTACGCGCACGCCGCGGTCGTCGAGGCCGGGCAGCGGCTCGCCTTCATGGCGGGCTCCGTACCGCTCGACGCGGAGGGCACCCTGGTGGGGCCCGGCGATCCCGTCGCCCAGGCGCGCCAGGTCGTCGCCAATCTCGACGAGGCGCTGCGGGCCGTGGGCAGCGGCCTGGAGCACGTGGTCGCCTCCACCGTGTACGTCGTGGGCACCGAACCCGCCGAACTGTCGCGGGTCTGGGAGGTCGTCCGGGCCTCGGGGCTGGGCGAGGGGCCCCACACGTCGACGCTGCTCGGGGTCGGCTGCCTCGGGTACGCCGGCCAGCTGGTGGAGGTCACCGCGACGGCGGTGGTGCCCTGAGCCGCGGCGGACGGTTCAGCCGCGCCAGGCGCGGACCAGGTCCTCGGGGCCCCAGTGGGCGGCCAGGGGGAGGCCGGGGGTGACACCGCTGCGCGAGACGGCGACGAGGGGGGTGGCGGGGGTCGCGCCGGGGACTGCGGTCACGTCGCGGACGAGGGCTTCGTATTCGTGGCGGCCGAAGGGGTGGGTGTCGAACCACTTGACGGAGCCCACGAAGTGGACCTGCGTGGCCACCGGTTCGCGGTCGGCGCCGACGAGGTCGACCTCGGGGTTGTTCTGGCGGTTCCACCAGCCGCCGACGGCCTCGGTGCGGGGCCAGGCCTCGTCGGGGAGCAGCCTGAGCAGGGACGCGCGGACGACGGGCTCGACCGCGCGGCCGCGCCAGGTGGACCAGGACCGCTCGAAGCGTTCCAGGGCGAGGTCGCCCCGGCCGCGTTCGATCAGGGGGAGGGCGCGGTCCACGAAGGCGAGCCAGAAGCGCAGGTAGGGGTCGGCGATGCGGTAGCGCTTGTTCTTGGTGTCGGCCTTGGCCGACAGGGGGAGGTCGGCGGCGAGCACGCGCTTGGTCAGGAGGGTGCCGAGCAGGGGCGACAGGGTGCCCGAGGGGAGCGGGTGGGCGCCCCCGGTGCGGGCCGCGATGGAGGAGAAGGTGCGTTCGCCGCTGCCGACGGCCTCCAGGACGGCACGGGAGTGGGAGGCCTCGGGGAACTCGCCGAGCAGGGAGAGCTCCCCCGCGACGAGGAGCGGGGAGAGCGGGGTGGAGAAGGCCCCGCGCAGGAACGCGGTGCGGGAGGTGCCGGGCCGCCACGACTGGACGATCTCCGGGAAGCCGCCGGTGATCAGGAGGGCGTCCACCGCATCGGCGGCGCCGAGACCGGTCATGGACTGCACGTCGGCGAGGTGGAGCGGGCGGACGGTCATCTTGGTGCCGCGGCCGTAGAAGGGGCGGCCGTAGGTCTGGAGCGCCTCCATCACCGACATGTCGCTGCCGACCAGCACCAGCAGGACGGGCTTGGCGGACAGGTGGCGGTCCCAGACGGTCTGCAGGGCCCCCTCGAACTCGGGGTCCTGCTCCACCAGCCAGGGCACCTCGTCGATCACGGCGATGCTCGGCGTGGTGTCGGGGACGGCGAGGGCGAGCGAGCGCAGCGCCTGGTTCCAGTCGCCGGTCCGGAGGCCGGCGACGAGGTCGGCGCCGGGCAGGCCGGAGTGGGCGAGGGCCGTGGCGAAGTCCGCCCGTTCGGCCGCGGGGTTCCGGCCGCGGGTGGCCTGGAAGACGACGTACGGCACCCCGGAGCGGTCGCAGAACTCCTGGATCAGGCGGGACTTCCCCACCCGGCGCCGGCCCGTCACGATCACGGCTTGGCCGCGGGTGGCGGCCGTACCGTCGGTGACCCGGCGCAGCAGGTCGGTGAGGTGCTCGAGGTCGGCTGTGCGGCCGGTGAACTCCATCGGCGTCGGCCCCCGTGGCTGGCTGGGAAGGCGGGTGGAAAGGTAGACCCGATCTTACGTAGATTGAGTCTTACTTTACCTCGGGAACCCGGTCCAGGACGAGGCCGAAGCGCTCGCGGTAGGCGGCGAGGACGGCGGCGTCGCCGTCCAGGGCCTCTTCCCGGCGGATGCCGTCCGGAGCGGTGGTGATGAGCGTGCGGCCGGAGAGGGTCAGCCTCCCGCCGTCCTCGGTCAGACGGGAGCAGACCAGGGACCGCGTGAAGTGGGAGTGCGGCGAGGTCTGCTGGTACCAGGAGCCGACCTCGAAGTCGGCGAGTTCCCGGGGGCGGGGTTCGAGGCGGAAGACCGGCTCGCCGTCGTGGTGGAGGTCTAGGTCGCCGTACGGGGCCGGGGTGAAGCGGAAGACGCCGCCGGGGTCCTTCTGGTCGACGCCGGGGGTGAGGTCGAGGGGGAGGTGCGCATGGCGACCGAAGCCGACGTCCGCGAGGAGGGTGAGACCGTCACAGGTGCGGACGCGGAGCGCCATGTGGTCGAAGGGGATGCCGAGGCGCGGGCCGTTGACGGAACGGGCTGCGTAGAGCGTGACGTCGTAGCCCAGGGCGGCGAGCAGGGCGCCGAAGGCGCCGTTGACCTCGTAGCAGAAGCCGCCGCGGCGAGCGGTCACGATCTTGTCGTGGAGGACCTCGGGGTCCAGATAGACGCCTTCCCCGAGGTGGATGGAGAGGTTCTCGAAGGGCACGGCGACGAGATGGCGCACGTGCAGCTCGCGCAGAGCCGCCGCGTCGGGGCGTTCGGGGCGCGCGGCGCCGATGCGGCGGAGGTAGGCGTCGGCCTGGGAAGCGTCCATGGCGTCAGTCTTGGGGAACCGGCGACGATCACGCCAGACCCGGCTGGCTTCACGGCATGACGCGAACACTGCGCGAGCGGCACGCCGCGGCGATGGGCCGGCTCAGGGACGGCGGCGACGTGTGGGTGGCGACGGCGGACGCGCGCGAGGTGCCGTGCCTCGTCCCTCTGTCGTTCTGGTGGGACGGGGAGGAGTTGTGGCTCGCCACGCGCAGGACGAATCCCACCGGGAGGAGCCTGGAGTCCTCGGGACGGGTGCGGCTGAGCCTGGGTCACACCAGGGATCTGGTGCTCATCGACGGCACGGCACGGGTCGTGGACTTCGCACGGCTGCCGGACGGTGTCGCTGACTCCTTCGCGGCGAAGGCCGAGTGGGATCCCCGCGGTGACGGACCTTCGTACGCGTTCTACGCGATCCGGCCGCAATGGGTGCAGGCCTGGGGACGCTGCCGGAGATGCGGGACCGGGACCTGATGAAGGAAGGGGCGTGGCTATTCTGATCACCAATCGGCGATATACACAGTGACAGGCCTTAAGTTGCCGGTTTTACGTCGGACATGGGCTGGTTGATCTTCGGATTTCGTTGTCCGGAGACTCTTGACGGGGGCTTGACGCGCGCGGTTTCATCCTCGGAAGCGGAGATGAATATTCCGTTTCATGTTTCCCTGGACCGGAGGCGGTAGCCCCCTCGAGCCCGACCCGATCGGATGCGCGCATGACCGACACGCTCCACCCGCCGACGGCCCCGCACTCGCCGCTGGCCCCGCCCATCGAGGCCCCGAAGTCGCTCAAGAGGTCGATCGGCGTGGTCGGCGGAACGCTTCTGACGCTGTCGTGCCTGACCCCGGCCTCCTCGCTGTTCGTCATCGTGCCCCCGCTCTTCGCCGACCTGGGAACCGGGACGGCGCTGACCATCGTGATCGCGGCGGTCCTCTGCATCGCGGTGGCCTTCTGCTATTCGGAGCTCGGGACGCTGATACCGAGCGCGGGCGGCGAGTACGCGATGGTCGGCACGCTCATCGGGCGGCTGGCCGGGTGGATCGTGTTCGTGCTGTCCCTGATCGTCGTGATGATCGTGCCGCCGATCATCGCGCTCGGCACGGGCGAGTACCTGGCGCCGATCATGCAGATCGACCCGAAGATCGCGGGCGCCGCCGTCATGCTGCTGGCCACCGTCATGGGCCTGCTGGACCTGCGGGCCAATGCCTGGATCACCGGCATCTTCCTGGTCCTGGAGGTCGTCGCGGCGGCGGTCGTGGCCTTCCTCGGGTTCTCCCACAGCTCGCGGTCGGCCTCGGTGCTGATCCACCCGGTGACGGAGGCCGGGCACGGGGTGGGGTCGGCGGTCACGGCGGGGACGATCATCGCGGGGCTGGCGATCGCGCTCTTCGTGCTGCAGGGCTTCAGCACGGCCGTGTACCTGTCCGAGGAGATGGAGAACCCGCGGCGCACGGTCTCCCGGACCGTGCTGTGGACGCTCGGCATCGGCGCCCTGGTGGTGATCGTGCCGACGATCGCGATCACGCTGGGCGCGCCCGACATGAACTCCCTGATGGCGGGCGACCTCTCGGCGCTCGTGCGGGGCTGGAGCAACTCGGCGGTCGGCACCTTCATCAGCCTCTGCATCGCGCTGGCCATCATCAACGCGGGCATCGTGATGGTCATCCAGAACTCCCGGGTGCTGTACGCCTCCGCGCGGGACCGCGCCTGGCCGGCCCCGGTCAACAAGGCCTTCGGCACGCTGAGCAAGCGGTTCGGCGCCCCGTGGATCGCCACGCTCGCGGTGGGCGTGCCGGGCGCGGTGCTGTGCTTCGTGCCGGTGGAGACGCTGAGCGGCGTCACCGGCGTGGCGGTCGCCGCGATGTACGTCGTCGTCGCTCTCGCGGCCCTCGGCTCGCGCCGCGCCGGGCACAAGGAGCGTGCGGCCTGGCGCATGCCGCTGTGGCCCGCGATACCGCTGCTGCTGGTCGTCGTGCTGGCGTACGTGCTGACCCAGCAGACCGCGCAGGACCTGGTGATCACCGGTGTGATCGTCGCCGCCTCGCTGGCCTACTGGCTCTTCTACCTCCGGCCGCGGCAGAGCACCCGCTGGGTGATCTCCGTGCCCGAGGAGGAGATGGGCCTGGAGGACGCCTGAGCCGCCCGTCCCCGGCACCCGTGGGGCCCGTACCGGTCGTGCACCGGTGCGGGCCCTTCGCCGTCCCCGGACGGCCCGCGCCGCGGCGGGCGACGGACCGGTCGCGGCGGCCCGCAGGTCCTCCCGGTCGCCCAGGACGGCGACCGGGCCGTCCCGGTCGGTGCGCAAAACCGTGGTGCCCTGGGCGCGCAGCGCGGCGAGGGTCCGGGGCGACGGATGTCCGTACGGGTTCCCGGCCCCGCAGCTGACGAGCGCGAGACGGGGCCGGATGCGGACCAGCAGCGCCGGGTCCTGGTAGGCGGAACCGTGGTGGGCGACCTTCAGGACGTCGACGCGCGGGAGGTCCGGGGCAGCGGTCAGGAGCGCGTGCTGGGCCGCGGGCTCCAGGTCGCCGAGGAGGAGCACGGTGAGCCCTGCGGTGCGGACCAGCAGGGTGACGCTGGCGTCGTTGGGATTGGTGCCGCCCAGATCGGCACCCTCGGCGCCCGCGAGCAGGGAGGGCGCGGCGGGCCACAGCACACGCCAGTCGAGGGGGCCCAGGCGGCGGCGCTCCCCGGGTGTCGCGCGCAGCAGGGGAACGCGGGCGGCGGCCGCCTGACGGCGTACGAAGGCGGCCTGGTCGGAAGGTTCGTCGAGGGTGGTGGTCTCGATGGCGCCCACGGCACGGCCGCGCAGGACCCCGGGGAGGCCGGCGACATGGTCGGCGTGGAAGTGCGTGAGGACGAGCAGCGGGATCGCGGTGACCCCGAGCGAGCGCAGGCACCGGTCGACGAGGCGGGGCTCCGGGCCGGTGTCCACCACGACGGCGGCGCCGTCGCCCGCGGAGAGCACCAGCGCGTCGCCCTGGCCGACGTCGCAGGCCACCAGCCGCCAGGCCGGCGGCGGCCAGCCGGTCACCGAGCGGGGCAGCGGCGCGGGACGTACGACGGCCAGCACGAGCAGCAGCGCGGCGGCCGCGCACAGCCAGGGACGGCGCAGGATGCGGCGCCCCGCCGCGACCACCACCACGGTGACGGCCGCCAGCAGCAGGGCGCCCGCCCAGGTGCCGGGCCAGTCGAGCGTCGCCCCGGGCAGGGCGGCACCGCGCCGGGCCACCGCAGCGATCCAGCCGGCGGGCCAGCCCGCGACCCAGGCGAGTGCCTTGGCGACGGGCATGGCGAAGGGCGCCGCGGCCAGGGCGGCGAAGCCGAGGACGGTGGCGGGGCCCACCGCGAGTTCCGCCAGCAGGTTGCAGGGGACGGCGACCAGGCTGACGTGGGCGGCCAGCACCGCCACCACGGGGGCGCACACCGCCTGCGCGGCGGCCGCCGCGGCCAGGACCTCCGCGAGGCGCGGTGGCACCCGCCGGTGCCGCAGGGCGGTGCTCCAGCGCGGGGCGAGGACCAGGAGCGCGCCGGTGGCCAGCACGGACAGCGCGAAGCCGTACGAGCGGGCGAGCCAGGGATCGTGGAGGAGCAGCAGCAGGGCGGCCCCGCACAGCGCGGGCAGCAGGCTGCGGCGGCGGCCCGTGCCGATGGCCAGCAGGGTGATCAGCCCGCAGGCGGCCGCGCGCAGCACGCTCGGGTCCGGCCGGCACACGACGACGAAGGCCACGGTGAGCACTCCCCCGAGCACGGCCGTCACGCGGAGCGGAAGGGCCAGCCGCGGAGCCAGGCCGCCGCGCTCGGCGCGCAGCGCGAGACCGGGCGGACCGATCAGCAGGATCAGCACCAGCGAGAGGTTGGAACCGCTGACCGCGGTCAGATGGGTCAGGTCGGTGGCCTCGAACGCGTCGTGCAACTCCACCGGGATACGGGAGGTGTCCCCGACGACCAGCCCGGGAAGGAGGGCACGGGCGTCGGGCGGCAGGCCCTCGGTGGCCTCGCGCAGCCCCGCGCGGAGTCCGCCGGCCACACGTTGCGCACGGCCGGGCAGCCCCACGACGCGCGGCGGCCCTCGCACCGACAGCACCGCGGCGATCCGGTCGCCCGGCCCCGCCGCCGGGGCGAGCCGGGCCTCCGCCTCGACGCGCGTGCCGGGCAGCAACGTCAGCCACGTACGGGCGGGTTGCCGGGCGATGAGCAGGACCGGTGTACGGACAGCGGTCCTCGTGCCGCTCGCCGTCACGCGTACGGCCTCGGCCTCCACCAGCACCGCTTCCGGCGCCCGGACGGCCCCACGCACCTGCGGGCGGATCAGCCGGGGATCCGCCGTCAGCCTCAACTCCACCCTCGCATGCGCGTGTTCGGCCGCCAGGGCGGGCACCGGGCCACGGTGCAGGTCAGCGGAGTGCAGTCCCGCCACGGCCGCGGACGCCGCAGCGCAGAGCGCCACGGTGGCGACCGACGTCCACCGGCGTACGCACGACGCGAGCGCCACCAGGACGACCAGCGCGCACGCCCCCACCACGGCTCGCCCGGGCGCCGCGAGGGCGACGCCCGCGGCGAGCCAGGCCGCGAGGGCCGGGGCCACCAGACGGAGGTCCGGCGGGCCCTCCTGGCGCGGGTTCGACGCGCCCCGGGGTGAGGCGGCCGCCGCGTGCACCGCCGGGCGGGGCGCGCTCACGGGGTGACCAGCGGCTTGAGATCGGAGAACCGGCGGTCCCCGATGCCGTTGACGTCACGCAGCTGCTCGACGGAGGTGAAACCGCCGTGCCGGCCGCGGTAGTCGATGATGTGCCGGGCGAGCACCGGCCCCACACCGGGCAGGGCGTCCAGCTGCTCGGCGGTGGCGGCGCTGAGGCTGACCGGACCGCTCGCCGCGGCGGTTGACTGGACCCCGGTGGCCGGTTGCGGGGCGGCACGGCCCACGACGATCTGCTCCCCGTCGGCCAGCAGGCGGGCCAGGTTCAGGGCGCTGGTGTCCGTACCGGGCAGCGCTCCCCCGGCGGCGTCCACGGCGTCCGCCACGCGGGCCCCCGCGGGCAGCCGGCGCAACCCCGGCCTCCTGACCTTGCCGGCGACGTCCACGACCAGCACCGGCTTCGCCCCGGGCGCGGGGCTCGGCGCCCGTGGCCCGGCCGCCGCGGAAGCCCGCGCGGCGACGGGGGCCTCGGCCGCGGCGGGCAGCGCCGCGGCGACCGGCGGCACCGCCACGGTGCGCGGCCGGCCGGTCCAGAAGTGGTGCACCGCGAAGGCGAGGGCGACGAGGAGGACGAGGGCCAGGGCGGCCGCCGTCTTCGCCTCGATGCCGCAGCGGACGGAGAGCCAGGTGGGGAGGCGCTCGGTGAGCGCCAGGCGCCAGGCGCCCGCGGCGCGGCGCCCCGGCGGATCCGGCGCCCCCGGCGCAGCCGCTCGTTCCGGCACGGCCAACCGCTCCGGCCCATCCGGTCGTTCCGGTGGATCCGGAGCCGCCGCGCCCGCCCCACCCCGTGGCGCGGGACGGGTCGGCGGACGGTCGAAGAGGGCGGCGGCCCGTTCCCGGACCGCGCCGGCGGCGGGCCCGGGTGCGGGCACGCGTGCGGACGGGTGCCTGCGGTGGCGAGGAGTTGCGGTGGTCGATCCCATGTCAGGGACGGTAGGCGGACCGGCGCCAACGAGATGATCTTGCTCAAGTCCTGTGGATCGTCCAGAGGTTGTGGATAACCCCGTCACTCGAAGGAGGTCACAGCGGGGAGACGACCGCCCCCAGCAGCCCGGGCCCCGTGTGGGCGCCGATCACCGCCCCGACCTCGCTGAGGACGAGGGTGTTGAGCCCGGGGACCCGCGCCCGCAGCCGCTCCGCCAGGGCGGACGCGCGGTCCGCGGCGGCCAGGTGGTGGACGGCGATGTCCACCGGACGGGTGCCCGCCCGTTCGACGACGATCTCCTCGAGCCGCGCCAGCGCCTTGGAGGCCGTACGCACCTTCTCCAGCAGCTGGATGCGGCCCTCGTCCAGCTGCAGCAGCGGCTTCACCGCGAGCGCCGACCCGAGCAGCGCCTGCGCCGCGCCGATGCGTCCGCCCCGGCGCAGGTAGTCCAGGGTGTCCACGTAGAAGTACGCCGACGTGTCCGACGCCCGCTTCTCCGCCGCCGCCACGATCTCGTCCGCGGAGCCGCCCGCCTCCGCCGCCTCGGCGGCGCTCAGCACCGGGAACCCGAGGGCCATGGCGACCATCGCGGTGTCCACGACGCGCACCGGGACGGGCGCGTCCGCCCCCGCGAGCAGCGCGGCGTCGTAGGTGCCGGAGAACTCCGCCGACAGGTGCAGGGAGACGATCTCGGTCGCGCCCGCCTCCGCCACCGTGCGGTAGGCGGCGGCGAATTCCTCGGGGCTCGGCCGCGACGTGGTGACGGGCTTGCGGCGTTGCAGGGCGCGGGCGACCGCGGGCGCCGACACCTCGGTGCCCTCTTCCAGCGCTTCGTCGCCGATCACCACCGCCAGGGGGACCACGGTGATCCGGTGCCGGGTCAGGGCCTCCTGCGGCAGGTAGGCCGTGGAATCGGTGACGATAGCGACATGGGACGACATGTGCGGGAGGTTACCCGCGCCGAAGGCCGGGCGACAGTACGGCTCCGTCGAGGTGAACCCCGGTGAACGTCCCCGCGGCCCGTCCCGGCCCCGCCCGGCCCCTCACAGCGCCTTGGGCGGCTGTCCGGTGCCCGGCTCGGGCATCCGCCCGCGCCGCGTCCCCGGCTGAGTGCGCGGTTCCGGTTCCGGCTCCGGCAGCGCCGAGGGCGCCCAGTGCCGCAACGCCCCGGCCTCCAGGTCGATGTCGCGGCCCAGCGCCGCGAGGTCGTCGTCGGCGAAGCGACGGGCCCGGTCCTGGGCGGCCCAGCGCAGCGAATCCGCGGAGTGGGTGATGCGCCGCGTGCGCTCCTCCAGCTCGCCGATCCGGGCCGCGATGCGGGTGCGGTCGGGCTCGCGCTCCAGCAGCCGCAGCTCCGCGTCGAGCTCCCGGGCGTGGGAGCTCAGCCTGGCGAGCAGCGCCACGGCCTCGCTCAGCGACGGGTCGACGGCGGCCTGCCCCTCCAGTGCCGCTTCCGTGCTCGTGACGGACGTACGCAGCGCCAGGCGCAGCTCGGCGAGCTTCCCGGCGGGCCCGGGCCTGCTGTACCGGCGGGCCTTCAGGCCGGTGTCCTCGACCACGCGGCGGGCCTCGATGCTGGTGCGCTCCACCCCGCGCTTGACCGCCCGCGCCGTCTTGACCGCGGCGACGACACCGAGCGCCACGAAGGAGGCGAAGAGCAGCAGGATCACGGCGACGGCGACATCCACGGCGGCTCCTCTGCCCGGTCGGCCCGGTCCGTCCGACCGGCCCGATCTGCTCGATCGGTTGTATGCCCACCGTAAACGGACGGGGGCGGGCGAGGGTTCCGGGAGAACCCCCACCCGCCCCTTACACCGAGTGCGCCGACCTGCTCCGGCCTGCTCCGGCCTGCTCCGGCCTGCTCCGGCCTGCTCCGGCCTGCTCCGGCCTGCTCCGGCCTGCTCCGGCCGGACGATCAGCCGCGCATCAGGCGCTCAGGCCATCACGCGGGGACGATGTTCACCAGCTTCGGCGCCCGCACGATCACCTTGCGGACCCCTGCGCCGTCCAGCGCGGCCACGACCGCAGGGTCGGCCAGGGCCTGGGCCTCCAGGTCGGCGTCGGAGATCGTCGGCGGCACCTCCAGACGGGCCTTGATCTTGCCCTTGATCTGGACGACGCAGGTGACGGTCTCGTCCACCACGTACGCCGGGTCGGCCACCGGCAGGTCCTCGTGCGCCAGGGAGCCCTCGTGCCCCAGCCGCCGCCACAGCTCCTCGGCGATGTGCGGGGCCAGCGGCGCGATCAGCAGCACCAGCGGCTCGGCGACCGAGCGCGGCACCGGACCGCCCGCCTTGGTCAGGTGGTTGTTCAGCTCGGTGATCTTGGCGATGGCGGTGTTGAAGCGCAGGCCCTCCAGGTCCTGGCGGACGCCGTCGATCGCCTTGTGCAGGGCGCGCAGGGTGTCCTCGTCCGGCTCGGCGCCGGTCACCGTGACCTCGCCGGTCGTCTCGTCCACGACGTTGCGCCACAGCCGCTGCAGCAGCCGGTACTGGCCGACGACCGCGCGGGTGTCCCAGGGCCGGGAGACGTCCAGCGGGCCCATCGCCATCTCGTACAGGCGCAGGGTGTCGGCGCCGTACTCGGCGGCGATCTCGTCCGGGGTGACGGCGTTCTTCAGGGACTTGCCCATCTTGCCCAGCTCGCGCTTGACCTGCTCGCCGCCGTACCACCAGCCGCCGTCGCGCTCCTCGACCTCGGCCGCCGGGACGGGGAAGCCGCGGCCGTCGCGGTAGACGTAGGCCTGGATCATGCCCTGGTTGAACAGCTTGTGGAACGGCTCCACCGACGACACGTGGCCCAGGTCGAACAGCACCTTGGACCAGAAGCGCGCGTACAGCAGGTGCAGCACCGCGTGCTCGGCGCCACCGACGTACAGGTCGACGCCGCCGTGCGGCTGACCCTCGCGCGGCCCCATCCAGTACTGCTCGATCTCGGGGTCGACCAGCTTCAGGTCGTTGTGCGGGTCCAGGTAGCGCAGCTCGTACCAGCAGGAACCGGCCCAGTTGGGCATGGTGTTGGTCTCGCGGCGGTAGCGGCGCACGCCGCGGCCGTCACCCAGGTCCAGCTCGACGTGGACCCACTCCGCGTTGCGGGACAGCGGGGTCTCCGGCTCGGTGTCCGCGTCGTCCGGTTCGAAGGTGCGCGGGGAGTAGTCCTCGACCTCGGGCAGTTCCAGCGGCAGCATCGACTCGGGCAGGGCGTGGGCGACGCCGTCCTCGTCGTAGACGATCGGGAAGGGCTCGCCCCAGTACCGCTGGCGGCTGAACAGCCAGTCGCGCAGGCGGAAGTTGATGGTGCCCTCGCCGATGCCGCGCTGCTCCAGGTACGCGATGACCTTGCGCTTGGCGTCGGCGACCTCCAGGCCGTTCAGGTCGATCTCGTCATTGGCGGAGTTGATCGCCGGGCCCTGGCCGGTGTACGCCTCGCCCTCCCAGCCCTCGGGCGGCCGGACGGTGCGGATGATGGGCAGCTCGAAGACGGTGGCGAACTCCCAGTCGCGCTCGTCCTGCCCGGGGACGGCCATGATGGCGCCGGTGCCGTAGCCCATCAGGACGTAGTCGGCGACGAAGACCGGGACGCGGGTGCCGGTCAGCGGGTTCACGGCGTACGCGCCGCTGAAGACGCCGGTCTTGTTCTTGCCTTCGGTCTGCCGCTCGACGTCCGACTTGGACTGGGCCTGCTTGCGGTACTCCGCGACGGCCTCGGCCGGGGTGGCCGCGCCGCCGGTCCAGGCGTCCTTGGTGCCCTCCGGCCAGGCGGCCGGCACCACGGTGTCGACCAGCGGGTGCTCGGGGGCCAGCACCATGTAGGTGGCGCCGAACAGGGTGTCCGGACGCGTGGTGAAGACGGTGATCGGGCTCTCGCCGTGGCCCTCGACCGCGAAGTCGACCTTGGCGCCCTCGGAGCGCCCGATCCAGTTGCGCTGCTGCAGCTTGATCGCCTCGGGCCAGTCCAGGGCGTCCAGGTCGGCCAGCAGGCGGTCCGCGTAGGCGGTGATGCGCATCATCCACTGGCGCAGCTTGGCCTTGAAGACGGGGAAGTTCCCGCGCTCGGAGCGGCCGTCGGCGGTGACCTCCTCGTTGGCCAGCACGGTGCCCAGGCCGGGGCACCAGTTGACCGGGGACTCCGAGGCGTACGCCAGGCGGTAATCGCCCAGGACGGCGTCACGCTCGGCGGGGCTCAGCTCGGCCCACGCCCGCCCCCCGGGTGTCTGCCGCTCGCCCTTCTCGAACTGCTCGACCAGCTCGCCGATGGGGCGGGCGCGGTCGGCCTGGGGGTCGTACCAGGAGTTGAAGATCTGCAGGAAGATCCACTGGGTCCACTTGTAGTAGTCCGGGTCGATCGTGGCGAACGACCGGCGCTTGTCGTGGCCCAGGCCCAGCCGGCGCAGCTGGGACTTCATGTTGTTCATGGCCGCCTCGGTGGTGACCCGAGGGTGCTCGCCGGTCTGCACGGCGTGCTGCTCGGCGGGCAGGCCGAAGGCGTCGAAGCCCAGGGTGTGCAGCACGTTGTGCCCGGTCATCCGCTGGAAGCGGGCGAAGACGTCGGTGGCGATGTAGCCCAGGGGGTGGCCGACGTGCAGTCCCGCACCCGAGGGATACGGGAACATGTCCATGATGAACTTCTTGGGCTTGGCCAGCTCGCCGTCCCCGGCCAGGTCACCGGTGGGGTTCGGGGCGGCGAAGGTCTGGTGCTCGTCCCAGAAGTCCTGCCAGCGGCTCTCGATGTCGGCGGCCAGGGCGGCCGTGTAGCGGTGGGGCGCAGCCGCCTCCGCGGCGGGGGTGGTCTCGCTCATCGTCCTTCGTACTCCATCGCTGTCATGACGGCCTGCGGCCCGGCCGCCGTACGGACATCTGCCTGCTCACTGCGGAAACGAAAAAGCCCCTCGCACAGGAGGGGCGCCGCACTGACATCGATCGTGGTCAGCGCGGCTTGCTAAGCAGAAGGCGTACGGCACGCATGCGGTCAGGGTACCCCAGAGCGGGAAGGGCCCGCACCGAGGTTCCCCCCGGTGCGGGCCCTTCCGTGCCGTTTCCGGACCTGATCAGCGGTGGTGCGGCCGGTACGAGTCGAGGTAGCCGCGTGCCGGGGTGCCGACGCCGGTCACGTCGTCGTAGCCGACGACCGCGGACAGCGAGCTGTCCTTGCCGAGGCTGCGGAGCGAGGTGATCGTGCCGTCCGCCGCGTCGAAGCCGTTGGCGTAGTCCACGCGGACGACCGCGAGGTCCTTGCCGCGGCCCAGCGGGTGGTCGGTCACGTCGTGGTACGCGCCGGTGCCGTAGCGGTCGTAGATCAGCGGGTTGGCGAAGCCGATCGGCACGCCGTGCCGGGCCTGCTGCGCCAGCGCCTGGACGCCCGCGATCACCGGTGCGGCGAGCGAGGTGCCGCCGATCCGGTACTCGCCGTACTGGAAGGACCCGTCCGGGAAGGCCTGGGTCTGGCCGACCAGGAAGCCGGTGTTCGGGTCGGCGACGGCCGAGATGTCCGGCTCGACGCGCTGCTTGACCGTGCCGCCGTTGGCCAGCGCGAGCGAGTTGGGAACCACGCCGCGCTGGTAGAAGGGCTGCGCGTAGAGCTTGCTGGTGCCGCCGCCGGCGCCGGAGGTGTAGGCGCCGGGGAAGGCCGTCCAGCTCGAGCCGTCCTCGGCCAGCGTGGCCTTCAGGGTGCCCCAGCCGGTCTCCCACTGGTACTTGTCGCCCTTGCCGACGGCGAGCGAGGTGCCGCCGACGGAGGTGACCCAGGGGGAGTTCGCCGGGGTGTCGACCTGCTTCGCGCCGTGCGCCGCGACGTTGTCGCCCGCGTCGCCGGAGGAGAAGTAGAAGCCGATGCCCTCGACCGCGCCGATCTGGAAGATCTGGTCGTACGCGGCGGCGATGTCCGGGGTCTCGTTGCTCTCGATGTCGCCCCAGGAGTTGGAGACGATGTCGGCGAGCCGGTGGTCGACGATCTTGCCGAGCGCGTCGAGCAGGTCGTCGTCGGTGCAGGAGGAGGCGCCGACGTAGGTGATGTCGGCGGCCGGGGCGACCGCGTGCACCGCCTCGACGTCCAGGGTCTCCTCGCCGTACCAGCCGGAGGCGTCGCACTCGTCGGGGCTCGTGTAGCGGTAGTCGGCCGGCAGCACCTGGGAGAGCTGGCCGCGCTTGTAGGCCGCGTCGCCGTTGCGGGCGGCGTACTTCTTGGCGTCGGCGACGATCGTCGGGGACGCGAACGCGTCGGTGATGGCGACGGTGACGCCCTTGCCGTTGTACGAGCCCGCGCCGTAGGCGGCGCGCAACTGCTTGCCCGTGTAGCCCTTGACGGCGTACGGGGCGCGCGTGCCGTAGGCGACCGGCAGCTTCTTGTTCGTGTTCGACCCGTAGTAGGTGGAGAAGGGGCCGGAGTTCTTGAAGACGGCGCCGGGCGGCGGCAGCGTGTCCTGGTGCTGCGCGCGCCGCGGGGAGTTGTCCAGGCCGGTGACGGTGAGCACCGCGCCGCCCAGGGAGGCGGGGACGGAGGCGGTCCCGGTCGGGGCGTGGTAGGTCTTGGCGCCCTTCGCGTAGTTGTGGAGCTGGGTGCCGAACGCCTGCTCCGCGTCGGCGACGTCGCCGGTCACGGTCAGGTAGTGCTCGTCGACGCCGGTGACCTTCAGCCCGGAGGACTCCAGCCACTGCCGCGTCTGCGCGATCTGCTGCGCGGAGGCGCCGAAGCGGGCCTTGGCCTGCTTCGCCGAGAGGAACGTGCCGTACGAGGCGGAACCGGGGTCGGACACGGCCTGGGCGTAGGCGGCCAGGCCCTGGGCGTCACGGCCGGCCAGGTACACCCGGAGGGTGACCTTGGCCGAGTCGGCGGTGGCGCCCTTGTCGGCCTTGGCGGTGGCCCAGGCCGGCTTGCTTCCGGCGAGGCTGTGACGTCCGTGCGGTGCGTCGGCCTGGGCGGTGGGTATGCCCATCGCCAGCGCACCGGCGACCAGAGGCAGTGTCGCTGCCAGGGCCAGGCCGGCCCGCCTTCTCGAGCGGGTTGAGCTCATGAAACCCCCTGCTGTGTGAAGTTCGCGCGGAGTGGCGGCGCGCCGGAGACGGCAGCGCGCGTGGACCGCCACGCCACTCTCGCGGTGAACAGCTCATGCCAGGGACATGTGTTCGCCAAGAAGGACTCAAGGAAGGCCCACGAAAGGGCAATTGGGACGGCAATCCGATCCGGAATGCGGACATATGGTGCCGGAGAGCGGACGCTCCGGTGAAGGACCGATCATCCTTGCCGAACGGAGCCCGAACAAACCAACGTTAGCAGTTCGTAATGATCCTCATCCCGGGTTGTCGAAAGACGATCGTTCAGGCCACCCGTACGAGTTAGCGTCTGCCGCATGCGCACCAACCGACAGTCCCCGGACGGTCGCCGGACCCCCCCGATACCGGCGAGCGACATCCTGTCCGGGGCCCTTCGCGCCGCACGGTCGCCCCGCGCCTGGGCGATCGCCGGCACCGCCGCCGCCCTGCTCGTCCTCGCCGTCACCGCGGGTCCGTACCTGCGGGCGTTCCTGGACTTCGGCGCCGGCGTCCTCACCCTCGTCTCCCTGAGCTGCACCGTCATCTGGGGCCTGGTGTCCACCGACACCGTCTTCCTCGGCCCCCGCGAACGCCTGCTCACCCAGGGCATCCACCGCGGTCTGGGCGTCGCCGCTATCGGATTCCTGGTCCTGCACGTGACGACGAAGGTCGTCGAGGTGCGGGTCACCACCGCCGGCGCCTTCCTCCCCCTCGGCGTGACCGGCCGGGACGGCCTCATCGCCCTCGGCGTGCTCGCCGCCTACCTGATGATCCTGGCCGCCGCCACGGGCGCCATGCGCAGCGTCTTCGCCGCCAACCGGCACCCCGTGCGGTGGCGCATCCTGCACAGCACCGCCTACGCGTCCTGGTGCATGGCGCTGATCCACGGCCTGCAGTCCGGCCGCTCCGCCAAGTCCTGGATCATCGTCGCCTACGGGATCTGCCTGGTGGGTGTCGCCATCGGGCTGATCTACCGGCTCCGCAGGACCCGTGGCGAGGCGCTCTTCCCCGAGACGCGGGAGCGCTCGGCCTCCTTCCGCAAGCTCGGCGGCGAACGGGCCGCGTCCCGGGGCGGTTCCGGCCGCCGGCGTGCCGTGCCCCGGGAGGAGAACGGGCCCAGCCTGGCCAGCGCCTACAGCGAACCGCTGCCGCCGCTGCCCAACTTCCCCACCGCCCAGCAGTACACGGCTGTTCCTCCCCCGGCCCCGGACCGTACCCTCGGCATGGATCCCGCGGCCGCCACGATGCAACTGCCGCAGGTGCCCGCCGACCCCCAGGCGACGTACCAGCAGCAACCGCAGGTGCCGTACCAGCAGCAACCCCAGCAGACCGGCTGGGACGGCACTCCCGCATGGGGCACCCCGGTGCCGGACGGCAGGCAGGGCGCGGATCCGCTGGGAGCCGACAGGCTCCAGCCGATCGCCTGGCAGCAGTCCACGCCCGGACCCTATGAAGGACAACGATGAGCGTTCCCGCCATACCGGACCGGTCACCCGCCCCTCGCCCGGGGGCGGGTGATGTGCTCCCCGACGTGCGTACCGTCGGGCTGCCCCGGATCACCGCGGGGTTCGACGAGGTGGAGCGCCTGGACCGGGTGACCCACCTCAATGTGCACGGTTCCATGCCGAGCATGACCGAGGGCGAACTGCTCGACCTCGCCGAGCTGATGGGCCTGCGCGGCCGTGGCGGGGCGGGCTTCCCCTTCTACAAGAAGCTCAAGGCCGTCGGTGAGGCCGCACGCCGGCGCGGCTCGCCGACCGCGGTGATGGTCAACGGCTGCGAGGGCGAACCGGCCTGCCGTAAGGACGCCGTCATCCTGCGCCGCGCCCCGCACCTCATGCTGGACGGGGCCCTGCTGTGCGCCGAGATCCTCGGCGCCCGCGAACTGGTCATCAGCGTCACGCGCGACACCAACGAGCAGTCCGTGCGCGACGCCCTGGCCGAGCGGGGCCTGGGCACCAAACGGGGCCGCCAGCTGAGGGCCCGGATCGTGCGCATGCCGGAGCGCTTCGTGTCGGGCGAGTCCTCGGGCATCATCTCGGCGGCCAACGGCGGCCTCCCCCTGCCGCCCGGCAAGAAGGTGAGCGCGAGCGAGTCCGGCCTCGGCGGCATGCCGACGCTCTTCTCCAACACCGAGACCTTCACCCAACTGGCCATCGGCGCCCGCATGGGGGCGATCCGCTTCGGCTCCGCGGGCGCCCCGGGCGAGCCCGGTACGGCCATGCTGACGGTGTCCGGCTCGGTGCCCCGGCAGACGGTCGTGGAGACCCCGACGGGTGTGCCGATGTCGTACATCCTGCAGATGTGCGGCGGGAACCCGGGGCAGGGCGTGCTCGTCGGCGGCTACCACGGCAACTGGATCGACCCCAGCGTCGCCTCGATGGTGACCATCGCCCGCGAGAGCCTGGAGGCCCACAAGGCCACCCTGGGCGCGGGCGCCCTGCTCCCGCTGGACCCGGGACTGTGCCCGCTGGGCGAGTCGCTGCGGGTCGCGCAGTGGCTGGCCGCCGAGACGGCCGGGCAGTGCGGGCCGTGCCGCCTCGGGCTGCCTCGTATGGCCGGACTGCTGCAGGACGTGCTCAACGGCGGCGGGCAGGCCGCGCTGGAGCAACTGCGGCAGACCGCGGTCGCGGTGAAGGGGCGCGGGGTGTGCAAGCACCCCGACGGCTCGATGCGCTTCGTGATGTCCACCATCAACGCCTTCACCGACGACCTCGCCGCCCACGTCCTCGGCGGCGGCTGCGGCCGCCCCACCGTGGGCGTGCTGCCGCTGCTGAAGTCCGACCCGCCGGCGCCGCGGGGTGGCGCCCCCGTCGGCGCCGCCGCGCAGACCAGCAACAAGCGGCTGAACGTCGACTGGACGCTGTGCAAGGGCCACGGCCTGTGCGCCGGCGTCCTCCCGGAGATCGTACGGCTGGACCGGGACGGCTACCCCGACATCGCCGGCACGCCCGTCCCGCCGCACCTGGACGCGGCCGCTCAGCGCGCGGTGGCCCGCTGCCCCGCACTGGCGCTGCGCATGGAGGAGGGCGGCCGCCGCTGACCCCGGCCACACGCGGGAGGGCCCGGCGCCGTCGCGGTGCCGGGCCCCTCCGGCGTACGGACCGCGGTGCGCCGGGGCATACGAAGAACCCGCCCGGTCGTGACGACCGGACGGGCAGTGTCCGCGGTGGGAAGTGGAGCTACGGGGATTCGAACCCCGGACCTCTTGCATGCCATGCAAGCGCTCTACCAACTGAGCTATAGCCCCGCGATGCCGTTCTCCCGGGTTCCCCCGGCGACCTGGGATACATTACACGGCCCCGGGGCAGGTACGCCAAATCGATTCCTGGCCCGCGGGCACGGCGCCCGGTACTGTCGGCTGACCCCGCCCCGGAAGAATCTGGAGAAGGCCGCAGTGACCGCGACGCAGCCGATCGCCGACACCGCGGCGCGCAGCTCCCGGGTCGGCAGGCCCACCCTCGTCGCGGCGCTGGTGTGCCTGGTGTCCTTCGCGGCGTTCTGGGCCGCCCAACGCGCGGCACACGTCTCGATGATCGACCTCACCGTCTACCGGGCCGAGGGCTGGTCGGTGCGGGGCGGGGACGACCTGTACGCGATGCGGGTCACCCACGCGCAGCTGCCCAACACCTATCCGCCGTTCGCCGCGCTGCTCTTCACGTCCCTGACACTGCTGGGCCCGGGTGCCGCGCGGATCGCGGCGACCGCGGTCAACCTCGGCCTGCTGGTCGTCCTAGCCCATCTGTCGCTCCGGCTGGCCGGGCTGCCGCGGCGGCTGCCCGCGGCGGCAGCCGCACTGGGCGTCGCGGCGGGCGCGGTGTGGTGCGAGCCGGTCTGGACGACGCTGCGGTACGGCCAGATCAACCTGCTGCTCGCGGTGCTCGTGCTGGGGGACCTCGCCGGGCGCAGGGGCCGGGTCGCGGGCATCGGCATCGGCATCGCAGCGGGCATCAAGCTGACACCGCTGCTGTTCGTGGCCTTCCTGGCCGTCGGCGGGGCGGTGATCGCCTGGCGGCGGCGGGAGCGCTGGAACACCTGGCTGCGGACGGCCGCCGTGGCGTCCGTCACCTTCGCCGCGACCATCGGCCTTTCCGCGCTCGTCCTGCCGCGCGACTCCCGGCGCTTCTGGACGGAGGTCGTCCTCTCCGCCGACCGCGCCGGCAACGGCGAGGACACGGCCAACCAGTCGCTGCGGGGCGTCCTCGCCCGCGCCCTGCACACCGGCGATCCCGGCACCTGGTGGCTCGTCGCGGCACTCCTCGTGGGCGCCGTGGGCGTGGCCGTCGCCACCGCCCACCTGGCGGCCGGGGAACTCGCCTGGGCGGTCCTGTCCTGCGCCGTCACGGCACTGCTGGTCAGCCCCGTCTCCTGGTCGCACCACTGGGTGTGGGCGGTCCCCCTGGTCGTCCTGCTGGCAGGCCAGGCCCTGCGGCGGAGCCGTCCCGCACGCTGGTGGGCCGGCGCCGCCGCGTACGCCGTCCTCTTCTGCTCGTACGCGCTCTGGCTCGCCCCTCACGGCGACGGCGTCTCGCGTCCCGAACTCCACCAGTCCTCCGGGCAGATGGCCCTCTCGGCGGTCTACCCGGCCGCCGGGGCCGCGTTCTTGTGCCTGTCGGCGGCCGTCGCCGTCGCCCGGCGCCGCCCTCGCGCACCGCGCAGGACCCCCGTGGCGGCGGCCTGAGCGGCGCTCAGGCCCTCCGCCGCCGCAACACCGCCACGAGCGCTCCGGCCGCCGCGGTGGCCGCCAGGGCGGCGGAGGTGACCGCGACGGCGTGCGCCGAGGAGTGGGCGGCGCTCAGCCGGCCCAGGAACAGCGTGCCGAAGGAGGCCACCCCGATCAGCTGACCGAGCTGGGTGACGGTGGCCAGCAGGCCACTGGCGTCCGCGGCGTCCTCGGGACGGACCTGCCCCAGGGCGAGGGTCAGGGTGGGGCTGAAGGAGGCGCCCAGCCCCAGGCCGACACCGAACAGGGCCACCAGGAAGGCCGGTTCGTGCTGCTGCCCGTCGCGCAGCAGCAGGCCGATCGCCGCGAAGGACGCGCCGGCCACGATCAGTCCGCCCGGCGCCAGCCAGGCGTGGGCACGCGCGGGCAGCCGGCGCCAGGTGAGCCCGGTGCCGCCGAAGGAGACGGCCGCGGCGCTGAAGGTGAGCCCGGTGTGCAGGGCGCTGAGGCCCAGCCCGCTCTGCAGGTGGAGCGCGATGGCGAAGAGGAACCCGGCGTTGAGGGCCATGGCGACCCCGATGACGGCGACGGAACGGAGCATGCCGGGTGCCCGCAGGACCCGCGAGGAGACCAGCGGCGCGCCACCGCGCCGGGCGAGCCGGGTCTCCAGCACGGCGAAGACCACGCACAGCACGACGCTGAGGCCGAGGCAGACCCAGCCCCACGCCGGCCAGCCCTCCTCCTGCCCCAGCACCAGGGGCACGGTGAGCAGGGTCACGGCCGCGCCGAGGGTGACCAGCCCGGGCAGGTCGAGACCGCGGCGGCGCTCGGCGGCGCCCTCGGGGTCGCGCGGGACGACCCGCGGGACCAGGACGAGCAGGACGAGCCCGATGGGGACGTTCACCAGGAAGGCCGGGCGCCACCCGGTGCCGAACAGGTCGGCGCTGACCAGCAGCCCGCCCAGGGACTGCCCGGCGGCGGCACCGGTGGCCAGGACGGCCGCGTAGACGCCGAGGGCACGCACCCGCCGTTCGCCGGAGAAGTTGCGCTGGATGAGGCTGAGCACCTGCGGGATCATCAGGGCGGACCCGGCCCCCTGCACCAGTCGGAACGCGGTCAACTGCCCCGTCGACCCGGCGAGTCCGCAGGCCAGGGAGGCGGCGGTGAAGACGGTGAGCCCGGCCAGGAACGCCCTGCGGTGGCCCCACAGGTCACCGGTCCTGGCACCGGTGATGAGCAGGACGGCGTAGGAGATGGTGTAGCCGGCCACGATCATCTGCAGCCCGGCACCCGAGGCGTGCAGGTCGGTGCGGATGGTGGGCGCGGCCACGTTGACGATGAAGACGTCCAGCAGGGCCATGAACTGACCGGTGAGCAGGACGCCGAGCAGCTGTCCGGCACGCGGTCCGCGGCGGCCCGGAGGGCCGGCCGGGGCACGGCGTGCGGTAACGGTGGGATTCGCCATGGTCCGAGGCTGCGGGCGGTCCCGTACCGGTAACGAGAGCCCCCGGATCCTGGTACCGACAGCACCTGGCAGCCCAGCGTGGACGGGCGGACGATGGGCGCATGGCCGTACCGTCCCCGCGCCGCACCGAGCTCGCCGCCTTCCTGCGCAGCCGCCGCGCGCGCATCCGGCCGGAGGACGTCGGCATGCCGCCCGGCCTGCGCCGCCGTACGCCCGGGCTGCGGCGGGAGGAGGTCGCGCAGCTCGCCGGGGTGGGGGTGACCTGGTACACGTGGCTGGAGCAGGGCCGGCCGATCAACGCCAGCGTGCAGGTGCTGGACGCGGTGGCGCGCATCCTGCGGCTGGACGTGGCCGAGCGCAAGCACCTGTACCGGCTGGCGGGCGTGCCCTTCGTCCGCGAGCCGGTCTCCGACGCCGAGGCGGTGGGCGAGGAGGTGGAGGGCATCGTCGACGCCCTCGACCCGCTCCCGGCGGTGGTCTACAACGCCCGTTACGACGTGCTGGCCTGCAACTCCGGTTACCGGCGGCTCTTCCCCCAGGTGCGGATCGCCTCCCGCGCCGACCGCAACGTGCTGCTGCGCCTGTTCACCGGCCCGCCGTGCTGCTCGGCGTACGTCAACCGGGACGCCGAGCTGCCCCGGATGGTCGCGCAGCTGCGCGCCTCGTACGGCCGGCACGTGGGCGAACCGGCCTGGGAGTCCTTCGTCGGGCGGCTGGTCCGGGAGAGCGCGGAGTTCGCGCAGATGTGGGCGAGCGGGGACGTGGCGGCTCCGGGACAGCGGATCAAGGTGATCCATCACGCCTCGGTCGGCAGGATCCGGCTGACCTCGACCTCGCTGGCGGTCCAGGCGATGCCGGAGCACCGGATCGTGGTCTACACGCCGGCCGACGAGGAGAGCCGGGAGCTGACGGCGCGGCTGCGGGAGCTGGACGACCCGCTGGTGGGCTGCCCCCGGCACGCGCGCCCGCTCTCGGCGCTCGCCGCGGAACAGGAGCCGGCCGCGGAACGGACCGGGTGAAACGCGAGGATCCCGCCTCCCCTGGGGGAGACGGGATCCGATACCGCTGTGGAGCTACGGGGATTCGAACCCCGGACCTCTTGCATGCCATGCAAGCGCTCTACCAACTGAGCTATAGCCCCGCTGTCCTCGGGCTTTCCGCCCGGCGAACGAGAAGAAGCTTAGCCGGTCAGGGCCGGATTCCTGAAATCGGCTGCGCCCCGGCCCCGCCCCGGCTCCCGGCCCCGTCAGTCGTCGTCGCCGAGCACCGGCTCGGGCAGGGTCCCGGCGTTGTGCTCCAGCAGCCGCCAGCCGCGGGCGCCCTCGCCGAGGACCGACCAGCAGGTGTTGGACAGCCCGCCGAGCGCCTCCCAGCTGCGCGGGTCCAGCCCGAGGAGCCGGCCGATGGTGGTGCGGATGGCGCCGCCGTGGCTGACGACGACCAGCACACCGCCGTCGGGCAGCTTGTCGGCCGCCGCGAGCACCACCGGGGCGGCCCGGTCGGCGACCTCGGTCTCCAGCTCGCCGCCGCCGCGCCGCACGGGCTCGCCGCGCTTCCAGGCCGCGTACTCCTCGCCGTAGCGCTCGGTGATCTCGTCGTGGGTCAGGCCCTGCCACACGCCCGCGTAGGTCTCCCGCAGGCCCTCGTCGTACGAGATGTCCAGCTCCGTGACCGCGGCCAGTTCGGCGGCGGTGTCGGCGGCGCGCTGCAGGTCGGAGGAGATGATCGCGTCCGGCTGCAGCGCGGCCAGCAACCGGGCGGCGCGCTTGGCCTGCGCGACGCCGGTCGAGGTCAGCGGGATGTCCGTGGAGCCCTGGAAGCGGCCCTCCACGTTCCAGGAGGTCTGTCCGTGCCGCCAGAAGACGACGCGGCGGCCGCGACCCCGCGTGTGGCCGTTCAGATCAGCTCTCCGTCCTCGTCGGCGGCCGCGGTGGCGCGGGCGTGCTCCTCGGCCTTGCCACGGGTGGCGACGGCGTCCTTGGGGAGCTCGAGCTCGGGGCAGTCCTTCCAGAGCCGCTCCAGCGCGTAGAAGACCCGCTCCTCCGAGTGCTGGACGTGCACCACGATGTCGACGTAGTCGAGCAGGACCCAGCGCCCCTCGCGCTCCCCCTCACGGCGCACCGGCTTGACGCCGAGCTCCTCCTGCAGCCGCTCCTCGACCTCGTCGACGATGGCCTTCACCTGGCGGTCGTTGGGCGCGGAGGCCAGCAGGAACGCGTCGGTGATGGAGAGGACGTCGCTGACGTCGTAGGCGATGATGTCGTGCGCGAGCTTGTCGGCGGCCGCCTGGGCGGCGGTCTGAATGAGCTCGATGGAGCGGTCCGTGGCGGTCACAGGTAAGGCTTTCCGGTCGGGGACGTCGTACGTCCAGGGTCTCACGGACCGCGCTCGGTCCCCGACCGGTTATGGACCGCGCCGGGTCAGTTCTTCTCCGGCGGGCTGTAGTCCTGGCCCAGGACCACCGTGATGTCGGCGTTGGAGGCCACGCCGCCCTTCTTGGCGGCCTTGGCGGACAGGCCCAGCGTCTTGGCCAGCTCCTCCGCGTTCGTCTTCTGGTCGGCGTCGGCGTACAGGACCTGCGAGGTGGCCCGGGTGTCCGCGGTGGCGCCGGAGACGAAGGTGTAGCCGCCGCCGACGATCTGCACCTGGGCCTCGCCGGTGTTGGCGGCGACGCCGGTCGCGTTGCGCAGGGTGACCCGGGGGATGCCGTCGGAGTCGGTGTTGGTGACGGTGCCGCCGAGCACCTTCTTGACCACGTCCTCGGTGGCCTTCTCGCTCAGCGTGCCGTCGGGCTCCACCGGCAGCGCCTCGGTGGTGTAGTCACCGCCCTTGGCCTCCTCCGACAGGGCCGCCAGGCTGCTGCCGAGGTCCTTCTCGGTCAGCGGGGGCTCGATGACCTGGTTGAGCCCCTCGACGGTCTTGGTCGCCAGGTCCGGGTCGCTGTACATCTTCTTCAGCACGGCCTGGACGACCTGCCCGAAGCGGGCCAGCTGCTTGTCGGGCCCCTCGCCCGGTCCCCGGTAGACGGCGTACGCGACGGCGGCCTGGCCGCCCAGCTCCTGCTGCTTGCCGGGCTTGACGAGGGTCTTGCCGTCCTGCTTCTTGCCTGCCTTCACCGTGGCGTCGGTGTCGACGAGGACTCCGCCGAGGGACTCGACGAGGTTGTCCAGGTACGGGGTGTCCAGCCGCCAGGTGCCGCTGATCTTGGTGCCGAGCAGACCTTCCAGCGCCTCACGGGTGGGGGCGGAACCGTTCTCCACGACGGACTTGCCGAGCGTGGTGCTGCCGCCGTCGTCGCTGCTCACGGCGAGCGAGTTCGGCAGCAGGACGGTGGTGCCCTTCTTGGTGGTCGAGTTGCTGACCAGCAGCGCGGTCGAGGTCGCCTCGCTGCCGACCGGGCGCAGGTGCAGCACGATGACGTCGCGCTTCTGGCCGCCCGCGGCCTGCTGGGCGGTCCCGGAGTCCCCGCCGAGGCCGGGGATCTTGCCGGCCTTCCACAGGTAGCCGACGCCGCCGACGGCGGCCAGCACCAGGACGACGACCGCGGCGACCACGCGGTTGCGGCCGCGGCGCCTGGCCTCCTCGCGCCGCTCGGTGCGGGACTCGGTGAACTTCAGCCAGTCGATGACCTCTTCCGACTCCTCGGTCTCCTCGTCGACGAAGGAGAACTGGCCGGTGTGGTAGTCGGCTTCGGCCGCGGCGGAGCGGCCGGCGGCGGGCCGGGCCGGCGGCTCCTCGAAGGCGGGCTGCCGCTGGGCCGGAGGGGCCTGCGGCGGGGTCTGCGGGGGTGCCGGCGGCTGCTGTCCGTACTGCTGCTGCTCGTGGTACGGCTCCTGGTACTGCGGCTGCTGCGGGATCCACCCCTGGTACTGCTGCGTCTGCTGGGGCTGTTGGGGGTGCTGGGGTTGCTGCTGCGGCGGCTGCGGTTGCTGGTACTGCTGCTGCTCCTGCGGGTAGTACGGCTGCCCGGAGTACCCCTGCTGGTCCTGGTAGGACTGCTGCCGGCCGGTCTGCTCACCGGTCTGCTGGGCGTACGGGTCGTACTGGCCGTACTCGTTGCCGTAACCGTTTGCGTAGTCGCCTTGCTGCTGTGCGTAGGGGTCTTCTCCGTAGGGATCCTGACCGCCCCGCTCGGGTGTTCCCTCGGCGTATTGCCATCGGGGGTAGTCGTTCACTGGGGACCCCTCCAGTTGCCGATCAGCCGCTGATCACTTACCGGTACAGCCTGCGTTTGTCGATGTAGCGGACGACGCCGTCGGGCACGAGGTACCAGACCGGCTCCCCCTTGGCGACCCGCTGACGGCAGTCGGTCGAGGAGATCGCCAGGGCGGGCACCTCCACCAGGGAGACCCCGCCGGCCGGGAAGCCGGGGTCGGACAGGGTGTGCCCGGGGCGGGTGACGCCGATGAAGTGCGCCAGCGAGAACAGCTCCTCGGCCTTGCGCCAGGAGAAGATCTGGGCCAGCGCGTCCGCACCCGTGATGAAGAACAGCTCCGCCTCGGGGTGCTCGGCCCGCAGGTCGCGGAGCGTGTCGATGGTGTACGTGCGGCCACCGCGCTCGATGTCGCTGCGGCTGACCGAGAACTGCGGGTTCGACGCGGTGGCGATCACCGTCATCAGGTAGCGGTCCTCGGCCGCCGACACCTTCTGCTCGCTCTTCTGCCAGGGCCGGCCGGTGGGCACGAAGACCACTTCGTCCAGCTGGAAAAGGTGCGCCACCTCGCTGGCCGCCACGAGGTGACCGTGGTGGATGGGATCGAACGTCCCACCCATCACACCGATTCGCTCCTTCATGCGGATAGACCCTACCCGCATCGCCTGATCGAGCTCAGCGGTCGCGGTTGAAGCGGGTGGTGATGAAGAGCAGCAGCAGCAGCGCGAACAGCGCGCCACCGCCCGTGAGGTAGGGGCTCAGGCTCTCGTGGTTGCCGCCGCCCTCGCCCTCGGCGAGCGTGGTCAGAACGGCGGCGGTCGCGTAGGAGGTCATTCGGCTGTCCCTTGGTGGCTTCGGGGTCTGTCGACGGGCGGAGGACTCGGCAACATCGTACGGGCGGCCGGGGTGGAACTTCGCGGTGGCTCCGCGCGTCCTCACTAGGTACCCAACGGCCGAACAGGGGGGCGGGGACATATGTCCGGTCCGAACGATTCGAGTGGTGCGAACGGCGGCACGAGCGGCGGTGAGCGGCTGCCCGGACGCAACCGGCGGCGCTTCGAGGGCATCTCCTCGCGCGCGTACGAGCACCCGGCGGACCGTTCCGCGCTGGTGGCACTGCGCAAGCTGAGCGGCTTCGACACCGTCTTCAAGGCGCTCAGCGGCCTGCTGCCGGAGCGCTCGCTGCGGCTGCTGTTCCTCTCGGACTCGGTGCGCGTCGGCGACCAGCAGTTCGCGCACCTCAACGACATGCTGCGGGACGCCTGCTACATCCTCGACCTGCCCAAGGTCCCGGCGATGTACGTCACCCAGGACCCGCAGCCCAACGCGATGTGCATCGGGCTGGACGAGCCCATCATCGTCGTGACCACCGGGCTGGTGGAGCTGCTGGACGAGGAGGAGATGCGGGCCGTCGTGGGCCACGAGGTCGGCCACGCGCTGTCCGGCCACTCCGTCTACCGCACGATCCTGCTCTTCCTGACCAGCCTGGCGCTGCGGGTGGCGTGGATACCGCTCGGCAACCTCGCGATCATGGCGATCGTCACCGCACTGCGCGAGTGGTTCCGCAAGTCGGAGCTCTCCGCGGACCGTGCCGGACTCCTGGTCGGCCAGGACCTGCAGGCCTCGATGCGCGGCCTGATGAAGATCGCCGGCGGCAACCACCTGCACGAGATGAACGTGGACGCCTTCCTGAAGCAGGCCGAGGAGTACGAGGAGTCCGGCGACCTGCGCGACTCCGTGCTGAAGATCCTCAACGTCCTGCCGCGCAGCCACCCGTTCACCACGGTGCGGGCCGCGGAGCTGAAGAAGTGGGCGGCGAGCCGCGACCACCAGCGCATCATGGACGGCCACTACCCGCGGCGCAGCGAGGACAAGGACACCTCGGTCTACGACTCGTTCAAGGAATCCGCGAGCCACTACGCCGAAACGGTGAAGACGAGCAAGGACCCGCTCATGAAGCTGCTCTCCGACATCGGGGCGGGGGCCGGCGACGTCGGCGGCCGGCTGCGCGACCGCTTCACCGGGACGCCGGGCTCGGGCTCCGGCCCGTCGGGGCGCCCGCCGAAGGACTCGCAGGACCCGCCGCCGGAGGGCTGATCCCCGGTCCGGCCGCCGGGGCCGGGGCCAGCACCCCGCACACCGAGCCGATCTCGTGGCGGTGGTCGTAGGGGTCGACCCCGGGCTCCACCGGCGGCCGCTGCCCGGCCAGCAGCGGCAGGAAGTGCGCCACGGGGGCGGTCACGCAGGACAGCGGCCCGGCCTCGACGGCGGCCCGCAGCAGTTCCACGTGCTTGTCGCGCAGGTCCGCGCGGTCGAAGCGCAGCCGCAGCTCACGCCGCACGGTGAACAGCGAGGCCTGGCCGCTGCCCCCGGTGGCGGCCTGCACGACGTAGACCAGGGTGTGGTCCGTGACGACCTCCAGGGCCTCCTCCCCCGCCTCGGACACGGTCATGGTGCCGCGCACCTTGACCTCGTCGTCGGCGAGGGCGACGCGGGCGGGGTCGAAGCGCACCAGCCAGCCGGTCGCCGCGTGGCGCCCGTCGTCGGCGGGCCGCTCCAGGCTCCGGTCGAACTGGTCGAGCTGCCCGGGGTCCAGCATGGTGCGCACCGTGCGGATGTCCCCGCCGGTCAGCGCGTCGGGATCGGCGGAGGAGGCGACCAGGTAGTCCTTGGCGGAGACCAGGGCCTGCATGACCTGGCTCTCGCTGAAGTGCGCGGTGCGGCGCGCCGGCGGCAGGGCGTACCCGGTCCCGCCGGCCCGGTAGTGCTCGGCGCGCTGCCCGGCGAACGGCCGGGACCGGTCCACGGCGGCCACCGCGGCCGTGGGGGCGAGCGGCAGCAGGGTGATCTGCAGCGACTGCGCCACGGGAGGGGCGGGCTGGTCGTAGGGATTGCGTATGCCCAGGTAGACGGCGGTGCCGAAGGCCACGGCGATCAGGAGGACGAGGACCAGGGCCTGGCGCGGGGCGCCGCCACGGGCCCAGAGCCGACGGGTGCGCACCGAGCGGGCCGATCCGTCCAGCCGCTCCCGCGCGGAGAACTCCTGTATCCGGGCAGCGCGGACGAACGATTCGTCGAAGACGACGGATCGGTACTCGTCCTCACCACCTCCCGGGGAGCCCTCGGGGTTCCCCTCCGGTGGGTCTCCAGGCCCGGCCATACAACAAGCGTAGGTCTGTCAGGGCCCTTTAAAACGTCCTGGTACGAGACAAGTTCGCCAGGCGCTCAGGGGGTGTGGCTGACCGCCACCGGGGGTAGCGACGGGGCTCCGATCCGGCCCGTCGGGGAGGGCGGTACGGAGGGCTGGCGGGCCCCTCCGGCGCCCCGGTAGACCGCCGCGAAGGTCAGGGCGACGACACCGATGCCCATCACCACGGCGAGCACCCACGCCACGGTCCGGTGCCAGCGGCCGTGCCCCCGGTACGGGCGGCGCTGGGCGTAGAGGTCCTCGTACTCCTCGTCCTCCGCGGAGTGCTCGGTCTCCTCCTGGTCGTACGGACCGCTGCCGTCCTCCGCGCCCAGCACACGCGGGCGGGACGCCTCTGCCTCGGCCTGTGCCGTGGCGGCGGCGAGCATGCGCTCGTGGGCGCTCGGTTCGTGGAAGGCAGCCGCCCGTATGAAGGCCTCATCGAGCACCACGGACGCGAATTCGTCATCCGCGCCACCGTGGTCCTCGCCGTCCGGGAACGGCTTGCCCCCCAGTTCGTCCGGCACCCGTCCAGAATAGGGCCGATGACGCGGATTGGGCAGGCCGCTCGGAAACTCCGTCCGTCCGCCGGGGCCGGTCAGCCGCGGACGTGGCCGTCCCCGGTGTAGACGTACTTGGTCGAGGTCAGCTCCGGAAGGCCCATCGGCCCCCGGGCGTGCAGCTTCTGGGTGGAGATGCCGATCTCCGCGCCGAAGCCGAACTGCCCGCCGTCGGTGAACCGGGTCGAGGCGTTGACGGCGACGGCCGCGGAATCCACCAACCGGGTGAAGCGCCGGGCGGCCGGCTGCGAGGTGGTGACGATGGCCTCGGTGTGCCCGGAGGACCACAGACGGATGTGCTGCACGGCTGCGTCCAGCGAGTCCACCACGGCTGCGGCGATGTCGAGGCTCAGGTACTCCGTCTCCCAGTCCTCGGCGGTGGCCGGGACGACGGTGGCCTTGGTGCCGCTCTTCTCGGCCAGTTCCCGCACCCGCTCGTCGGCGTGCACGGTGACCCCGGCCCCGGCCAGCGCGTCCAGGGCGCGCGGCAGGAAGTCGGCGGCGATGTCCCGGTGCACCAGCAGCGTCTCGGCGGCGTTGCACACGCTCGGGCGCTGCGCCTTGGAGTTGAGCAGGACCGCGACGGCCGTGTCGAGGTCGGCCTGCGCGTCCACGTACACATGGCAGTTGCCGGTGCCGGTCTCGATCACCGGGACGATGGACTCCTCGACCACCGTCTTGATGAGGGAGGCGCCGCCGCGCGGGATGAGCACGTCGACCATGCCGCGGGCGCGCATCAGCTCGCGCACCGACTCCCGGCTCTCCCCCGGCACCAACTGGACGGCGTCGGCGGGCAGTCCGGCGCCGCCGACCGCGTCGCGCACCACCGTCACCAGCGCGGAGTTGGAGTGGCACGCGGAGGAGGAGCCGCGCAGCAGCACCGCGTTGCCGGACTTCAGGCACAGCGAGGCCGCGTCCACGGTGACGTTGGGCCGGGCCTCGTAGATGATGCCGACCACGCCCAGCGGCACGCGGATCTGGCGCAGGTCCAGCCCGTTGGGCAGCGTGGAGCCGCGCACCACCTCGCCGACCGGGTCGGGCAGGCCGGCCACGTCCCGCACGTCGGAGGCGATGGCGCGGACCCGCTCGGGGGTCAGCGTCAGCCGGTCCACGATCGCCTCGCCGGTGCCCGCCTCACGGGCGCGGGCGACGTCCTTGGCGTTGGCCTCGACGATCTCCCGCGTGCGGACGACCAGGGCGTCGGCGATGGCCAGCAGCGCGTCGTCCTTCACCGAGCGCGGCAGCGGCGCGAGGTCTTCGGCGGCCGCACGGGCGCGGTAGGCGGCCTGCAGCACCGGGCTCTTCGGCCACGGCGAGGGCAGGGAGGCGGCGAGGTCGTCGTTGCTGTGGCTGCGGCTGCTCATAGCGGCCAGGGTACGGCGTGGGCGCCGGCCGGCGGGACGGCTTTCCGGCCGGTGAGACCGTGCCGCGCACGGCGGCCCGGCCGGTGCGGCTCAGTAGGGGTGCACGCCGAGGGGCGCCGCCGGGGGCGGTCCGTAACCCTCCGCGAGGCGCTGGTGGTAGGTGTCCCGGTCGATGACCTCCAGGCCCACCGTCTCCCAGGGCGGCAGGTTGGCGGAGGAACGGTGCTCGCCCCACAGCCGCAGCGCGATCGCGGCGGCGTCGTGCAGGTCGCGGGCCTCCTCCCAGTACCGGATCTCGGCGTGGTCGGCCGCGTACCGGCTGGTCAGCAGGAAGGGGTGGTCGTTCGCGAGCTGCTCCAGCGCGCGCCGCACCTCGGCAAGCGGGGCCTCGGGCCCGCAGACGCTGAGCGTCACGTGCCAGAGCCGGGACACGGGGCGCTCCCGCGCGGGCGGGGCGGTGTCGTCGCTCGTCACGCTGACCAGTGTCCGCTCCGCCGTCCCTCGGGACGACGATGCCCCTGGGCGCCCTCGTCTCACCGGCGGCCTCCCTGTCGTCCCTGTCGTCGCGTCCCTGGCCGGATTCCGTGCTCCGCCCTCAAAGTCCAGCAGCCCGGAAGCGGGCGCGGGGCGGTTTTCACGAAGTAACCACGAAGGAGGTCCGCCTCAGTGGTGCAGGAGTACGAGGTCGTCCCGGTGCACGACCTCGCGCTCGTAGGCGGGGCCGAGCTCCCGCGCCAGTTCACGGGTGGAGCGCCCGAGCAGCCGGGGCAGCTCCTTGGCATCGAAGTTCACCAGGCCCCGCGCGACGGCGTGGCCGGAGGTGTCGCGCAGTTCGACCGGGTCGCCGGCGGTGAAGTGGCCCTCGACCGCCGCGATGCCGGCCGGAAGCAGCGAGGTGCGGCGCTTGACGACCGCCTGCACGGCGCCGTCGTCCAGGATCAGCGCGCCAAGCGGGGTGGAGGCGTGGGCCAGCCACAGCAGCCGGTCGGCGGAGCGCTTGCCCGTGGCGTGGAAGAGGGTGCCGGTCCGCCGTCCGGCCAGGGCGTCCGCGGCCTGCGAGGCGGAGGTGAGGACGACCGGGATGCCGGCGCCGGCGGCGATCCGGGCGGCCTCGACCTTGGTGACCATGCCCCCGGTGCCGACGCCGGCCTTGCCCGCGCTGCCGATGGAGACGCCCTCCAGGTCCCGCGGCCCGTGGACCTCCTCGATGCGCGAGGTGCCCGGGAGGGCGGGGTCGCCGTCGTAGAGCCCGTCGACGTCGGAGAGCAGGACGAGCAGGTCGGCACGGACCAGGTGGGCGACGAGGGCGGCGAGGCGGTCGTTGTCGCCGAAGCGGATCTCGTCGGTGGCCACCGTGTCGTTCTCGTTCACGATCGGCAGGGCGCCCATGGCGAGCAGCTTGTCCAGCGTGCGGTAGGCGTTGCGGTAGTGCGCCCGGCGGCTCATGTCGTCGGAGGTGAGCAGCACCTGCCCGACCCGTACGCCGTACCGGGCGAAGGAGGCCGTGTACCGGGCGACGAGCAGGCCCTGGCCGACGCTGGCGGCGGCCTGCTGCCGCGCCAGGTCCCGGGGCCGCCGGGTGAGCCCGAGCGGTGCCAGGCCGGCGGCGATGGCGCCGGAGGAGACCAGGACGACCTCCTTGGCTGCCGCGCCCTCCTGGGTCCCGCGCGCCTTAGCCAGCACGTCCACGAGGGCGTCCACCCGGTCGGCGTCCAGGCCGCCGGCCGCCGTCGTCAGCGACGACGACCCGACCTTGACCACGACCCGCCGGGCCTCCGCCACGTCCTGCCTCGCGCTCGCCACGTCCGTCCCTTCCCTCTCCCTGCTTCGCAATCTACGGCAGTGGGGCGACCGGGCGCTGCCGCCTTCCACCCACCGGACGGCGACTGGGACAACGCGTACGGGGCAGACGCGCCGTGAAGCCCGCGCCCGAACACCCCTTGACGAGATATGAAATTCATATAAGGGACTCTTCACTCCGTAAGTAAAAAAGTCACAAGAGAACCACCTCAATGGGAACGATTTGCCTGCGGATTCGAACACGGGGCAGCGTGCACGGGTACGGCGAACCGGCACCCCGGGCGGCCCAGCGCACGCTCGCGCGTCCGGGCGGTTCCGCCGGGCCGCCGAACGTACGACGATGGGAAGTTGCCGCTGTGAAACGTGCCGTGGGGAAACGGCCGGGAGTCCACCACTTCGGCCTCCTTCTGGCCCAGATGTGCGCCCTGATCGCGCAGGTGGTGGGCGTGGCCCTGCCCAACGGGGCCCTGATGGCGGGCGCCGCCCTCGCCGGTTGCGCCGCCGACGTCTGCCTGCACGCCGGCAAGCGCCCGCCGCCCAAGGCACTCGGGCTGCTCCAGGCGGAGGCGGTCACCCGGCAGTCCCTGCGCGACCTGCTGCTGATCGTCGGACTGCTGCGCCTGGACCAACGGGAGTCCGTGCTGTTCCACCTCGTGTGCCTCGGCGGCCTGTTGTACGTCCACGGCGCGCACATCGCCCTCCAGGGCGGGGCGGCGCTGGTGCAACGCGCACGCCGGCTCCCCGTCGTCACACGCAACATCGACACGTCCGAACTGCCGCTGCCCGCCCCGCCACCGCCCCTGATCACCCGTCAGCCGGGCCTGCGGCTGCTGCTGGTGGGGAGCCCGGCGACCTTCGGGCTGAGCGTGGCCGCGGCGACCGGGGCCACGGCGTACGCCGCCGACGGCGTCGCCCTGTCCGCGCTGCTGGCCACCGTGGCGCTGGCCCTGCTCGCCCGGTCCTTCATGCCCGGCAGGCGGCCACCGGGCGCGGACGAGGTCCTCGAGTGGTTCGACCGCTGGCTCGAGCGCTACCAGCCCACGGTCGGCATGTACTTCTCCGGGGGCGCGAGTTCCGCTTACCAGGCGAACATGTGGCTGGCCCCCCTGGCCGAGCTCGACGGGCGGCCGGTGATCCTGCTGCGCGAGCGCGGGATGGTGCCGCGCATCGGCCCGACCGATCTCCCCATCGTGTGCCTGCCGAAGGTCGCCGACCTCATGCGGCTCGGCGACTCCAGCCTCAAGGTGCTGCTCCACCCGGCCAACGCGCCCAAGACCTCACAGGTGCTGCGCATCCCGTCGATCATGCACGCCTTCGTCAACCACGGCGAGAGCGACAAGCTGTCCAGCTGCAACCCGTACGCGAAGGCGTACGACGAGGTCTGGGTGGCGGGCCCCGCGGCCCGGGAGCGTTACGCGCTGGCCGAGGTGGGCGTGGCCGACGAGGACGTCGTGGAGGTCGGCCGTCCGCAACTGGCCGGGATCCGGCCACATTCGGGCCCACCGGCGCCCGGGAGCACCCTCACGGTGCTCTACGCGCCCACCTGGGAGGGGTGGACCGACGACCCCGGCAACACCTCGATCACGGTGGCCGGTGAGGCCATCGTCCGCCGGTTGCTCGCCGAGCCCGCCGTCCGCGTGCTCTACCGCCCGCACCCGCTCACCGGCAGCGTCGACCCGCGGGCCGGTGCCGCCCACCGGCGGATCGTCGAACTGATCGAGGACGCCAACCGCCGGCGCCGTACGGACTCCGCCCTCCCCGGGCAGCGCGACCTCCTCCGGCACAGCGAGCGCGAACTGGCCCGGCTGACCGCCGCCTGGTCGCTGCCCGACGCCGACGACCTGGAGCGCATGGCCGACCGCGGCACGACGGGGGACGAGAGCGTCGCAGGCGCCGTACGACGGGCGACCGCGGCCTGGGAGGCCGCGTACTGGGCGGCGCATCCCGCGGACGAGCACCTGGTGATCGTCGAGGAGCGTCCCGGCCTCTACTCCTGTTTCGACCACTGCGACCTCCTGATCACCGACGTGTCCAGCGTGATTTCCGAGTTCCTGGTGAGCGGCAAGCCCTACGCGGTGACGAACACCACCGACCGGAGCGAGGCGGGATTCCGCGCGTCCTTCCCCACCGTGCGGGCCGGGACGGTACTGACCCCTGACGCGGCGGGACTGGGCGAGCTGCTGGCCGTGGTGCGCGGCACGGCCGAGGACACGCTGGCCACCGCGCGCGCGAACCTGAAGGAACACCTGCTGGGCCCGGCGGCGCCGTCCTCCGCGGAGCGCTTCCAGGAGGCCGTGCACGCCCTGGCGGCCCGGGTGGACGAGCGGCGGGCCAGGACGGCGGCGCGGAGCGCCCCCCAGGCCGTCCCACGGCAGCGCGCCGGGGTCGCGTGACCGGCACCACGGACGCGGGAGGGGGGCTGCGACGGAACGAGATCGTTCCGTCGCAGCCCCCCTCCCGCGGTCTTGGGGACGGAACTCAGTGCCGGGGCTGCTCCGGGTGGCGCAGGCACCAGCCGGCCCAGGCGGAGGCGACCATCTCGCGCACCTCGTGGCGGGCCGTCCAGCCCAGCTCCTCCTCGATCCGCGAGGCGGAGGCGACGACCCGGGCGGGGTCGCCGGGGCGGCGCTCGATGACCTGCGCCGTCGCGTCGGTGCGGCCGGTGACCGAGCCGATGATGCCCACCATCTCGGCGACCGAGACGCCCTCGCCGCGGCCGATGTTCAGCACCAGGGCGGCGGTCGGGTCCTCCGCCAGCCGGCGCGCGGCGGCGACGTGGGCGGAGGCGATGTCCTCGACGTGGATGAAGTCGCGCACGCAGGTGCCGTCGGGGGTCTCGTAGTCGTCGCCGAAGATCAGCGGGGGCTTCCCCTGGGAGAGCCGTTCGAAGACCATCGGCACGAGGTTGAAGATCCCCGCGTCACCCAGCTCGGGCGTGGCCGCGCCGGCCACGTTGAAGTAGCGCAGGCAGGCGGTGGCGATGCCGTGGGCGGCACCCGTCGCCCGGACCATCCACTCGCCGACGAGCTTGGTCTCCCCGTACGGGCTCATGGGCGCGCACGGGGTCTCCTCGGTCACCAGGTCGACGTCGGGCATCCCGTAGACCGCGGCGGAGGACGAGAACAGGAAGCTGGTCACCCCGGCGCGCACCGCGGCGTCCAGGACGGTCTGCAGGCCCTGGACGTTCTCCCGGTAGTAGTGGAGCGGACGCTCCACCGACTCCCCGACCTGCTTCTTCGCCGCGATGTGCACGATCCCGCGCACCGAGTGATCGCGCAGCACCCGGTCCAGCAGCTCCGCGTCCAGCACAGAGCCCTTCTCCAGGTGCACCCCGGCGGGCAGCCGCTGCGGGTCGCCGGTGCTCAGGTCGTCCACGACGACGACCTGCTCGCCGCCGTCGACCATGGCCTTCACCACATGCGACCCTATGTATCCGGCACCGCCAGTAATCAACCACGTCATCCGACGCATCCTAACGGCTCTCCAACGGCGGCCCCGAACCCCCTGCGGGACGGGCCCCGCGGTACACTCCGCCGACTTTTTGTTTACTATCCATTCATCCACACAACCGTTTGCCGTCGCCCCGCGTCGTAGGAACGGTTGGAGCGGGCCCCACCGCGGGACACCGCTCGCCCGACGGCCCGCGCAGCATCGCGGACGCGTCCCAGCCTCAACCGATCCGCTGCCCCGGTTCGGTGCCTGATTCGCCTCGAAAGGGTTCTGGTCCATGGAAATACCGCCGCTCGCGGAAGTACGGCGCCTCACCGAGAAGAAGCGGGACGCCTGGTGGACCGTTTTCCTGGTCGACCCCGTGGCGACCCCGTTGGTGCGCTGGACGGCCAGGTGGACCCGACTCACCCCCAACCAGATCACCTGGGGCGCCCTCTTCCTCGGCCTGGGAGCCGCGGCCTGCTTCGCGCTCGCCGACTGGAAGTACCTGATCATCGGCGCCGTGCTGTACCACTTCAGCTTCATCCTGGACTGCATGGACGGGAAGCTGGCCCGGCTCACCGGCAAGGGCTCCGAGTTCGGCGGCTGGCTCGATTACATCTTCGACCGCATCCGCGTGGTGTGCTGCGCCGCGGCCCTCATGGGCGGCCAGTTCTACCGCACGGACAACCCCGTCTACATGTGGCTCGCCCTCGCGGTGATCTTCCTCGACGCGCTGCGGTACCTCGACGCGCTGCAGATCTTCAAGGTGCGGCACGGCATGCGCAAGAAGATCCAGAAGCGCCTGCAGGAGCTCGACTCCGCCAAGCCGCACGCCTTCATGGAGGACCTGCTGCGCGAGCGCTCGGAGGACGAGACGCAGGCCGAGGCGGAGGCCAGGAACGAGGCCGAGGCCGAGACGGAGGCGGACGCGTCCGTGCGGACCGTCCCCGCGCAGTGGACCGGTCCTGACGCCGCCCGGCCGGCCGCCACGGTCGCGGCGGACGCCGCCACCCCGGCCGACCAGGCTTCGGACGCCGCGCCCGGACGGGTCATCGACCTTCAGGTGACGTTCAAGGACCGTTTCGGCCCCTACGCGGCCTTCCGCGACTTCCTGATCCGACACCGGGTCCGGCCGCACCTGATCAGCGGCATCGAGTTCCAGATGGCGGTCTTCATCATCGCGCCGCTGACCGGTGCCATCATCGGGACCACGATCGCCGCGGCCGCGCTGCTGCTGATCTTCGAGTTCGCCATCATCTACAAGCTGCTGCTCTCCACGCGCGACTTCGAGCGCGTGATGGCCGACCTCGACGAGGAGGCCCGCTCGTACCACGAGAGCGACAGCGCGACGCCTCTGCAGACGTCCATGAGCTGAACCGCTCGCCGGCCGGTCCCCCGGCCGGCAGTGCACGGACAAGGGCCGGCCCCCTCGGTGAGGGGGCCGGCCCTTGTCCTTCGCGGTCGCGGCTCAGGAGTCGAACGGGTCGAAACCCTCGAACTCCTTCTGGACGTCGTCCCGTTCGGCGTCCCGGTCCTTGCGGCGCTGCGCGGCCGGCCGGGGCTCGTCGAAGCGGTGGTCCTCGCCGCGGCGTCCGAGCATCTCCGCGCCGGCCGCGACGGACGGCTCCCAGTCGAAGACCACGGCGTCGTCCTCGGCGCCGATGACGACCTCGTCGCCCTCACGGGCGCCGGCCTTGACCAGCTGCTCCTCGACACCGAGGCGGGCGAGCCGGTCGGCGAGGTAGCCGACGGCCTCGTCGTTGGCGAAGTCGGTCTGGCGCACCCAGCGTTCGGGCTTCTCACCGCGGACGCGGTAGAAGCCGTCCTCGGCGGTGACGGTGAAGCCGGCGTCGTCCACGGCCTTGGGCCGGATGACGATACGGGTGGCCTCCTGGACCGGCTGGGCGGCGCGCGCCTCGGCAACGATGCCGGCGAGGGCGTAGGACAGCTCGTTGAGGCCCTTGTGGGCCACCGCCGACACCTCGAAGACCCGGTAGCCGCGCGCCTCGAGGTCGGGGCGGACCATGTCGGCGAGGTCCTGGCCGTCGGGGATGTCGACCTTGTTGAGGACGACGATCCGCGGACGGTCCTCGAGACCGCCGTACGCCCGCAGTTCCGCCTCGATCACGTCGAGGTCGCTCAGCGGGTCGCGCTCGGACTCCAGGGTGGCGGTGTCCAGGACGTGCACCAGGACGCTGCAGCGCTCGACGTGCCGCAGGAACTCCAGGCCCAGGCCGCGTCCCTCGCTGGCGCCCGGGATGAGCCCGGGGACGTCGGCGACGGTGAAGACGGTCGAACCGGCCGTGACCACGCCCAGGTTGGGGACGAGCGTGGTGAAGGGGTAGTCCGCGATCTTCGGCTTGGCCGCCGAGAGCACGGAGATGAGCGAGGACTTGCCCGCGCTCGGGTAACCGACCAGCGCCACGTCGGCGACCGTCTTCAGCTCCAGGACGAGGTCCCGGCTCTGCCCGGGCTCACCCAGCAGCGCGAACCCCGGCGCCTTGCGGCGCGCCGAGGCCAGCGCCGCGTTGCCGAGGCCGCCGCGGCCGCCCTGGCCGGCGATGAAGGTGGTCCCGTGGCCGACGAGGTCCGCGAGCACGTTGCCGTGCCCGTCCATGACGACGGTGCCGTCCGGGACGGGCAGGACCAGGTCCGTGCCCTCCTTGCCGGAACGGTTGCCGCCCTCGCCGGGCTTGCCGTTGGTGGCCTTGCGGTGCGGGTGGTGGTGGTACTCGATGAGCGTGGTGACCGACTGGTCGACGACCAGCGTCACATCGCCGCCACGGCCGCCGTTGCCGCCGTCCGGGCCGCCCAGCGGCTTGAACTTCTCCCGGTGCACGGAGGCGCAGCCATGGCCCCCGTTACCCGCGGCGACGTGCAGCTCGACGCGGTCCACGAAGGTGGTCATGCGGATGTTCCTCCAGATGCGTACGGGAATGTCTGTGGGTTAACGCGCCGAGGGCGGACCTGCTTCCCGGTCCGGGAAACAGGGTCCGCCCTCGGTGAAGTCGTATCGCGGCCGATCAGGCGACCGGGACGATGTTCACGACCTTGCGACCACGGCTGGTGCCGAACTCGACCGCACCGGCGGCGAGGGCGAACAGCGTGTCGTCCTTGCCACGGCCGACGCCCGAGCCGGGGTGGAAGTGGGTGCCGCGCTGGCGGACGATGATCTCACCGGCGTTCACGACCTGGCCGCCGAAGCGCTTGACGCCGAGCCGCTGGGCGTTGGAGTCGCGACCGTTCCGGGTGGACGATGCGCCCTTCTTGTGTGCCATCTCTCCTCAGTCCCTTACTTCGCAGCGGCGGGGATGCCGGTGATCTTCAGGGCCGTGTACTGCTGACGGTGACCCTGACGACGGCGGTAGCCGGTCTTGTTCTTGTACCGCAGGATGTCGATCTTCTGGCCCTTGTGGTGGTCCACGATCTCGGCCTGGACCTTGATCCCGGCCAGCACCCACGGGTCGCTGGTGACGGCGTCGCCGTCGACGACGAGGAGCGTCGAGAGCTCGACCGCGTCGCCAACCTTGCCAGTGGAAATCTTGTCAACCTCGACGATGTCGCCGACGGCCACCTTGTGCTGGCGGCCACCGCTGCGCACGATTGCGTACACGCGGAACTCACTCTCTCGCTCGGATCGTCACTCCTGACGCCAGCCGTCCCTGCGGTGCTGGGGGGCCTCTGCCGGCCGTGGCCGGTAGGAAGATGCTCAGGAATGGGCGTCAAAACGCCGAAGGTCAAGGTTACGGGGCGTCCCCGATGGGGTCAAACCGGGGCCTGCCCGACCCCGCACGCGCCGCGGGCCGTCCCCCGGTGGGGAACGGCCCGCGGACGGTGACGCGGGGTCAGGACGCCTCGGTGGGCGCCTCGGCCGTGGCCTTGGCGGCGGCCTTCTTCGCCGTCGTCTTCTTGGCCACCGTCTTCTTGGTGGCGGTCTTCTTGGCGACCGTCTTCTTCGCGGCGGCCTTCTTCGCCGGTGCCTTCTTCGCGGCCGTCTTGCGCGCGGCCCGCTTCTTCGGCTCCGCCTGCCCGGCCTCGGCGGCCTCCGTCCCAGCCTCGGCCGCCGGGGTCTCCTCCGGCTGCGCCTCGGTGCCGGGGACGACCACGACCGCGGCCTCCTCGCCGGCGGACGGCGCGCCCGCGGGGGCGGACACCCTGCGCGTGGCGCGACGGCGCACCGGCGCGGCCGGCGCCTGGACCTCCGCCACCGGCTCCGGCTCGGGGGCCGGGGCCGGAACGGCCGGCTCCGCCGCGGGGACGACCACGGTGGCGGCCTCACCGGCGGGGGCGCTCGGCGCGGTGGCCTTGCGGGTCGCCCGGCGCCGGCCGCGGACCGGTGCGGCGGGCTCCTGCGCCGTCTCGGCGGTGCCCACGACGGCGGGCGCCTCGGGGGCGGTGGCCGTCGCGGCCTCCGCCGCCTGGGGCTCGGTGACCGGGGCGGCCGACGGGACGACGGTGACGATCTCGGCCGTGGCGTCCGGCGAGCTCACGGGGGCGGTGACCCGCCGCGAGGCGCGCCGCCGGGAACGCCGGCCCGCCGCCGCCTCGGCCTCGGCCGGGCTGCCGTACCAGTCCTCGTCCCCGCCGACGGCGGGCACCAGCTCGGCCTCGGTGACCGCGACCGGCTCCAGCTCGGGAGCCTCCTCCGCGGCCTCCTCGGCCTCGGTGAGGGCGGCGGTCTCCGCGACCGCCGGCTCCTCCGCCGCGCCGCCACGACGGCGCTTGCGCTTGCCGCCGCCACCGGCCGCCGTGGCCTGGTCCATGTGGACGATGACGCCGCGGCCGTTGCAGTGCACGCAGGTCTCGGAGAAGGACTCCAGCAGGCCCTGGCCGACCCGCTTGCGGGTCATCTGGACCAGGCCCAGCGAGGTGACCTCGGCCACCTGGTGCTTGGTGCGGTCCCGGCCCAGGCACTCCAGCAGCCGGCGCATGACGAGGTCGCGGTTGGACTCCAGCACCATGTCGATGAAGTCGATCACGATGATGCCGCCCAGGTCGCGCAGCCGCAGCTGGCGCACGATCTCCTCGGCCGCCTCCAGGTTGTTCCTGGTGACCGTCTCCTCCAGGTTGCCGCCCTGGCCGGTGAACTTGCCGGTGTTGACGTCGATGACGACCATCGCCTCGGTCCGGTCGATCACCAGCGAGCCGCCGCTCGGCAGCCAGACCTTGCGGTCCAGCGCCTTCAGCAGCTGCTCGTCGATCCGGTACGTGGCGAAGACGTCGACCTCGGAGGTCCAGCGGCCCAGCCGCTCGGCCAGGTCCGGCGCGACGTGCGAGACGTAGCCGTGGATGGTCTCCCAGGCGGTGTCACCGCTGACGATGACCTTGCCGAAGTCCTCGTTGAAGATGTCGCGGACGACCCGGACGGTCATGTCCGGCTCGCCGTAGAGCAGCGACGGGGCGTTGCCGCTCTTGGCCTTCTTCTGGATGTCCTCCCACTGCGACTGCAGCCGCTCGACGTCACGGCGCAGCTCGTCCTCGCTCGCACCCTCGGCGGCGGTGCGCACGATGACGCCCGCGTCCTCGGGAACGATCTTCTTGAGGATCTGCTTCAGCCGGGCGCGCTCGGTGTCGGGCAGCTTGCGGCTGATGCCGGTCATCGAGCCCTCGGGCACGTAGACCAGGTAGCGGCCGGGCAGCGAGACCTGGCTGGTCAGGCGGGCGCCCTTGTGGCCGATCGGGTCCTTCGTGACCTGGACCAGCACCGACTGGCCGGACTTGAGGGCCGCCTCGATGCGCCGCGGGCCGTTGCCCATGCCCAGCGCCTCGAAGTTGACCTCACCGGCGTACAGCACCGCGTTGCGGCCCTTGCCGATGTCGACGAACGCGGCCTCCATGGACGGCAGCACGTTCTGGACCTTGCCCAGGTAGACGTTGCCGACGTACGAGGTGGCCTGCTCCTTGTTGACGTAGTGCTCGACGAGGACGCCGTCCTCCAGCACGCCGATCTGCGTCCGGTCGCCGTTCTCACGGACGACCATGACGCGCTCGACCGCCTCACGGCGGGCCAGGAACTCGGCCTCGGTGATGATCGGCACACGCCGGCGGCCCTGCTCGCGGCCCTCGCGGCGCCGCTGCTTCTTGGCCTCCAGACGGGTGGAGCCCTTGATGGACTGCACCTCGTCGACCGGCTCCGCCGGCTTGCGCGGCTCACGGATCTTGACGACCGTGCGCTCCGGAGCGTCCTCGCCCAGGCTCTCCTCGGCCGTCCCCTCGCCACCACGGCGACGGCGACGACGACGGCGGCGGCTGGTGCTGCTGCTCTCGGCCGACTCCTCGTCCTCCTCGGACTCGTCCCCGGCGTCCTCGCCCTCCTCGTCCTCGCCGACCGCGCCCTCCTCGCCGTCGAGGGCCTCGCCGCGACGACGGCGGCGGCCACCGCGGCGGCGACGGCGGGACGGCCGCTCGCCGCCCTCACCCTCGTGCTCGTCGGCCTCGTGCTCGTCGGCCTCGTCCTCCGCCTCGTCCTCCTGCGCGGGGGCGGGCTCCTCGGGGGCGTGCTCGGTCACGACCGCCTCCGCGGCCTCCACGGGCTCCCCGCGCCGGCGGCGGCGACGACGGCGCCCACCGGTCTCGGCGGCGTACTCGTCCGCCTCGGGCTCCTCCTGCTCCTCGCGCTCCTCGCGCTCGGCGGGCTGCTCCGCCTGCACCACACCGGGGGCCTGGAACACCGGAGCCTGGAACACGGCCATGGGCGGCCGTACGACCCGGCGGCGGCCCCGCGCGGGGGCGGGCTCCGCCTCGGGCTCGACCTCAGGGGCGGCCTCGGCCTCGGGGACCGCGGCGGGCTCGGCGCCCTGCGCCTCCTGGACCTCGATGACGATCGTGTCCGCGGGGACGCCGAACGCCTCCGCGACGGCCGCGACCGCGGCGACGCGGGCCTCCTCGACGGTGTCGCCGTAGCCGCGGATCTCGTAGGCGTCCTCGACCTCGACGGCCCAGCCGGAACCGTCCGGGACGGCCTTGGCGGTGTAGGTGCGCTGCTCAGGGGCGGCGCCCTCGGCGGCCTCGTCCCCGGCCTGGGCCGCTGCCTCGTCACGCGGCGCGAGAGCGCCCGGCTTCAGACGGCGGGAGCCGTCGTCGGCGGCGAGGAAGGAGGCGGCCGGAGCGGTACGCCGCCGCGAACGGGTCGTCCTGGACTTCTCGGCCTGGGGCTTCTCGGCCCTGCCCCGCTTCGGCTTCTCCGCGGGCTCCTCCTGCAGGGCCTTCGCGGGCGCGTCGGCGGCGGCCACGTCCTCGGCCGGGGCCGGCTCGGGGCTGGTCACCTTGCGCGTGGCACGGCGCCGGCCACGGGCCGGAGCCACAGGCTGCTCGGCCTGCTCCGCCCCGGGGGCGGCCTCGGCGTGCAGCGGCAGGTCGGCCTGGAGCTCCTTGGCCTGCGTGTCGGCGGCGGCCGTGGGGCCGGCCGTCTCCTCGCCGCCCGCGACCGGCTCGGGGCTGGTCACCTTGCGCGTGGCACGGCGCCGGGTACGCGCCGGAGCCGCAGGCTGCTCGGCCTGCTCGGCCCCGGAGGTCTCGGTGGCAGGGGCCTCCACGGCAGGGGTCACCGCGGCGGGGGCCTCAGGGGCGGCCGCAGGAGCGGTGGCCTTCCGCGTCGCGCGGCGACGGGCCGGGGCGGGGGCGGCCTCGGCCGCCTCCTCCGCGGACCCGGCCGGCTGCGGCTCCGGGGCGGAGGACTTGCGGGTCGCCCGGCGCCGGGTGCGCACGGGGGCGGGTTCGGCCTCGGAATCGGCGGATGGGGCCTCGGCCGGTATGGCCGGCGGCTCGGCGGCCCCCGCGGGGGCGCCGGACGTCAGGTCCTGACCGGCCTCACCGGCCGCGGGCGGTCCCGCGGGGCGGCTGGCCGCGCGGCGACGGCGGCGCGGAGCGACCGTCGCCTCCGTGTCGGTGCCGCCGGAGGCGGCTTCGGTGGCGCCGTTCTCGGGCGCCTCGTTCGGCTCGTTGGTCTCGAGCATGCGGGCATTTCTCCCGTCGCGTTCCCGGGCGCCGCGTCCTGGTCCGGTACGCGGCGGCCCGCGTCTCAGCGGGGCCGCCGCCCGGGGGCGCGGGCGCCACACGGGAACTGTCGTGTAGCTCGTCGGCACCGCACTGACGGACCGACGAAAGTCTCGTCTGATGTGTGCTGCCGGACCCGGGTTTCCCCGGATGCGTCGGCCGCACGACGACGACGGTCCTAGGCGGATCCCTCCGGCGCCGCCGCGACATCGCGGTCAGGCGCGAGCGGATCGTTCACCGTGCCGGTCTCCTCATCGAGCGGCCCCTGCGCCAGCCTGGTCACCGCAGCGGGGACCGGCGGCGCGAGGTCGGCCACCGCGCGGAGGCCGGACAGGACGTCGTCGGGTCGTACAGCAGGTGTCACATGCCGAACAACCAGCCGCAGTATCGCACAAGCTCCTGGTGTCGGCCTATCGGCATCCCGTTCGAGAATGCCGTCCTGGGCCCCGGCCACCTGCGGATCGACCGCTTCGAGCCGGGTCACGGCCTCGCGCGCGTCGAAAGTCCGCACGCCGTTCTTCGTCATCCGCTGGACCTCGACGGTCCCGGCGGCGAGGAACGCGGCCACGGCCCGCTCGGCCTCGGCGTGCTCCACACCGTCCAGCCGCAGCTGCCACACGGACGCCTCCAGCCGCTCGGCGAGCCCCGACGTGCGGGCCTCGACGGCCTCGACCACGTCGAGGCCGGCCGGCAGTGACTCGTCCAGCAGCAGGCGCAGCTTCTCCGGCTCACGTGCCTCCGCGAGCGCGATCTCCAGGTACTCGGCCTCGCTTCCGACGCCGGTGGGTGCGGCGTTGGCGTACGACACCTTGGGGTGCGGGGTGAAACCCGCCGAGTAGGCCATGGGCACCCCGGCGCGGCGCAGAGCCCGCTCGAATGCGCGCTGGAAGTCGCGGTGGCTGGTGAACCGGAGGCGGCCGCGCTTGGTGTAGCGCAGTCGAATGCGCTGCACCGCGGGTGCGGGCGGCGGGCCTTCGGGCTGTCGCTTGCCCAGTGTCGTTCAGTCCTTCGTACGTCTGGTCACCCCGGACGGGGTTGCTTGTGCCTTCCAGATTACTGGGGGTTCCGGCCTTCCGGTTCCGGACGGCTCGCCGGGGCCGTCCGGACCGGGCCCGTCCACGCGGTCCTGGACGCGCCGAGGGGCGCGCCGGGTGACCGTCCGCACCCCGCGCGCCCCTCGGGCCGCTTCCGCTCAGCGCTCCATGAACGCGAAGAGCTCCTCCCAGCGGTCGGTGATCCGCTCCGGCGAGTACCGCTGGACGTTGACCCGTGCCCGCTCGCCCATGGTGTCTCGCAGGTCCTGGTCAAGGATCATCCGCACGAGCTGACGCGCCAGCTCGGAGACGTTGCCCGGCGCGGCGAGCAGGCCGTCGACCTCGTCCTGCACGATCTCGTGGACGCCGGGGGCGCAGTCGAAGGCCACGCACGGCAGCCCGCAGGCCATCGCCTCCATCAGCGCCAGCGGGAAACCCTCGCCGCGGGAGGACTGGACGAACAGCGAGGCGCCGTGGAGCGCCCCGACGACGTCGTCGGTCTGCCCCATCCACTCGACGCTGTCGTCCAGACCCAGTGCGGTGCACTGCGCGCGCAGCTCGGCCTCCAGCTCGCCGGTGCCGTACAGCCGCAGCCTCCAGCCGGGCACCTGCGGAGCCGCTTCCGCCCAGGCGTCGAGCAGCATGTCGATGCCCTTCTGGTCGTCGAGCCGCCCGACGCTGGCGACGACCTTCTCGGTCCGCGGGGAGGACGACCCGGGCATCATCGGCAACGGGTTGGGCATGAACCCGACGTTGTTCAGGCCCCGCCGGATCCAGCGGTCGGCGTCCTCCTGCGTCAGCAGCAGCAGGCGGTCGGCCTCGGCGTAGTACTCCTCCACACGCCGGAACCGGGAGGACATGCGGGAGTACTCGTACGACTCGTGGCTCATGCCGATCACCGTGTGCCCGGCGGTGTCCGCGAGCCGGACCCATTCCATGGCCCACACCTGGGTGACGATGATCACCGCACCGGGACGGGCGGCGCGGAACAGCTCGGACAGCCGGTCCACGGCCTTGCGGACCTCGGCCTTCCGCCGGGCGTCCCGCCACAGGCCCACGACGTCGAGCACTCCGAGGGGCCGTCCCTTGCGGCGCTTCGGCCTCGGCCGGACGGCGTGCAGGGTCTCCGTCCCGAAGCCCGGGTCCTGACCGAGGTCCATCGGGTTGCGCGCCGGCGCGATGCCGATGACGCGCACCTGGTGGTCACGGCCTGCCAGCAACCGCGCCATCTGGGTCTGCCAGCGGGCCACGCCGCCGAGTTCGTCGACCTCGTTGGCGACGAAGAATATGTCCCGGCCCGTCATCGGGGCTCCCCTTTCGCACCGAAGAAGCGGTCGACGATCCGAGCCGCGGCGTCGCCCTGGTCGTACTCCCCGTAGGCCTCCACGAACTCCTTGAGCCGTGCCGAGTACGCCGACGCGGTGCCGTCCAGGTCGGCGAGGGCCGCGAACAGCCCGTCGGCGTCCCGCACCACCGGGCCGGGCGCCTGCTCGAGGAGGTCGAAGTAGGTGCCGCGCGCGTCCTTGGCGTACTCCTCCCAGTCGTAGGCGAAGAACACCATCGGCCGTTGCAGCAGCGCGTAGTCGAACATCACCGACGAGTAGTCGGTGACCAGTGCGTCGGCCAGCAGGTAGAGCGGCGTGATGTCGTGCTCGTCGGAGACGTTGACAACCCGGTTCCCGACGGACGGCGGGAGGGTCACCTGGTTCAGGTAGTGGGTGCGCACCAGTAGGGTGCAGCGGTCGCCGAGTTCGTCGACGAAACGCTGCAGGTCGAAGGCGAACTCGAAGGGCGCGACCTTGCCGTTCTCCTGCGCCCGGAAGGTCGGCGCGTAGAGGACCACCGGCAGGTCCTTGCGGATGCCGAGCCGTTCGGCGAGCGCCTGCACCGCCGGGTCGGGGGTGGTGGCGTTGCGGCCGCGGACGAGGGCGTCGTTGCGCGGGTAGCCCGTGCGCAGCCACTTCTCCTCCGGCACCCGGTAGGCCCTGGCCAGGGTGCGCGCGTCGTGTTCGCTGCGCAGGACGAAGTGGTCGAAGCGGTCCAGCGAGCGCTGGTAGGCCTCGCGCTCGGCCTCGGGCTTCATGCGGTACACGGCCTCGTCGAAGCCCATGCGCTTGAGCGCGGAGCCGTGCCAGGTCTGGATGTAGGTGGTACCGCGGCGCTTGCCGAGCTTCAGGGGCATGCCCTGGTTGTCGATCCAGTACTCCGCCTGGGCCAGGGCCCGCAGGTGCCGGTACGACCAGCGGCGCACCAGCCGGGCGTCCGCCGGGAAGTCCTCCGGCCGGTCCGCGTAGGACCACACCGGCCGGAACTTCACGTTGCGCCGCCGCAGTTCCTCGTAGATCGCACGGGGGCTGTCGCTGTACTGCTTGCCGAGTTGGCTCTCGAAGACCACCGTGCCCTTGCGCACCGGGAGGACGCGCAGCATCCGGTGGTACATGCGCACCTTGACCGGGCCGGAGTTCAGGCTCTTGCGCAGGCCGGCGACCATGCGGTAGCCCGCCTTGGCGGGCCTGCCCACGAACCCGTCGAGGTTGCGGTGCATGAGCGCCATGGCCCGCTGGGCCGCCTTGCCCTGCTGGGAGAGCACGAAGGCGAGGTGGTGCTTGGTCGACACCTCCGGTTCGAGGTGGTCGGCGACGAGCCGGGTCAGCCGGGGCCGGATGCGTATCGTGCCCTGCTCCGGGAGCTCGGTGTCCCCCACCGTGATCCGGCTGAGGGTGCTCACGCCGTCCACGGTCAGCTTCAGGCGCACGTTCCACACCGGGTCCACCACGCCGACCGGGCGCAGCTTGCGGCTCAGCGGGGCCTCGGCCTCCCACGCGATGACGTCGCCCTCGTGACGGACGGCGCCGACGGGGAAGCGCAGGGGCCGCGCGCCGCTGTTGCGCGGCAGGAACTCCAGGGTCGCCTTGAGCTTGCTGTCCGGGGTGATCCGGCCGAGCGGGTTGACCACCGTTCCGGACATCGCGACCGTGCCCGACTGCTCGGTGTACGACGTGAGCCGGTTGCGGAGCTTCATCTTCGCCAGCGGGCGCCCGTGGTAACCGAGGTCGGTGACGTCGAGGATCCGGCGGCCCCGCGGGTCGTCGAGGTGCTCGGCGCACCAGTAGATCCTGCCGTCCCGCTCGACCAGCGGTGCGGACAGCTTCTGACGGTTGATCAGCGTGTCGATCGCGGGCATGAGGTTGGCCCAGTCGCCCTGCACCAGGAGGTAGGAGCAGATCCGCTGGATCGAGTTGGTCTCCGCGTACGCCTCGTCGGGGAAGCCCCGCAGGTAGTCGCGGGCTATCTCGGTGAACTGGTTCCGGTACTCCTCGCCCAGGAACGGCAGTTCGCGGAGGTAGAGCACCATGTCGTGCTTGAGGAACTTGCGGTCCTTGTGCTGCTTGAGCTCGTCGAGCCCGTGCGCCGCGAGGACGGCGTCGATGCGCCGGTGGATCTCGACCCGGTCGGAGAAGTTCCTGATCTCGTCGCGCCGGTTGCTGATCGACTTGACCTCCGACTTCTGGACGACGTTCCAGAAGTAGACCCGGTTGGGTATGAGGGTGATCCGCTTCGCGGTGATGTAGGCCTGGGCCGAGAAGAGCAGGTCCTCGTAGTGGATGCCCCGGGGGAACCGCAGGTCGTTCTCGAGCAGGAAGTCGCGCCGGTAGCACTTGTTGGTCGACAGCGTGTCGTAGAGGAGTTCCGGCACCTCCTCGATGGACTCGACGGTGCGGGTCGACCGGTACAGCGCGGGGTACCAGTCGGTCTCCTTGCCGTCCCGGCTGTCGACGTACACCCGCACGCAGACCCCGGAGACCAAGTCGGAGCCGGTGCGCTCGGCGGCCTCGAACATGTTCCGGCAGGCGTCGGACTCGAGGGTGTCGTCGCTGTCGAGGAACATCACGTACCTGCCCCGCGCCACAGCGATGCCCTGGTTGCGCGGCTCACCGCAGCCGCCGCTGTTCTCCGGCAACCGGAGGGCGCGCACGCGGCCGGGATGGGCGGCCTCGAGGGACCGTGCGACCTCGAACGACCCGTCCGTCGAGCAGTCGTCGGCGATGATCACCTCGACCGTGCGGAGGCTCTGGTCGAGCACCGACCGGACCGCCACGGGCAACCGCTCCGCGTCGTTGTAGACGATGACGACAACGCTTACGTCCGGCGCGGTCTCCGCCGCTTCGGAGGACAAACTTGGCACGGCCACCTCTAGTCGGGGTACAGGGTCACCACGGGAAGAACCGCGCACGCGTCCACCGGGCGCGGCAAAACAGACGGATTTGCGGTCGTCCGGAGCCACGCTCGGCTACACGATGACCGCGAGGTGCACGGGAACCGTCTCTCCCATGAATGCAGGCTACAAAAAGGGTATCCCATGGCCAGAGCCCACCGGCGGGCATGAGGTGGGCGTCACGCCGCGCCCGGACCCCACCGGAACGAAGAACTCCGAGGCCCCGCCGCCGGCCCCGGGCAGGGGACGGCGGCGGGGCCTGGGGCAAACGTGATCAGGAATTGACCACCGTGAGGGGAAGCAGCTTCTTCCCCGTCGGGCCGATCTGGATGTGGGTGTCCATCTGGGGACACACCCCGCAATCGAAGCACGGCGTCCAGCGGCAGTCGTCGACCTCGGTCTCGTCGAGGGCGTCCTGCCAGTCCTCCCAGAGCCAGTCCTTGTCCAGGCCGGAATCCAGGTGGTCCCAGGGCAGGACCTCCTCGTAGGTGCGCTCCCGGGTGGTGTACCAGTCGAGGTCGACGCCCTGCTCCGGGAGCGCCTTCTCGCACATGCGGGCCCAGCGGTCGTAGGAGAAGTGCTCGCGCCAGCCGTCGAAGCGGCCGCCGTCCTCGTAGACGGCGCGGATGACGGCGCCGACGCGGCGGTCGCCGCGGGAGAGCAGGCCCTCGATGATGCCGGGCTTGCCGTCGTGGTAGCGGAAGCCGATGTTGCGGCCGTACTTGCGGTCGCCGCGGATGGCGTCGCGCAGCTTCTCCAGGCGGGCGTCGGTCTCCTCGACGCCGAGCTGCGGGGCCCACTGGAACGGGGTGTGCGGCTTGGGCACGAACCCGCCGATCGACACGGTGCAGCGGATGTCGTTCTGGCCGGTGACCTCGCGGCCCTTCTGGATGACGTTCTTCGCCATGTCGGCGATCTGCAGGACGTCCTCGTCGGTCTCGGTGGGCAGCCCGCACATGAAGTACAGCTTCACCTGGCGCCAGCCGTTGCCGTAGGCGGTGGCGACGGTGCGGATCAGGTCCTCCTCCGAGACCATCTTGTTGATGACCTTGCGGATGCGCTCGGAGCCGCCCTCGGGGGCGAAGGTGAGACCGGACCGGCGGCCGTTGCGGGTCAGCTCGTTGGCCAGGTCGATGTTGAAGGCGTCGACGCGGGTGGAGGGGAGGGACAGGCCGATCTTGTCCTCCTCGTACCGGTCGGCGAGGCCCTTGGCCACCTCGGCGATCTCGGTGTGGTCGGCGGAGGAGAGCGACAGCAGGCCGACCTCCTCGAATCCGGTGGCCTTCAGGCCCTTGTCGACCATCTCGCCGATGCCGGTGATGCTGCGCTCCCGCACCGGGCGGGTGATCATGCCGGCCTGGCAGAAGCGGCAGCCGCGGGTGCAGCCGCGGAAGATCTCCACGGACATGCGCTCGTGGACCGTCTCCGCGAGCGGGACCAGCGGCTGCTTGGGGTACGGCCACTCGTCGAGGTCCATGACGGTGTGCTTGGACACCCGCCACGGCACGCCGGAGCGGTTGGGGACGACGCGGGCGATCCGGCCGTCGGCCAGGTACTCCACGTCGTAGAACTTCGGCACGTACACCCCGCCGGTGCGGGCCAGCCGGAACAGCAGCTCGTCGCGGCCGCCGGGGCGCCCCTCGGCCTTCCAGGCGCGGATCACGTCGGTGATCTCCAGGACGGCCTGCTCGCCGTCGCCGATCACGGCGGCGTCCAGGAAGTCCGCGATGGGCTCCGGGTTGAAGGCCGCGTGGCCGCCGGCGAGCACGATCGGGTCGTCCTCGGTCCGGTCCCGGGCCTCCAGCGGGATGCCCGCGAGGTCCAGGGCCGTGAGCATGTTGGTGTAACCGAGCTCCGTGGAGAAGCTGAGGCCGAAGACGTCGAAGGCTCTGACCGGGCGGTGGGCGTCCACGGTGAACTGCGGCACGCCGTGTTCGCGCATCAGCGCCTCGAGGTCCGGCCACACGCTGTAGGTGCGCTCGGCGAGGACCCCCTCGCGCTCGTTCAGCACCTCGTAGAGGATCATGACGCCCTGGTTGGGCAGCCCGACCTCGTAGGCGTCCGGGTACATCAGGGACCAACGGACGTCGCACTCGTCCCAGGGCTTGACGGTGGAGTTCAGTTCCCCGCCGACGTACTGGATCGGCTTCTGCACATGCGGCAGCAGGGCCTCGAGCTGGGGGAAGACCGACTCGACAGGCATCAGAGGTGTCTTTCGTGAGCTGGCAAGGGTGACCATTCAGCGTAACGCGTCACAGAGGGCTTCCAGGCCGCGTCCGCGCGGCGCCCGGCCCGGGCGCTCCGGGACGCGGCGGCGCGGTGGTGGCCGTCCCGGGCCCGGCTCAGCCGGCCAGCGTGCCGCGGTCGGCCCGGGGCCACTCCTGCGGGAGCTGCCGCTCGGCGGCGGCGGCGCGGTCGCGTTCGAGCTGGTAGAGCACGCCGTAGGCGAAGGTGTCCTCGCCGGCCTCGCGGGCGTCCGAGGTGAGGCGGAGGACGGCGTCGCGGCAGATGACGCTGTCCTGGTGCTCGCCGAGGAGCTGCTGGACGGCCTTCATGCGCTTGGTGTGCTTCTTGGCGGGCTTGCGCAGCGCCGGGACGGCCTGGGCCGCCTCACTGCTGTAGCGGGCCCGCTTGGCGGCCTTGCGGGCGTCGTGGAGGACGAGGTCGCGCTCGTGGCCTGGTTCCATCTCCAGGGCCGACTCGACACGGGTGCGCAGCCGTCGGTGGTCGCGGCGCACGGCCTTGGGGACGGCGTCGGTCGCCGGGGCCGCGGCCGCGTCGAGCAGGGGCGGGTCGGCGAGCAGTGACTCCAGGGTGTCCAGGAGCCGGAAGTAGCGCCTGCCGCCGAGTTCGCGCAGGAGTTCCTTGCGGGCGCCCTCGTGGACGGGGGCGTCGCCGCCGATGCGCGCGGTGAGGACCTCCGTCACGAGTTCCTCCGGCAGTTCGGCCTCGCGGTCGCGGAGGCGCTCGGCGAGGACCTCGCGGTCGCGTTCCAGGCCCAGCACCCCGGCGAGCCACTTCAGCTCGTCGCCGACGGGGTCGGTCGCCTCGCGGTCGAGTTCGCGGCGGAAGGACTTGAAGGCGCTGCGCAGCCGCCGGGTGGAGACCCGCATCTGGTGGACGGAGTCCGGTTCGTCGCGGCGGACCTCCGGGTCCCAGCCGGTGATCGCGGCGACCTGCTGGTGCACGTAGGCCAGGGCGACGTCCCCGGCGGTGTCGGTGGAGGGCGGCGGCTGCGGCGGCCCGGGTGCGTCGGCCAGGCGCTTTCCGAGGGCGCGGGCGAGCTTCGAGGGGGACTTCGAGCGCCGCAGGCCCGCCGCACGGAGCCGCTTCTCGACGGCGTCGAGGAGGGCGGTGTCGCCGTCGATGAGTTCGGTCTCGACCTCGGTCCAGGCGGTCTCCGAACCGTCGCCGTGGTCGATGAGGGTGGCCCGGACGTGGTCGTGGGCGATCTCCACCAGGGGTGCGCCCCCGGCGTCGACGAGGTGCACCCGCTTGCGGGTGTTGCGCAGCCGGACGACCGGGACGAGCTCGCGGTCGCGGACGATCGCGGCGACCTCGGCGAGCAGCGACTTGGGGACCCTGGGGCCGCCCTTGCGGCCCTGCTTGCCGAGCGGCGCGTGCACCTCGGTGCGGGTGTCGGCCTGTGAGCTCGGCAGTTTCAGGTGCCAGCCAGCGTCGTCGCCGCCGGTGCGGCGCCGCAGCGTGATCTTGTGGGTGGCCAGCCGCAGGTCGGAGGTGTCGACGTAGACGGCGTCCAGCTCGGCCGGTTCCAGGACGCGCACCGCCGCGACCCCGGGCAGACCTTCGAGATCGGGCTCACCGGTCTGCTCGGCGGCCTCGTACTTGCGCTCGGTCTCCGCGACACGCTTCCCCATGTCAGGAACCTAATCGCGGGTTCGCCCGGCCGCAATGGTGCGTTCACCCGGTGGAAGGGGTCAGGCCGACATGGGCCGCTTCATGTGGATGGCCTGCAGCAGCCCGATGGCGATCCAGACCGCGAACATCGACGATCCGCCGTACGAGACGAACGGCAGCGGCAGACCCGCCACGGGCATGATGCCGAGGGTCATGCCGATGTTCTCGAAGGACTGGAAGGCGAACCAGGCGACGATGCCGGCCGCGATGATCGTGCCGTACAGGTCGGTGGCGTTCCGGGCGACGCGGCAGCCGCGCCACATGATCACGCCCAGCAGCACGATGATCAGGGCCGCCCCGACGAAGCCGAGCTCCTCCCCCGCCACGGTGAAGACGAAGTCGGTCTGCTGCTCGGGCACGAACTGCCCGGTGGTCTGGCTGCCGTCGAACAGGCCCTTGCCGAGCAGCCCGCCGGAGCCGATGGCGATGCGCGCCTGGTTGGTGTTGTAGCCGACGCCCGCGGGGTCGAGGGCGGGGTTGGCGAAGGCGGCGAAGCGGTCGATCTGGTACTGGTCCAGGACGCCGAGCTGCCAGACCGCGATGGCGCCGCCGGCGCCCGCCGCGATCAGGCCGAGGACCCAGCGGTTGGAGGCGCCGGAGGCCAGCAGCACGCCGAGCACGATGACCGCCATCACCATGACCGAGCCGAGGTCGGGCATCAGCATGACGATCGCCATCGGCAGTATGGCGAAGCCGAGCGACTGGGCGACCGTGCGGTGGTCGGGGAAGAGCCGGTCGCCCGCGTCGACGCGGGCGGACAGCATCATCGCCATGCCCAGGATGATGGTGATCTTGGTGAACTCGGACGGCTGCAGGGAGAAGCCGCCGCCCAGCACGATCCAGGCGTGCGCGCCGTTGACCGTGGACCCCAGCGGGGTGAGGACCGCGGTCACCAGCAGCACCGAGATGGCGTAGAGCACCGGCACCGCGCCCCGCAGCCGCCGGTGGCCCAGCGCCACCGTGCCGGCGGCGAGGGCGAAGCCGATGGCGGTGTTGAGGATGTGCCGCAGCAGGAAGTAGTACGGGTCCCCGTGGGTGAGCTCGGTGCGGTTGCGCGTCGCGGAGAACACCAGCGCCGTGCCGATCAGGGACAGCGCGAGGGCGGCGCCGAGCAGCAGCCAGTCCATCCGGCGCAGTATCGAGTCCCGGGCCAGGAGCTTGCCCAGGGTGCCGCGTTCCGGGGTGAAGCGACGCGTCGCGTAGCCGTGCGCGCTCATGACCAGTACCTCCTGCCCAGCAGGAGCTTCTCGGTGCGCTCCGGGGGCAGCGCGGCGGCGGCCAGCGCCGTGTCCCGCGGCGCGGAGGGCACCTGCGGCACGTCGGCCCAGGAGGCCTTGGTGATCTTGATGGTGCCGTCGGAATCGATCTTCGGCAGCTTGCTCAAGGGGTGCGGGAGCAGCGCCTTCTTGTTGTCGATCGACCCGTCCTCCTGGACGCCGTACATCGCCTCGTAGATCTTGCGGACGGCCGGACCGGAACCACCGGAACCGGTACCACCCTGGGAGATCGTCATGACGATCGCGTAGTCCTTGCTGTACGTCGTGAACCACGACGTGGTCTGCTTGCCGGCGACCTCCGCGGTACCGGTCTTGGCGTGCAGCGGGATCTTGTCCTGCGGCCAGCCGCCGAACCGCCACGCGGCCGTACCGTGCGTGACGACGCCCTCCAGGGCCTCGTTGATGTACTTCAGCGTGTTCTTGGTGGCCGGCGCGTGCCCGTTCACCTTCGGCTTGATCCGGGTGACCTTCTTGCCGTCGGCGCTGATGATCGCCTTGCCGATGGTGGGCTGGTAGAGCGTGCCGCCGTTGGAGATGGCCGAGTAGATGTTGGCCATCTGGATCGGGGTGACGAGCGTGTCGCCCTGGCCGATGGCGTAGTTGACCGAGTCACCGGCGCGCATCACGTAGCCGTCGACGCAGTTCTCGCGCGCGATCTGGCTCGCGTAGTCCTGCTTGTCGCTCTTGGCGACCTTGCACCAGTAGTTCTTGTTGGCCTCGTAGTAGTCCCGCTTCCACTGCCGGTCCGGGATCCGGCCGGTCACCTCGGAGGGCAGGTCGATGCCGGTCACCGAGCCGAGGCCGTACTCCTTGGCGGTCTTGTAGAACCAGTCCTTGGGGTGCTTCTTGGGCTTGGTGCCGCCGTCCTTCAGCCACTGGTCGTACGACAGGCCGTAGAAGACGGTGTCGCAGGAGATCTCCAGGGCGTGCGCGAGGGTGATGGAGCCCGCGCTCTCCCCTTCGAAGTTGTTGAAGACCCGGCCGCCGATGGTCATCGACGACGGGCAGGGGTAGCGCCCGTTGATGTCGTAGCCGGCCTTCACGGCGGCCGAGGTGGAGATCGCCTTGAAGGTCGAGCCGGGGGCCGACTGACCCTGTATGGCCCTGTTGAGCAGCGGGAAGTTGGACTTCTTGCCCGTCAGCTTGGCGTAGTCCTTGGCGGAGATGCCGCCGACCCAGACGTTCGGGTCGTAGGTGGGCGCGCTGGCCATCGCGATGACCTGGCCGGTGTGCACGTCCATGACGACGACCGCGCCGGAGTCCGCCTTGTAGAGGCTACCGGTGACCTTGTCGAAGGTCTTCCGGGCGACCTTCATCGCCTCGTCGAGCTCCTTCTCGGCGACCCTCTGGACGCGGGCGTCGATGCTGGTGACCAGGTGGCTGCCGGGCTCCGCGGCGGTCTCGCCCGCCTTGCCGATGACCCGGCCGAGGTTGTCCACCTCGTAGCGGGTGACGCCGGCCTTGCCGCGCAGCTCGCTGTCGTAGGTGCGCTCCAGGCCCGAACGGCCGATCTGGTCCGAGCGCAGCAGGGACTGGCCCTTCTTCTCCGCGGCGGTCAGCTCGTCGTCCGTGACGGGCGAGAGGTAGCCGAGGACCTGGGAGGTGTTGGACCCGAAGGGGGAGGTGTAGCGGCGCACCGCGGTGGGCTCGGCGGTGATGCCGGGGAAGTCCTCACGGCGCTCCATGATCTGCAGCGCCTGCTGGGTGGTGGCCTCGTCGGTGATCGGGATCGGCTGGTACGGCGAGCCGTTCCAGCACGGCTTGGGGGTCTGCGAGTCGCAGAGCCGGACCTTGCCCAGGACCTCTTCCGGCTTCATGTGCAGCACGTCGGCGAGCCGGGTCAGCACCGCCTTGCCGTCGTCCTTCTGCTTCAGCAGGTCGGTGCGGCTCGCGGAGACCACCAGCCGGGTCTCGTTGTCGGCGAGCGCCACGCCCTTGTCGTCCAGGATCGACCCGCGGACGGCGGGCGCGACGACCTCCTGGACGTTGTTGCTGTTGGCCTGCGCCGTGTACTCCTGGCCGTTGCGGATCTGCAGGAACCACAGCCGCCCGCCGAGGGTGAACAGCAGGGACAGGACGAGGATCTGCAGGACCACCAGCCGGATCGTGACCCGCGGCGTCCGCCCCGTCTCAGGGATGTTGCTCACGCCGCCACTCCCGCTTCTCCGCCCGCTCGGCACGACACCGCGCGCTTCGTCGTCGGCCGCGGCCCGGCGGCCTCGCGTGCGTCGCTCACAAGCGCCGCCCTCCCTTGGCGACGCTCCCCACCCTGCCCAGAAGGCTCGAACGCTGGCCGCCGATGCGTGCGCCGAAGCCGGGGCCGGAGGCGTCCTCCCCGAGCGGGTCGCCCTGGTACCGGCGGGCCAGTGCCATGATCCACGGCACGGTGAACGGCGCGAGCAGCAGGTCGTACAGGGCGGCGGTGAACAGCAGCTTGCCCAGGCCGACGTGCTGGGCCGCGGTGTCGCCCACGAGGGCGCCCACGGCCGCGTACAGCACCGTGGAGCCGACGGCGGCGCCCACCACGACCAGCATCGGCCGGGTGGCCGACCGCAGCTGACCGCCGTCGGGCTTGACCAGGCCCGCGATGTAGCCGACGACGCACAGCACCAGGGCGTAGCGGCCGGCGGCGTGGTCGGCGGGCGGGGCGAGGTCGGCGAGCAGGCCGGCGCCGAAGCCGATGAGGCAGCCGGCCACGTGGCCGTACGTCAGTGCGAGGCCGAGGACGACGAGCAGCAGCAGGTCGGGGACGGCGCCGGGCAGGTGGAGGCGGGCCAGGACGCAGACCTGGACGACCATGCCGGCGACGACGAGGCCGGTGGCGAGCAGCGCGCGCTTCATCGGACCTCCTCCTGTCCGTAGAGCGAGGACTGAGAGGGGCTCACACTGGGCGTCGCCGTGACGGTGACCGTCGGGACCGGCTTCGGCCCGGCGGGCAGCACCGCGTCACGCGGGTCCTTGCGCGGGCCCTGGACGACGACGCCGACGATGTCGAGCTTGGTGAAGCCGACGAACGGGGTGACCTCGACCGTGCGGGTGAGGCCGCCGCCCGCGGGGTCGACCTTGGCGACCGTGCCGACCGGCACGCCGGGGACGAAGGGCTTGTCCGCCTGCGAGCCGAAGGTGACCAGCCGGGAGCCCTTCTTCACGTGGGCCTTGCCGTTGAGGAGCTGCACCCGCATCGGCCGGTTGCCCTGGCCGGTGGCGAAGCCGAGCTCCGAGGACTTCTCCAGCCGGGTGCCGACCGTGAAGTCCGGGTCGCAGGCGAGCAGGACGGTCGAGGTGGAGGGGCCGACGGTGGTGACCCGGCCGACCAGGCCGTCACCGTTGACGACCGTCATGTCGCGCTGGATGCCGTCGTTGGCGCCGGAGTCGATGGTGACCGTCCAGGAGAAGCCCTGGGCGGCTCCTATCGCGATGACCTGCGCGCCCTTGACCCGGTACTGACCGGCTCCGGCGAGCTTGAGCAGCTTGTCGAGTTCGCGGGCCCGCTCGCGCGTGACGTCCTTGCTGCCGAGCTGCTGCTTCAGCTCGGCGTTCTCCCGCTCCAGTTCGCTGATGCGGCTGCTGCGGTCGCCGGAGTCGCGTACCGCGTCCACCGCGTTGTCCACCGGGTCGACCGCGGCCGCGACCCCGTCCTCGACGGGGCCGAAGACGGCGGCCGCGGCGGACCGGGCGCCGTCGAGCGGTGAGTCCTCACCGCCGCGGATGTCGACGGTGATCAGCGCGAAAGCGATCGCCACCAGCAGTACCAGCAGAAGCCGGCTCTCTCGTGTGTCCCTCACGGGGGCCAGTCCGTGCCTTCCTCGTCAGAGCGTGTGAGCCCGTGGGCCCGATGGGCCGTGCCGGGAGGTAGAACGATCCGGCGTACGGGCGGGACTTCACCCGTACGACGGATCGTGAGGACTCATCTGCGCGGCTGTGCGTCCAGGACCTGCTGCAGCGCCTCGAACTCCTCGACGCACTTGCCGGCGCCGAGGGCCACGCAGTCCAGCGGGGACTCGGCGATATGGATCGGCATGCCGGTCTCGTGGCGCAGCCGTTCGTCCAGGCCGCGCAGCATCGCACCGCCGCCGGCCAGGACGATGCCGCGGTCCATGATGTCGCCGGACAGCTCGGGCGGGCACTTGTCGAGGGTCGTCTTGACCGCGTCGACGATGGCGTTGACCGGCTCCTCGATCGCCTTGCGCACCTCGGCTGCGGAGATGACCACCGTCTTGGGCAGGCCGGAGACCAGGTCGCGGCCGCGGATCTCGGTGTGCTCCTCGTTCTCGACCGCGAAGGCCGAGCCGATGGTGAGCTTGATCGATTCCGCGGTGCGCTCGCCCAGCAGGAGGCTGTACTCCTTCTTGATGTGCTGGATGATGGCGTTGTCCAGCTCGTCGCCCGCCACCCGGATGGACTGCGCGGTGACGATGCCGCCGAGCGAGATGACGGCGACCTCGGTGGTGCCGCCGCCGATGTCGACGACCATGTTGCCGGTCGCCTCGTGGACCGGGAGCCCGGCGCCGATCGCGGCGGCCATGGGCTCCTCGATGATGTGCACCTGGCGCGCGCCGGCCTGGGTGGCCGCCTCGATGACGGCGCGGCGCTCGACGCCGGTGATGCCGGAGGGCACGCAGACCACGACGCGGGGGCGCGCAAGGTAACGGCGCTTGTGGATCTTGAGGATGAAGTAGCGCAGCATGCGCTCGGTGATCTCGAAGTCCGCGATCACCCCGTCCTTGAGAGGACGGACCGCGACGATGTTGCCGGGGGTCCGGCCGATCATCTTCTTCGCTTCGGAGCCGACCGCCAGGATGCCGCCCGTATTGGTGTTGATGGCGACGACGGATGGCTCGTTGAGGACGATCCCGCGACCCCTGACGTACACCAGCGTGTTGGCGGTGCCGAGGTCGACAGCCATGTCACGGCCGATGAACGACATGTTGTTCGCCATGAGGATACGTCTGGCCTTCCCGAGCTGGAGCGATGTGGGGGTGAGCACGGCGGATGCGCTGCTGTGCGCTGAGCCGGAGGTGCGGAGATTCCATGGTAGTCGCGCCCGACAGGGCACGGGGTCAGGGTTCCGCCGCCATTGTCATCAGAACACACAGCTGTCCTCTGCAATGGTGACGCCGTGTCGGCGGAATTGGTTCCCCCGAACCCCCGGCATATGCCTGCGGGCGGCCGGGAAATTTCCGGCCGCCCGTTGAGCTGATCGGGCGTCAGCAGTGAATTCGGGGCGAATCGTCGCGGAGGATCAGGCCAGGCCGGGGAAGAAGATCTTGATCTCGCGCTCGGCGGACTCCTCGGAGTCCGAGGCGTGGATCAGGTTCTCCCGGACGATCGTGCCGAAGTCGCCGCGGATCGAACCGGGGTCGGCGGCGATCGGGTCGGTCGGGCCGGCCAGCGTGCGCAGTCCCTCGATGACCCGCTCGCCCTCGACGACGAGGGCGACGGCAGGGCCGGAGGCCATGAACTCCACCAGCGGCTCGTAGAAGGGACGGCCGACGTGCTCGGCGTAGTGCTGTTCGAGGATCGCGCGGTCGAGCGTGCGCAGTTCCAGCGCGGTGATGCTCCAGCCCGCCTTGCGCTCGATGCGGCCGAGGATCTCGCCGACCAGGCCGCGACGTACGGCGTCCGGCTTGAGAAGGACGAGGGTGCGCTGGGACACGGTGTGACTCCTATGTGCGGGGTGCGGGTACGACGACATTACCGGGGATCCCCACGGCCCACGGCACCCCCTGGGTCCAGGGCACGAGGCGTGCGATCAGGCCGGCTGCGCGGCCCGCGCCGCCTTGGCCTCGTCGACCTTCCGGCCGAAGTGGACGGCGGCCCACCACAGGGCGGCGAAGACCGCGCCGAGGAAGAACATCACCGGGACGGCGAAGCCGCTCACGATCAGCCCGGCCTGCAGCAGCCAGCCGACGGCCAGCCCGCCGCGGCGCCCGAGCATGCCGCACAGCAGCACGCACAGGGCCATGGCGATGCCGCTGACCGTCCATACCGTGCCGGCCGTCAGCTCCGGCTGCTTCATCGCCACCAGACCGGCGAAGCCGATCACGAAGAACTCACCGATCAGGGTGCTCGCGCACAGGGTCCGCATCCGCTTGGTTCCGCTTCCCGCTCGTCACTTCCGGCCCAGCAGCAGCCGGGCCTCTCCCACGGTGATCACCGAACCGGTGATCAGCACCCCGGCGCCGGAGTACTCCCCCTGATCCTCGGCGAGCGTCACGGCCGCCTCGATCGCGTCGTCCAGCCGCGGCTCGACCTGCACACGCTCGTCGCCGAAGACCTCGACCGCGAGCGCGGCCAGCTCGTCCACGTCCATGGCGCGGTGGGTGGAGTTCTGGGTCACCACGACCTCGGTGAAGACCGGCTCGAAGGCCTCCAGCAACCCCCGTACGTCCTTGTCGCCGCTCGGCCCGACCACGCCCACCAGGTGGGTGAAACCGAAGGCCTCACCCAGCGCGGCGGCCGCCGCCCGGGCCCCCGCCGGGTTGTGCGCCGCGTCCAGCACCACGGCGGGGCTGCGGCGCACGACCTCCAGCCGGCCCGGCGAGGTGACGCCCGCGAAGGCGGTGCGGACGGTGTCGACGTCCAGGGTGCGGGCGTGCAGGGTGCCGATGCCGAAGAAGGCCTCCACCGCGGCGAGCGCCACCGCCGCGTTGTGGGCCTGGTGCTCACCGTGCAGCGGCAGGAAGACCTGCTCGTACTCCCCGCCCAGACCGCGCAGGGTCAGCATCTGCCCGCCGACGGCCACCTCGCGGTGCGTGACGCCGAACTCCATGCCCTCCCGGGCGACCGTCGCGTCCACCTCGACGGCCCGCTTCAGCAGCACCTGGGCCGCCTCCACGGGCTGCTGGGCCAGCACAGCGGTGGCGTCCTTCTTGACGATCCCGCTCTTCTCCACCGCGATCTCGCCGGCCGTCTCGCCCAGGCGGTCGGTGTGGTCCAGGTCGATCGGGGTCACGACGGCGACCGTGCCGTCCACCACGTTGGTCGCGTCCCAGCTGCCGCCCATGCCGACCTCGACGACGGCCACGTCCACCGGGGCGTCGGCGAAGGCGGCGTACGCCATGCCGGTCAGCACCTCGAAGAACGACATCCGGTACGGCTGCGAGGCGTCCACCATCTCCACGTACGGCTCGAGGTCGCGGTACGTCTCGATGAAGCTCTCCGGCGCGATGGGACGGCCGTCGAGGCTGATCCGCTCGGTGACGGACTGCACGTGCGGGCTGGTGTAGCGGCCGGTGCGCAGGTCGAAGGCGAGCAGCAGCTGCTCGATCATGCGGGCGGTGCTGGTCTTGCCGTTGGTGCCGGTGATGTGGATCGAGGGGTAGGAGCGCTGCGGCTCGCCCAGGATGTCCATCAGCGCGGTCATCCGGTCCAGGGACGGCTCCAGCTTCGTCTCCGGCCAGCGGCCGGCCAGCTCCGCCTCGACCTCGCGGAGGGCCTTGTCGACCTCCGGGTCGGCGGGGCGGGCCGGGACGCCGTCGTCCTGCGGCACCGGTCCTCCGGCCCGGAGGGTACGGCTGCCCGCCTCGATCACCGCCAGGTCGGCCTCGCGGCCGGGGTCGATGTCGGCTTCGTCCTCGTCGCCGCCCAGACCCATCGCGGCCAGCGGGTCGGAAAGGGGCTCGTCGTTCTCGGGGCGCGGGTTGCTCACGACCACATTGTACGAAGCGGCCAGGTAGATCCGGGGTGTGGGCAGGCGTTTCCGCCTGCCCACCCCGGGTGCGTCAGCCCTGCGGCAGCGAGGACAGCTGCGCGGTGATGCGGGCCATGTCCGCCTCGGCCGCCGCCAGGCGGGTGCGGATCTTGGCGACGACGGGCTCCGGTGCCTTCGCGAGGAACGCCTCGTTGCCCAGCTTCGCCGTGGCCTGCGCCTTCTCCTTCTCGGCGGCGGCCAGGTCCTTCGCGAGCCGCTTCCGCTCGGCGTCGACGTCGATCGCCCCGGAGAGGTCCAGCGCGACCGTCGCGCCCGCGACCGGGAGGGTCGCCGTCGCGGTGAAGCCCTCGCCCTCCGGCTGCAGGCGCAGCAGCTGGCGGACCGCCGCCTCGTGGGCCTCCAGGCCGGTGGAGCCGAGGTCGAGCCGGGCCGGGACCTTCTGGCCCGGCTGCAGGCCCTGGTCGGCGCGGAACCGCCGGACCTCGGTGACCAGCGACTGCACCGCCGCGATCTCCTTCTCGGCGGCCGCGTCGCGGAAGCCGGAGTCGGCCGGCCAGTCGGCGATGACGACCGACTCGCGCCCGGTGAGCGTGGTCCACAGCGTCTCGGTCACGAAGGGGACCACCGGGTGGAGCAGCCGCAGTAGCTTGTCCAGGACCTCGCCCAGCACGCGCCGGGAGACCTCCGCCGGGCGGCCGCCCGCCAGGAAGGTGGTCTTGGACAGCTCGACGTACCAGTCGAAGACCTCGTCCCACGCGAAGTGGAACAGGACGTCGCTGAGCTTGGCGAACTGGTAGTCGTCGTAGAGCGCGTCGGCCTCGGCGACCGTGGCGTTCAGCCGGGACAGGATCCAGCGGTCGGTGGCCGACATCTCCTCGGGCACGGGCAGGTCGCCCTCGACCGTGGCGCCGTTCATCAGCGCGAAGCGCGTGGCGTTCCAGATCTTGTTGGTGAAGTTGCGGGAGCCCTGGACCCAGTCCTCGCCGATCGGCACGTCGGTGCCGGGGTTGGCACCGCGCGCGAGCGTGAAGCGCAGCGCGTCGGAGCCGTAGGTGTCCATCCAGTCCAGCGGGTTGACCGCGTTGCCGAAGGACTTCGACATCTTCTTGCCGAACTGGTCGCGGACCATGCCGTGCAGGGCGATGGTGTGGAACGGCGGGGTGCCGTCCATCGCGTAGAGACCGAACATCATCATCCGGGCGACCCAGAAGAAGAGGATGTCGTACCCGGTGACCAGGACGGAGTTCGGATAGAACTTCGCGAGGCTCTCGGTCTCCTCGGGCCAGCCGAGCGTGGAGAACGGCCACAGACCGGAGGAGAACCAGGTGTCGAGGACATCGGTCTCCTGGGTCCAGCCCTCGCCGCCCGGGGGCTCCTCGTCGGGACCGACGCAGACGATCTCGCCGTCCGGTCCGTACCAGACGGGGATGCGGTGACCCCACCACAGCTGGCGCGAGATGCACCAGTCGTGGAGGTTGTCGACCCAGTCGAAGTACCTCTTCTCCATCTCCTGGGGGTGGATCTTGACCTTGCCGTCGCGGACGGCGTCACCTGCGGCCTTCGCCAGCGGGCCGACCTTGACCCACCACTGCATGGACAACCGCGGCTCGATGGTGGTCTTGCAGCGCGAGCAGTGGCCGACGGAGTGGACGTACGGGCGCTTCTCGGCGACGATCCGGCCCTCGGCGCGCAGCGCGGCGACGATGGCGGAGCGGGCCTCCAGCCGGTCCAGTCCCTGGAAGGGACCGTGCGCGGTGATGACCGCGCGCTCGTCCATGACGGCGAGGTTCGGCAGACCGTGGCGCTGGCCGATCTCGAAGTCGTTCGGGTCGTGCGCGGGCGTGACCTTGACGGCCCCCGTGCCGAACTGCGGGTCGACGTGCTCGTCGGCGACGACCGGGATGCGGCGGCCGGTCAGCGGCAGCTCGATCTCGCGGCCGACGAGGTGCCGGTAGCGCTCGTCCTCCGGGTGGACGGCCACGGCGGTGTCGCCGAGCATCGTCTCGGCGCGGGTCGTCGCGACGACGATGGAGTCCTCGCCCTCGCCGTAGCGGATCGAGACCAGCTCGCCGTCGTCGTCCTGGTACTCGACCTCGATGTCCGAGATGGCCGTCAGACAGCGCGGGCACCAGTTGATGATGCGCTCGGCACGGTAGATGAGCTCGTCGTCGAAGAGCTTCTTGAAGATGGTCTGGACGGCCTTGGACAGGCCCTCGTCCATGGTGAAGCGCTCACGCGACCAGGCCACGCCGTCACCGAGGCGCCGCATCTGCCCGGAGATCTGCCCGCCGGACTCCGCCTTCCACTGCCAGACGCGCTCGATGAACGCCTCGCGGCCGAGGTCGTGGCGGGACTTGCCCTCCTTGGCGAGCTCGCGCTCGACGACGTTCTGCGTGGCGATGCCGGCGTGGTCCATGCCGGGCTGCCACAGCGTCTCGTACCCCTGCATCCGCTTGCGGCGGGTGAGGGCGTCGATCAGCGTGTGCTCGAAGGCGTGGCCCAGGTGGAGGCTGCCGGTGACGTTCGGCGGCGGGATGACGATGGTGTACGGCTTCTTGTCGCTCTTGGCGTCGGCCTCGAAGTAACCGCGCTCTACCCAGCGCTCGTACAGGGGCCCCTCTACCTCGGCCGGCGCGTACTGGGTCGGCAGTTCGGGGGTCGCGCTGTTCGGTCCGCTCTCGGCGGCCTGCTGAGTGTTGTCGGTCACGGCGCTCAGTTTACGGGCGGGGCGGGCCCCGTTACGAATCCGCCGGTGCCCGGGCGCGAGACGCGGGGACGGGCCCCCGAGGACGCGCGCCCGCCGCGGGGCCCGGCGGGGGCCCTCGCGGTCCGGTTCCGGGGGCGCGTGGTGCCGGGAGCCGGGAGACCCCCGCCGGTCCCCGGGGATGGGCCACCGCCTCCGAACCACCGGCGGACGAGCGACTCCTGACGGGAAACCGGCAGACCGGACGGGTCGGCGGTACCCGTCCGCACCGGTGGTCAGGGTGATCAACCGGGCATCTGCACCGTCTTGTTACCAAGTCCTGACGACGTCGGTGTAAAGACGGCCTAAACAATCCGCAAGGATGAGTACGAGGAGACAGCAGTTCAACGAGGGGACTCACCGATGAGCTTCAACCAGCCGCCGCCGCAGCCGGGTTACGGCGGCCAGCCTGGCTACGGGGGCCAGCCCGGCCACCCCCAGCAGCCACCGGTCCCGCCCGGCCCGCCCCAGCAGCCCGCACCGGGCTACGGCTACCCGCAGCAGCCCACGGCCCCGCAGCCGGCCCCTGGCTACGGCTACCCGCAGCAGCCCGGCCCGTACGGTCAGCAGTCCGGCCCGTACGCCCAGCAGCCGGGTCCCTACGGTCAGCAGCCCGGCGCCTGGGGTGCCCCGCCGCCGCCGTCCGGGGGCAAGGGCAAGATCATCGGCATCGTGGTCGGCGTCGTGGTCGCCGTCGCGGTCATAGGCGGCGGCATCCTCGCCCTCACGGGCAGCGGCGGCAGCGGCGGTGACCACAAGCTCGCCATGCCGGCCACGCTGCTGGACGGTCAGTACACCAAGTCCGGCAACGACCCCGGACTCAGCAACGGCGAGACCGGGGACGACACCGGCATCGACGACGCCACCACGGTCTCCGGAAACTACAAGAAGGGCGCCACCGAGCAGCTGATCGTCACCGGCGCCTACGGTGACGTCAGCGACCCGGGCAGCGTGCTGGACAAGATGCTCGCCGCCTTCACCTCCAAGGCCGGCAGCTCCGGCGGCGAGGCCCCGAAGGAGGTCCACCCCACGGGCTTCGACGGCGACATCATGAAGTGCGGCACGATCGGCTCGGCCGGGGTCAGCTTCCCGTACTGCGCATGGGCCGACGACAGCACGGTCGCCATGGCCATGGACATGAACGTCGACATCACCGGCGCCACCGAGCCCCCCTCCCTCTCGGAGTGGGCGGACAGCACCGTGAAGATCCGCGACGAGGTCCGCGTCAAAAAGTGACCCGCCCCGTACGGCGAAGGGGGCGCCCGGCAGCTGCCGGGCGCCCCCTTTCGTGTGCCGGGGTGCGCTACGCGCTCTTCTGCTCGCCCTTGCCGATGATGCGGGGCTCGCGCGGGACCAGGGTCGGGTTCACGTTGGAGTGGACGACGTCCTCGCTGATGACGACGCGGGCGACGTCCTTGCGCGAGGGCACCTCGTACATCACCGACATCAGCACCTCCTCCATGATGGCGCGCAGGCCGCGGGCGCCGGTCTGGCGGAGGATGGCCTGGTCGGCGATGGCCTCCAGGGCGCCGCGCTCGAACTCGAGCTCGACACCGTCGAGCTCGAAGAGCCGCTGGTACTGCTTGACCAGGGCGTTGCGCGGCTCCACCAGGATCTGCAGCAGCGCCTCACGGTCGAGGTTGTGCACGCTGGTGATGACCGGCAGACGGCCGATGAACTCGGGGATCATGCCGAACTTCACCAGGTCCTCCGGCATGACCTCGGAGAACTGGTCGGCGGAGTCGATCTCCCGCTTGGAGCGGATGGTCGCGCCGAAACCGATGCCCTTCGCGCCGGCCCGTGACTCGATGATCTTCTCCAGCCCGGCGAAGGCACCGCCGACGATGAAGAGCACGTTGGTGGTGTCGATCTGGATGAACTCCTGGTGCGGGTGCTTGCGCCCGCCCTGCGGCGGCACCGAGGCGGTGGTGCCCTCCAGGATCTTCAGCAGCGCCTGCTGCACGCCCTCGCCGGAGACGTCGCGGGTGATCGACGGGTTCTCGCTCTTGCGGGCGACCTTGTCGATCTCGTCGATGTAGATGATCCCCGTCTCGGCCTTCTTGACGTCGTAGTCGGCCGCCTGGATCAGCTTGAGCAGGATGTTCTCGACGTCCTCGCCGACGTACCCGGCCTCGGTCAGCGCGGTGGCGTCCGCGATGGCGAACGGCACGTTCAGCATCCGGGCCAGGGTCTGGGCGAGCAGGGTCTTGCCGGAGCCCGTGGGACCGAGCAGCAGGATGTTGGACTTGGCGAGCTCGATGCCGTCGTCGTGGCCGCGGCCGCCGCCGTTCTCGCCGGCCTGCACCCGCTTGTAGTGGTTGTAGACCGCCACGGAGAGCGCCTTCTTCGCCGGCTCCTGGCCGACGACGTAGCTCTCGAGGAACTCGTAGATCTCGCGCGGCTTCGGCAGGTCCTCCCACCGCACCTCGGAGGACTCTGCGAGCTCCTCCTCGATGATCTCGTTGCAGAGGTCGATGCACTCGTCGCAGATGTACACACCGGGTCCTGCGATGAGCTTCTTCACCTGCTTCTGGCTCTTTCCGCAGAACGAGCACTTGAGCAGATCGCCGCCGTCACCGATGCGTGCCACGAGGTGCTTCCCCTTCGCCTGGGTCCCGTCAGTTCGACGAGTCCTGGTGCTTGCCTATCGACGGTACCTTGCCGCGCCCCCAGTGCGGGCCCCCCTTGGAGCTACTGGGCCGTGACCTGCACAACCCCGCGGCTCCAAGAGGGGACTTCTTGTCGCAGAATGCCCTGCCGGGCGTCAGACCGCGACCGCCGAACCCTTGCGGGTCGAGACGATCTGGTCGACCAGACCGTAGGAGAGGGCCTCCTCGGCCGTGAGGATCTTGTCGCGCTCGATGTCGTCGCGGATCTTCTCGATCGGGGTGCTGGAGTGCTTGGCCAGCATCTCCTCCAGCTGGGCCCGCATCCGCAGGATCTCGTTGGCGGCGATCTCCAGGTCCGAGACCTGGCCGCGGCCGGTCTCGCTGTACGGCTGGTGGATCAGGATGCGGGCGTTCGGCAGCGCCATCCGCTTGCCGGGCGTGCCGGCGGCGAGCAGCACGGCCGCGGCGGAGGCCGCCTGGCCCATGCAGACCGTCTGGATGTCGGGCTTCACGAACTGCATCGTGTCGTAGATGGCCGTCAGCGCCGTGAAGGAGCCGCCGGGGCTGTTGATGTAGACCGAGATGTCGCGGTCCGGGTCCATCGACTCCAGGCACAGCAGCTGCGCCATGACGTCGTTGGCGGAGGCGTCGTCGATCTGCACCCCGAGGAAGATCACGCGCTCCTCGAAGAGCTTCGCGTACGGGTCGTACTCGCGGATGCCCTGCGAGGTGCGCTCCACGAAGCGCGGCACCACGTAGCGGGCCTCGGCGGCGTTCGTGCGGTCGTACATGCCGCTGCCGGGGAAGTTCTGGGTGGTCACGTTCACCGTCCTGAAGATGAGCAGTGGGCTGGGGTCGGTCCTGCGGGGCAGTACGGGCGTCAGGCCCGGTCAGGCCCCGGTGCCGCCGCCGCCCGGCACGTTCACGGCGTGCGTGATGACGTCGTCGATCAGGCCGTACTCCTTGGCCGCCTCGGCGGAGAACCAGCGGTCGCGGTCGGAGTCACGGGTGATCGCCTCGACGCTCTGGCCGGAGTGCTCCGCGATGAGCTCGGCCATGCGCTTCTTCGTGCGCAGCAGCTGCTCGGCGTGGATCTTGATGTCGGAGGCCGAGCCGGCGAGGCCGGCGGAGGGCTGGTGCATCAGGATGTCGGTGTTCGGCAGCGAGAAGCGCTTGCCGGGGGTGCCGGCCGTCAGCAGGAACTGGCCCATGGAGGCCGCGAGGCCCATGGCGATGGTGACCACGTCGTTCTTGATGAACTGCATGGTGTCGTAGATCGCCATGCCGGCCGTCACGGAACCGCCGGGGCTGTTGATGTAGAGGTAGATGTCCTTGTCCGGCTCGGCGGCAAGGAGGAGCAGCTGCGCGGTGATCTTGTTGGCGATGTCGTCGTCCACCGGCTGGCCGAGGAAGATGATCCGCTCGCCGAGCAGCCGGTTGTAGACCTGGTCGCCGAGGCCACCGATGGTCGGCTCGCCGGCGGCGGAAGGCATCGGAGTCGTCACGTATCCACCTGCTCGTTGTCGGACGGCGCGGACGCCGTCACAGGGTCTTCTCGTAGGGCACGGGCCCTCGTACTTACGGACCCTAACGCGCAGGTGGGGCCCAGCAATCCCCCACGCGGAACTGTTCGCTGTCAGCGCAGGCAGGGTGTAAGCGGAGAGCGAAACCGAACAGAACGGGCCCGGACGAACTGGTCGTCCGGGCCCGTCGGATGGTGCTGCGGGGCGAGGCTCAGGCCTCGGAGCCCTCACCCTTGGCGGTCTCGGCGTCCGTGTCCTCGGAGGTGGCCTCGACCGTCTCGCCGGTCTCGTCCTCCTCGTCCTCCAGGTCGACGACCTCGCCGTTGGTGTCCTTGACCGTGGCGGCCTCGACGACCAGGGCCAGCGCCTTGCCGCGGGCGACCTCACCGACGAGCAGCGGCACCTGGCCGCCCTCGACGACCGCCTGGGCGAACTGGTCCGGGCTCATGCCGGAGGAGGCGGCACGGCGCATGAGGTGCTCGGTGAGCTCCTCCTGGTTGACCGAGAGCTTCTCGGTGGAGACGAGCTCGTCCAGGACGAACTGGGTCTTGATGCCCTTCTTCGCCTGCCCCTCGATCTCCTGGTCGTACTCCTCGCGGGTCTTGCCCTCGTTCTCCAGGAAGGAGTCCCAGTCCAGGCCCATGGCCGGGAACTGGTGGTGCTCCAGGTTGTGGACGCGGGTCTCGATCTCGTCCTTGAGCAGCTTCTCCGGCAGCGGGATGTCGACCAGCTCCAGGAGGGCGTCCAGCACCTTCTCCTGCGCCTGGGTGGCCTGGTCGTACTGCTTGATGCGCTCCTGGCGCTTCACGGCGTCGGCGCGGAGCTCCTCGAGGGTGTCGAACTCGCTCGCCAGCTGGGCGAAGTCGTCGTCCAGCTCGGGCAGCTCACGGGCCTGGACGGTGGTGACGTCCACCTTGACCTGGGCCTGCTTGCCGGCGGCGGAGCCGCCCTTGAGCTCGGAGGTGAAGGTGGCCGAACCGCCGGCCTCCAGGCCGGTGACGGCCTCGTCGATGCCGTCGAGCAGCTGGCCGGAGCCGATGGTGTAGGTGACGCCGCTGGCGACGCCGTCCTCCAGCACCTCGCCCTCGACCGAGGCCTCCAGGTCCACGACGACGACGTCGCCGTCGGCGGCGGCACGCTCCACGACGGTGGTGGAGGCGAAGCGCTCCCGCAGCTGCTCCAGGGCCTTGTCGACGTCCTCGTCGGACACCTCGACGGCGTCGACGGTGACCTCGATGCCGGAGTAGTCCGGGATCTCGATGACCGGGCGGATGTCCACCTCGGCGGTGAACTTCAGCTCCTGGCCGTCGTTGAACTCGGTGATGTCCACCTCGGGCTGGCCGAGGACGTTGAGCTCGCCCTCGTTGACCGCCTCCGTGTAGAACTTCGGCAGTGCGTCGTTGATGGCCTCTTCGAGGACCGCGCCACGGCCGAACCGCTGGTCGATGACGCGCGCGGGGATCTTGCCCTTACGGAAGCCCGGCACCGTGACCTGCTGGTTGATCTTCTTGTACGCCGCGTCGAGGCTGGGCTTGAGCTCCTCGAAGGGCACCTCGACAGTGAGTCGAACCCGGGTCGGGTTCAGAGTCTCGACGGCGCTCTTCACGGTTGGGTCTCCTTGGGGGCTTTACGTTGATGGGCGGCCGCTCGGCGATCGTGCGGGGCGGCTGGTGTTCGACCTGGCTTTTCCGCGTTTCAGTGGCCGACGACCCATCCTACCGGTACCACAATCCTGCGGCCGGGCCCTGCTCGGCACAGGGCGGCCGAGCACTGGTCGGGGTGGCCGGATTCGAACCGACGACCTTCCGCTCCCAAAGCGGACGCGCTACCAAGCTGCGCCACACCCCGTCGGTGCGACACGTAGAGTACATGCCTCCGCACACCCTGACGGCCATATGTGCCGTGCGCGGGAGCCGGGTCGATCGGCTACGATCTGATGTGCCAGAATGACTGGCCGTTGCGGGCGTAGCTCAATGGTAGAGCCCCAGTCTTCCAAACTGGCTACGCGGGTTCGATTCCCGTCGCCCGCTCTGCAGGACGTAGGCCCAGGTCAGGGGATGTATCCCCGAGCCTGGGTCTTCGTGTTCCCGGCAGCGGTCCAGGGCGGTGTGCCGGCCGCGTGCCCGTTCCGGCGGGAACCGTGTCCCGGAGCCCTTTATGATCATGACGTCGATCGCGTCGGCGATCTCGCGCTCCCGTTCCCGGTTGCCGGGCTGGTAAATCGGCGACGCCAGCGTGTCGCCCGTATGCCGAAGATCGTGGAATCGCGGACCCCCGCCGGTCGCTGGTGAGCTCCGCAATGGAACCGCGTACGCGAATCGTCCCGTGGTCGAGGTCGACATCCTGACGGGACAGACCGATTCAGCTCAGGGGTATGGACCGCGGATCAGGTCGTGATCCACCGCCGTGGCCATGATGCAGTCGAAGGAGTGACGAATAGAGCTCCGCCGTACGGAGGCGAGCGGACGCTCGCGCACCCTGCAGCGGCGTAACTCGCGAGAAGCGCCTTGCCCGTATCGGGGTAGCGCCAGTCCGCCGGCCAGTCGCCGGCCTCCCGCTCCGCGCGAAATGTCATCGGAGCGGGGGGCGACGCATGGTCAACGACGGCTCGTGGTGGTCGAGATGACCGGCTGAGTACCGTCAACGGCCATGACCATCAGGGCTGCGACGCGGTCGTCCCCACAGTGCGAGCGCCCTCCCGGGTTGTCCGGGGCTGTGGAAGAGCGCGCACACCGCCCACAAGGGGCGATGACACATGGGTGCCGGCTGCGGCAAGCACGGAAGGCTCCTCAGCGGAGTACGTTGGACACACCGAAGGCATTCCGAACCCCGGCTTCCGTGCCGGCGTCGTTTTCGGCGAATGCCTAGCCGGGCCAGTGAACGCATGGGCTTGATCCTTGATCACACGACGCACGATGAATCCCTCGGCCCTGACGGCGTACGACTCTCCCTGAAGCCGGTCACGGCCGCCCCGGGTCCCCTCGACGGAGCCTGGTGGCCCCGCTCACGCGATCTGGCGGCGGAACTCTCGGCACTTACGGCCACTCCGGACGCCCCATGGGGGCGGATCGCCCGTGTCGCCGTGAACCCGCACTTCTGGCCGGCCGTCCCCCGGAGGGTCGCCGTGGCCGGACATGTGGTGCCCGTCGATTGGTTCACAGCGGACCAGGACCCTCACAAGCTCCTGCTGCTCTCCCGCGACAGCGGACGCTGGGACCTTCTGGTCATTCCGCCGGAGACGGACTCCGCCACCGCCGCCCGCCTGTTGTCCGCCGCGGCCGATCCCCGCATCACCGCCACCGCCGGCCGCTTGTTGGCAGTGGAGCGCTCGCACGTCGCAGGAACCATATGAGGGTCTCGGACGCCCCCGTCACCGCTGCCCTCGCTGATGCGGCGAGCACCCTGGGAGCACTCATGAATCTGCGCGACACACAGCACGGGGGAACATACGGTTACGGCCCGCGCCTCCCGGTCGGGACCGGTCCGACCACACCGGCGGCGCCGGCACCGCCTCTCGTCAGGCACGACCGCCGTGACCACCGTGACGGGGGCCGTGGGCGACTGCGCCCGCCACGGCGCCGCCGGTCCCGCCGAGCACGGGTGTGAGAAGCATCGGCCTCGGCAGGCGAATGGTTCGTGGACGTCGCCGAAGCCGCAGATCCCCCAGGGGGCGCCCCTTGTTCGGGGCGCCCCCTGGAAGTCTTGCTTCCTCAAGGCGATGAGGATGGGGCTTGTTTCAGTCCTGGCACGTCATCTGGAAGCTCCATGCCATCTCGTCGTCGTCCGGTTCCTTCCACGGCGGCTTGGCGTGGCAGTTGCTGCCGTGCTCGTCATCGTCGTACTTGCCATGGTCGTCGTCGTACTTGCCGTGGTCGTCGTACTTGCCGTGGTCACCGCGGTGGTCGTGAGGGCCAGGACCGCCGGGGTAGCCGGGGTAGCCCGGGTAGCCCGGGTAGCCCGGGTAGCCGGGATAACCGGGGTAGCCCGGACGGCCGGGAGGACCGGCCGGACCTTCAGGACCTTCAGGACCTTCAGGACCTTCAGGACCTTCAGGGCCGGTCGGGCCGGCGGGACCACTCGGCCCAGCAGGACCACCAGGACCGGCAGGACCGGACGGGCCGGCAGGGCCGGCAGGACCACCAGGACCGGCAGGACCGGCAGGACCGGTCGGGCCGGTGTCACCGGGAGGACCAGAGGGTCCGGCAGGACCCGAGGGACCAGTGGGTCCGGCAGGGCCGGTCGGGCCGGTGTCACCGGGAGGACCAGAGGGTCCGGCAGGACCGGACGGACCAGTGGGTCCGGTCGGGCCGGTGGGTCCGGTCGGACCAACCACGCCGCAGGTCGGGACCGTGATCTTGTCGCTGATCAGGGTGACCGCGCCATTTTGTGCCAGGAGCCGGCCCGCGATCGCCGCGTTGGCCTCCACGGAAATGGACGTCAGGGCCATGATGGTGCCCTTGAAGTCGGCATTGGCGTTGATGGTGGCGGAGCTGCCCACCTGCCAGAACACGTTGCAGGCCTGCGCTCCGTTGACGAGTTTGACGGTGGTGCCCGTGTTCATGACCAGGGTCGAGCCGACCTGGAAGATGAAGACGGCGTTGGGGTCGCCTTTTGCGTCGAGGGTGACGGTTCCGTTGACGGCGAGATCCAGTGCCGCATCGGCGGTGTAGACGCCCGGGTCGAAGGACTGGTTGTCGAGCTGGGTGCCCGCGCTGCCGTTGGACGGCCTGCCGGCCGCGTCGTTGTAGGCGGTGGTCAGGTCGGACTTCGCCTGACCGGCGACGGCGTCGTTTACGTGCGTCGCTCCGAGGACAATTCCGGGCGGAAAGCCCGTCACCGAGGTGCCGGGACTCAGTCCTAGGTCGCCCAAGATGACGGTGGTGCCGAGGGTGTTGTCATTAGTGACCGTTTGTCCGGCCAGAACCCCGTAGGTCTTGGCGGTTCCCAGTCCCACCGCCGGAGGTGATACGGCGTGGGCGAGGGTTGTGATCATGGTGAGCGTCGCCATCAGCACAGCGATGGGGATCAGGAGCATTGGCGCCTTGAGCCCCTTGTGTAGGCGTATACGTCGCCTGCCTGGCGGAGAGGCCAGGACGGAATCCTCTGACATAGGGAGAGACCCTTTCTTGTGGCCGAGCCCGGCCACCCCTGCGAGGGGACTTCGAACTTGGGTAGTGAGCTCCGGTCGCCGAACCTCAGTCGCGTGCCAAATCAGCGGTCCCAAACCAAAGGGGGCCGGCGAGCAAGTGCTCACCGAAGGAAGCGACAAACCGCTGCTCACCAGCCAAAAGCTAGCAATGATCCTATAAAGGGCATATGCGCGGAGAGCCAAAGGAGTTATGGGGCGCGCCTGGTTCACTCTGCTGGTGGCGTCTACGCGCAACCGGGGGCATTGGGCCAGGCCCGGCAGACGGGAGCCCGGGCACCGCGGTTGTCCTCTGCCGGCGTGGCCGGACATCGAACGGGCACGGTGGGCCGCCGGCCAAGGGTTAACTGCTCTGCCGTGCGTGGCGGCGCTGGCACAAGCACGCCTCCCGGGCTCTCCTCCAGCGCCGCCATCAAATCCACCGCCGATACCGGCTCTTCCGGCTCCTGCAGCCCCGCGACGGTCAGCTTCGCGGCTCCCAGCTGCTCAAGCGCTGCCGCCTAACCGTCGGGTAGATCGCCGATTTTGACCCCTGCCAGCTGGTCCGTCAGCAGTTCTGCGAGCTCCAGCTCCCGCTCGGTCACCGGGGCCGCCGAGGACAGGTCATCTGGCTCGCGGATCTTCTTCGGCCACAGCAGCGTGTGCAGTACGAGCATCCCTCGGCACGGCCTCAGCACCGCCGGCCGCTCCCGGGTGCGCAAGGTGACCCTCGCGACCGCTCCGTCCCGTGCCGAGCAAGCACCGGATCGGCGTCGCGCTCGTCGACGAAGCCGAGGACGCCGACGTTGCGCTTCGTCGGAAGGGGAGTACAGCCGGGTCCTCATCGAGGAGCACCACGGCCACCCTGCCGCCGGTACTCCGGGATGGGCTCGACGTATACGGGAGGCTCCCCGGGCGGCACCTCCACCGCATCACGCCACGGCGCTCACACGTTCGTCTCCAAGACTGCGGGCGGGCCCGGCCAAGTCCGTCACCCCCGGCCATCCGACCGGCCTGCTCCCGGGTTCGCCCCTGCCGCCCGCCCGGCTCCCTCGACTGGCAGCCGCGGCCCGCGGGGATCGGGATGGGACCGCCCGGACGAAGCCCGTGGACGCGCGGGCCACTTGCCGGGCCACCCCAACGGAGTGGCGCGGCCGGGGTGGAGGGCCGGCCGCGCCAGGGGGGTGAGCTCAGGGGTCAGTTGTTGAAGACCGGGATGTTGTTGTTCACCCCTCCCCCGAAGAGACCGCCACCGCCGTTGTTGAAGACGGGGATGTTGTTGTTCACCCCTCCCCCGAAGAGACCACCGCCACCGTTGTTGAAGACCGGGATGTTGTTGTTCACCTGGCCCCCGAAGAAGCCACCGGTGTTGTTGAAGAGGGGGATGTTGTTGTTCACCCCGCCGCCGTCACTGACGTGAAGGCTGTGCTGCTGGGGTGCGGCCTGGACGGCGCTGACGTGGGCGGGGGCGGCCGCGAACGCGCTGGTCGGGAGCAGGGCGCCACCGGCGGCGAGGGTGGTGGCGGCGGTCAGCATGACGATCTTGCGGGTGCGGGACATGGCGGTTCTCCTCAGGCGATGCGGGGCGGGGATTCCGGACGACCCCTTTTCGGGTATTCCGGCACCGGGGGGAATGTCCCGGTGGTTCCTTTCGGTCGGTATTGCGCGACCTCTTGACTCCAGTAAGCCCCGGCGTTCCGCCCGCGTCACGTCGCTGCATTTCGGGGCTTGACATGTGACCGGGGGCTGGTTAGAAGACGGCCCGCCGGTACCGCGGATCCCCTGGACCGGGCACCTCCGCATGCGTGGACGCCGGAGTCTGCGCAGGCTGGGAGGTGTGCCGGTGATCCACGGTGAGGAACGATGATCGTTACGGTGGTGTCGATGCCCGAGGGCACCGTCGCCCGCGCCGCCGTGTCGGAGGCGCGGGAGCGGCTCGCGGCGTCGCGCTTCCTGCTCGTGGACATCGAGGTGCCCGGGGAAGGACGGCCCGACGAGGCGCCGATCGCCCACAAACTCGGCTTGGAGGCCGAGGACCTGGCGTGGCTGGGCAGGGAGGGCGAAAGCGCGCGGGCGGAGTTCCACGGGGACAACGCCCGGTTCGTCGTACCGGTCATCGAGGACGACGAGGTCGCCCACCTCCACGTCTTCGTGACCGGGCGGTACCTGGTCACGGTCCACCGGGGGCCGAACACGCTCGTCGGGCAGTTCATCCCCCGGCTGCCGCACGAACGGCCCGCGGACACCACCGCCGCGCTCTTCCTGCTGCTGGAGGACGCCCTGGAGACCTTCCGCAAGTCCGCCGTGGAAGCGCTGCTGCAGGTGGAGGACCTCGAGGACGAGATGTTCGAGAGCCGGAACCCGCAGCAGGTGTACCGGCTGGCACAGCTGCGGCGGCGCGCGGCGCTGCTGCACCACGCCCTGCTGCCATACCTGCAGGCGACCGACGAGACCATCACCCGGCGGATGATGAGCGGCGGCTTCCCGGAGGAGCGGCAGCGGCTGGCCGCCTCGTACCAGCGGGCCGCGCGGATGGTGCTCTCCAGCATCGAGTCGCTCCAGGACGCCGCCCGGCGGGCGTTCGCCAGCTACTCCTCCCTGGTGTCCGGCGAGCAGAACGGTGTGATCAACCGGCTGGCCATCGTGTCGACGATCTTCCTTCCGCTGACCTTCCTGACCGGCTTCTTCGGCATGAACTTCACCTACATGACCGACGAGTTGGAGAGCAAGGTCGTCTTCTGGCTGCTCGCCGTGGGGCTGCAGGCGCTCGTCCTGTCCGTCGCCGTCTACGTGCTCCACCGCACCCGCATCTGGCGCAGACTGCGCGACGACGGGCGCGACGACCGCTGAGCGCCTCACTACATTGGCGGCATGGAGATCTGGATCAACCCCGCGTGCTCGAAGTGCCGCTCCGCGCTGCACCTGCTGGACGACGAGGGCGCGCAGTACACCGTGCGGCGCTACCTGGAGGATCCGCCCGACGCGGACGAGATCCGGGCGGTGCTGGAGCGGCTCGGGCTGGAGCCGTGGGACATCGTGCGGACCCAGGAGGCCGAGGCGAAGGAACTGGGACTGAAGGAGTGGCCGCGCGGGCCGGGTGAGCGGGACCGCTGGATCGGCGCGCTGGCGGCGCACCCGCGGCTGATCCAGCGTCCCATCATCACCGCCGAGGACGGCACGGCGGTGGTCGCGCGCTCCGAGGAGGCGGTGCGGGACGCGCTGGGCCGCGCCCCGGGCTCCGTCTAGAACACCGACAGCCCGGTGGCGGTGGTGAACGCGTCGAGGGCCGCCATGGCGCCGACGGAGTTGCCGGCCGGGTCGAGGCCGGGGCTCCATGCGCACAGGGCGCCCCGGCCAGGGAGGACGGCGAGGATGGCCCCGCCGACGCCGCTCTTGCCGGGCAGGCCCACGCGGTAGGCGAACTCCCCCGCGGCGTCGTAGGTGCCGCAGGTGAGCAGCACGGCGTTGAGGCGTTTGGCGTCGGTGCGGGACAGCAGCCGGCCGCCGTCGGCGCGCAGTCCGTGCCGGGCGAGGAAGCCGCCCGCAAGGGCGAGGTCGCGGCAGGAGGCCTCGAGGGCGCAGTGGCCGTAGTAGTGCTCCAGGACGGTGTCCACGGGGTTGTGCAGGTTGCCGAAGTGCGCGAGGAAGTGCGCCAGGGCGGCGTTGCGGTGGCCGTGGGCGGCCTCGGAGGCGGCGACCGCCAGGGCGGTGGTCAGGGCCGGGTTGCCCGACTCGGCGCGCAGCAGTTCGCGTACCGCGCCCGAGGCGTCGCCGGTGAGGGTCAGCAGGGCGTCGGTGACGACCAGGGCTCCGGCGTTGATGAAGGGATTGCGCGGGATGCCCTGCTCGGTCTCCAGCTGGATGAGCGAGTTGAAGGGGTTGCCGGAGGGCTCGCGGCCGACACGGCGCCACAGGGCGTCGCCGCCGTGGTGGAGCGCCAGGGCGAGCGTGAAGAGCTTGGAGACGCTCTGGACGGAGAACGGCTCGGCGAAGTCCCCGACGCCGTGGACCTCGCCCCCGACGGTGGCCAGGGCCATGCCGAAGGCACCGGCGTCGGCGGCCGCGAGGGCGGGGATGTAGTCGGCGACCTTGCCGCGGCCGAGCTCCGGAAGGGCCGCGGCCATGGCCTGTTCGAGGAAACGCTGGTAGTCCACCGGCCCATTGAACCCGGACCCCGGCGAACCCCGGCCCTAGCCGACCGGCACGCCCTGCGGGCCCTTGATCCGCTTCATGATCATCTGCGAGTTCACCTCGCTCACGCCCGGCAGGGCGATCAGCTTCTCGGTCCAGAAGCGCTCGTAGGCGTCGCTGTCGGCCACCGCGATCCGCAGCAGGCAGCCGGGCGCGCCGTAGAGCCGATAGGCCTCGACGATGTCGGGGATGGCCTGCACCTGCTCCTCGAAGGCGGCGACGGACTCGCGGTCCCGCCGTACCTCGACGGAGGCGAAGACCTCGAAACCGCGGCCGACGGCGGCCGGGTCGACGACGGCCCGGTAGCTCTGGATCACCCCGTCCTCCTCCAGCTGGCGCACCCTGCGCAGGCACGGGGAGGGGGTGAGGCCGACGCGGGCGGCCAGTTCCTGGTTGGTGAGCCGGCCGTCGGCCTGGAGCTCACGCAAGATTCTTCTGTCGATGGCATCCATGAGGGCGATAGATACCACGCTTGGGCGATCTACGCGGGCTGATTGGCAATCCGATGCCGGGGTTCACCGCATATCCTTGCCGCGGAGGAGTCAGACGAACACGCGAGTGAGGGACACGTGAAGCACATCGTCGTGATCGGCACCGGCGGCACGATCGCCAGCCGGTGGCAGGGTGCCGGGTACGCGGCCGAGGCCGCCGGCCACGAGGTGCTGGCGGCGGGCGCGGTCCCCGAGGGCGTCGAGGTGACCGTGCGCGACCTGTTCACGGTGAACAGCTCGCGGCTGACCTCCGCCCACCAGCTGGAACTGCTGCGGACCGTCCACGAGGTGCTGGCGGACCCGGGCGTGGACGGCGTCGTGGTGACCCACGGCACCGACACCATGGAGGAGTCCGCCTTCCTCCTGGACCTCCACCACGGCGACCGGCGCCCGGTGGTCCTCACCGGCGCCCAGCTCCCGCTGGACGCCGTGGACGGGGACGCGGCGGGCAACCTCTACGACGCGCTGCTGACCGCCGCGACCGGCGAGGACATCGGCGTGGTCATCACCTTCGGCGGCTTCGTGCACGCCGCCCGGGGCACGGTCAAGGCGCACACCCTGGACGTCCAGGCCTTCGCCGACCCCTCGGGCCGGCCGCTGGGACGGGTGAAGTTCGGCGAGATCGCCTGGGGCGCCCCCCGGCCGCGTGCCACGGCGCTGCCGCTGCCGGACGCACACGTCACGGCGCCGCGCGTCGACGTCGTCATGCACCACGTGGACGCCGACCCCGTGCTCTTCGAGGCCGCGCTGGGTGCGGGGGCCCAGGGCATCGTGCTGGTCGGCACCGGCGCGGGCAACGCGACGCCCGATTTCGTGGCGGCGGTCCGCCGCGCGGTCGACGCCGGGGTGCTGGTCGCCGTGAGCACCCGGGTGGCGGCCGGGCCGGTGGCGCCGATGTACACCGGGGGCGGCGCGGTGGACCTCGCCGCGGCCGGCGGTGTGCTGGCCGGGACGCTGCGCGCGGGGCAGGCCCGCATCGCCGTACTGGCGGCGTTGCTGTCCGCCCGGGACCCGCAGGAGCGGGCCGCCGCGCTGCGCCGCATCATCGGGACGGCCGAGGACCGCACACCGGCCGTCGCCTGACTCCCCGTCACTCGGCGCGGCCACCGCGCCGGGTGACGGGTGACCTGTGCCATGTGACGGGGACCGCTCAGAGGTTTATCTGGTTGATGGTGTCCGCCAACGAGTCGAGGAACTTGTTGATCGCCGGCGCCATGCCCGTGGAGGCAAGGAAGAAGCCGAAGAGCGCGGCGACGATGGCCGGACCGACCTTGAGCGTCTTGCCCCTTATCAGGACGATCATGATGATCGCCAACAACAGCACCACGGACAGGGAGATGGCCACTGGGGATCACATCCTCGGTCTGACGCCTCACCGTTCCGGGGGAGCAACGCAGCCGCACCCCCGCGACGTCCATCGTGCCACCTGCCACCGACACCGTGACCCCGCGGGACACCTCTTCCCCGCGCGCCGGGGTCGCACACCTGTGACGCAGGACATCGCGATCACTTCTGATCACTTCGGATGAGGACAATCTCGCAATTGCATGGCACGTTCGAGTGAATTTCCCCCAAACTATTTCCCCGCACATGCACTTGCCACACAAACGATCATCAAAAAACCTGCACAGACGCCAACCCGTGTGCCGATATGCCCCGTTCAACCCTTATATGACTGCCCATAGCGTCACGGAACGGGCAGTGGCATGACACATGCATTCCGGGGTAGCAGCGCCGCTACCGCCATTCCGATCGAGAATTTACTCAGGCAGAGGCGCCCGCTATGGTGCATCAAATGTTCCAGCCCCACCGCACGAACACCCTGTCCCCCGGCAGGACCCAGACCGGGAATTCCGTTCTCCCCGCTCCCCGCACGGAAGCCGCCCCCGCCCCCGGGCCGGCCGCCCCCGCGGGGTCCGCCGCCCCCGCCACCGCCTCCGCGCCCTCCGCCGGGCGCGACCCGTTCTTCGACAACGCCAAGTACCTCGCGATCGTCCTGGTCGCGATGGGCCACGCCTGGGAACCGCTCACCGGGCACAGCAGGGCCGCCGGCGCGCTCTACATCCTCGTGTACGCGTTCCACATGCCGGCCTTCATCGTCATCTCCGGCTACTTCTCGAAGAGTTTCGACGCCCGCCCGGACCGCGTCAGGAGACTGATCACCGGCATCGCCGTCCCGTACCTGCTCTTCGAGGCCGCCTACTCGCTCTTCAGGAACTGGGCCGACGACGCGGCGCCGCAACCGCTCAGCCTGCTCGACCCCTGGTACCTCACCTGGTTCCTCGCCGCCCTCTTCATCTGGCGCCTCACCGCCCCCATCTGGCGCATCGTCCGGCAGCCGGTCGCCGTCGCCCTGGTGATCGCGGCCCTCGCGTCCGTCACCCCGACCATCGGCGACGACCTGGAACTCCAGCGCGTCCTGCAGTTCCTGCCCTTCTTCGTGCTCGGCATGTGCCTGAAGGCGGAGCACTTCCACCTCGCCCGGCGCCGGGTGGTGCGCGTGCTGTCCGTTCCGGTGGGGCTCGCCGCGCTGGTCGTCTCCTACTGGGTGGCGCCCCGGATGGACCGGGCCTGGCTCTACCACCGCACGAGCGCCCAGGAGCTGGGCGCGCCCTGGTGGACGGGGCCCGTCATGACGCTGGCGCTGTTCTGCTGCTCCCTGGCGCTGACGGTGTGCTTCTTCGCCTGGGTGCCGCGCCGCCGCATGTGGTTCACGGCCCTCGGCGCCGGCACGCTCTACGGGTACCTGCTGCACGGCTTCCTCGCCAAGGGCTCCCGCTTCGGCAGCTGGTACGACCAGGCCTGGATCCACACCCCGCTGGGCCAGGTCGTGGTCACCGCGATCGCCGTCGTGGTGGTCACCGCGCTGTGCACCCCTGCGGTGCAGCGGCTGTTCCGCTTCGCGATGGAGCCGAAGATGTCCTGGGCGTTCCGGCCGGCGGCTAGTCCCGGCACACGATGAGCAGGGCGCGGTCGTCGTTGACGTCCTTGGCGACCGCCTCGATCAGCTGCCAGGCCGCGCCGCGGAAGCCGTGGGCGACGTACCGGTCGGCCTCGCCGATGAGCCGGTCGATGCCTTCGGTGATGTCGCGGCCGGCGGCCTCGACCAGGCCGTCGGTGAAGAGCAGCAGGACGTCGCCGGAGCGCAGCGTGCCCTTCACGCTGTTGAACTCGGCGCCGTCGTACACCCCCAGCAGCGGCCCCTCGGCCGCCTTCTCCTCCCAGCGGCCGGTGCCCGCGCTGAGCTGCATGCCCGGCAGGTGGCCCGCGGAGAGCAGCTCGTAGTCGCCGGTCTCCACGTCCAGCACCAGGTGGACGGAGGTGGCGAAGCCCTCGTCCCAGTTCTGCCGGAGCAGGTAGCCGTTGGCGGCGGTGAGGAAGGCGTGCGGCGGCAGTGAGCCGAGCAGGCCGCCGAAGGCGCCGGAGAGCAGCAGGGCGCGGGAGCCGGCGTCCATGCCCTTGCCCGACACGTCGGTGAGGACGGCCTCCAGGATCCGCCCGCCCGAGGTGCGGGTGGCCACCACGAAGTCGCCGGAGAAGGACTGGCCGCCGGCCGGCCGCAGCGCCATCTCGGCGTGCCAGCCGTCGGGCAGCCTCGGCAGCCTGCTCTGCACCCGGATGCGCTCGCGCAGGTCGAAGAGCATCGTGCCGCCGCGCATCCAGGGCACGCCGACCCGGGCGCGGAACTGCGCGACGATCAGCCCGGCCAGGGCCACGGCCGCCACCACCAGCACGGTGCCCGGGGTCACCCGGCCGACGCCGTCGCGGTACGGGCCGAGGACGGCGGACTCCACGACCATCGCGGCGGCACTCGCCCCGTACAGCAGCAGAAGGCTGGAGGGGCGCAGCAGCAGGCCGCCGACGAGGACGGGCAGCACCAGGGTGGTGGGCGGGCACCATTGCGGCGCCAGCACCGTGGCCCAGGCGATCAGCGGGACACTGATCGTCAGGACGGTCAGGGCGAGCCAGTCGGCCGCGTCGCCGCGGAAGTAGTCCACGGCGGATTTGCGCAGGCCTACGCGGGCCCGGTGGACCGTCCTGCGCCACCGGGCCCCGAATCCGTCTCCTACCGGGCGTCGTGCCATGTTCCCGGCGACCCTATCCACCCTCACCCGTTCTCCGCATCGGAGGTGCCCCTCATGGTGCGCCGATTCGCCGCCACGACCGGCGAAAACCGTTCGCCCGCCCTTGGGGCGACTGGTAGGCAGGGCACATGACGGTGGAGTTGCGGGTTCTCGAGTCCGAACAGTGGGACGAGTGGTTCAGCACGCTGGAACGCGCGTTCGGCAGCGCGGTCTGGCCGGCGGAGGAGCGGGAGTTCGACCGCGGGGTGACCGAGTTCTCCCGGTCGATCGCGGCCTGGGACGGCGCGGAGGTCGTCGGCACCGCGGGGGCGTTCTCCTTCCGCATGGCGGTGCCGGGCGGCGCCGTGGTCCCGGCGGCGGGCGTCACCATGGTCAGCGTCGCCTCGACGCACCGCCGCCGCGGGCTGCTGACCTCGATGATGCGGCGGCAGCTGGACGAGGTGCACGAACGGGGCGAGCCCCTTGCGGTGCTCACGGCGTCCGAGCCGGCGATCTACGGCCGGTACGGCTACGAGGTCGCCACCCGCCAGACGACCTTGGAGGTCGACACCCTGCGCGCCGGCCTCACCGTGCCCGCGGGCGCCGACGGGGTCACCTTGCGCTTCGCCGACCCGCAGGAGGCCCTGGCGGCCTGCGAGGAAGTCTACGCGCGGCAGGTGCCCACCCGGCCGGGCATGCTGGAGCGGCGGCCTAACTGGGAGCGCAAGGGCGTGCTCGACCCGGAGGCGTTCCGGGACGGCGCGTCGAAACTGCTCTGCGTGGTCGCCGAGCGCGACGGGGAGGTGCGGGGCTACACGCGCTACGCGGTGAAGTCCGCCTGGAATGCGGCCGGACCGGACGGAACGGTGGTGCTGCGCGACCTGGAGGCACTGGATCCGGACACATACGCCGCCCTGTGGCACTACCTGTTCGGCATCGACCTCACCTGCCGCATCACCGCGCGCAACCGTCCCGCCGACGACCCGGTCCTGCACCTGGTCGACGACGTGCGCCGCTGCGGCGTGCGCGTCAGGGACGGCCTGCTGCTGCGCCCGGTCGAGGTGGGCGCGGCCCTGTCGGCCCGTACCTACGCTGCCCCGCTGGACGTCGTACTGGAGGTCTCGGACCCGTTCTGCCCCTGGAACGAGGGCCGCTGGCGGCTCGGCGGCGACGCCAAGGGCGCCACGTGCGAGCGGACGACGGACACCGCGGACCTGGCGCTGTCGGTGCGCGAGCTGGGCGCGGCCTACCTGGGCGACGTCTCGCTGACCGCACTGGCGCGGGCGGGACGCGTGCGGGAACTGCGGCAGGGCGCGCTGCGGGAGGCCACGGTGGCTTTCGGCGGCGACGTCGCCCCCTGGCTGCCGCACGGCTTCTAGGTCCCCGCTCGGGCCCGTGTCCACCGGCCGGGGCGCTCCCTTGGGCGTGTCCCCGGCCGGCCCCTGGTCCGAGCGGGGCGTCAGCCCCGGACGGGCTGGCAGACGGGGCACCAGAAGAGGTTGCGCGCCACCAGGGAGGCGGCGCGCACCTCGGTGCCGCAGACGTGGCACGGCATCCCCGCACGGCGGTAGACGTAGACCTCGCCGCCGTGGTCGTCGATGCGCGGCGGACGGCCCATGGCCTCGGGGGTGTGCTCGGGGCGGACGGTGTCGATGCGGTTGTTCCGCACGCCCTCGCGCATCAGGGCCACCAGATCGGCCCAGATCGCGTCCCACCGCGCGCGGTCCAGGTCGCGTCCCGCCAGGTACGGGTCGACGCCGTGGCGGAAGAGGACCTCGGCGCGGTAGACGTTGCCGACGCCCGCGACGACCTTCTGGTCCATCAGCAGTGCGGCGATGCTGGTGCGGCTGCGTGCTATGCGGGCCCAGGCGCGCTCCCCGGTGTCGGCGGGCCGCAGCGGGTCAGGGCCGAGCCGGTCGTGTATGGCCTGCTTCTCGGCCCCGGTGATCAGCTCGCAGGCGGTCGGCCCGCGCAGGTCGGCGTGGTGCTCGTCGGTGGCCAGGCGCAGCCTGACCTGGCCGACGGGGGCCCCGCCCGGCCCGGTGCCGAAACCGGACTTCCCATACAGCCCGAGGTGGACGTGGACCCAGCCGACCGGGCCGAACCCCAGGAAGAGGTGCTTGCCGTGGGCCTCCGCGGACTCCATCACGGCGCCGTCCAGGAGGGCGGCGCCGTCGGAGAACTTGCCCTGCGGACTGCTCGCGCGGACCACCCGGCCGGCGAAGCGTGCCTCGTGGTCCGCGGCGAGGCGGTGGATCGTATGCCCCTCGGGCATGCCCGGATCAGCCCTCCTGCGGGTGGTGCGGCGGGATCGGGGGCAGCTCGCCGGTGGTCTCGTACGCGGTGAGCATGTCGATGCGGCGGGTGTGGCGCGGCTCACCCGAGTAGGGCGTGCCGAGGAAGACCTCGACGAACTTGGTGGCCTCGTCGGTGGTGTGCATGCGGGCGCCGACGCTGATGACGTTGGCGTCGTTGTGCTCGCGGCCGAGGGTCGCGGTCTCCTGGCTCCAGGCGAGCGCGGCCCGGACGCCCTTGACCTTGTTGGCCGCGATGGCCTCGCCGTTGCCCGAGCCGCCGATCACGATGCCGAGGGAGCCGGGGTCCGCGGCGGTGCGCTCCGCGGCGCGCAGGCAGAACGGCGGGTAGTCGTCCTGGGCGTCGTAGATGTGCGGGCCGCAGTCGACGGGCTCGTGCCCGTTGGCCTCGAGCCACTCCACGAGGTGGTTCTTGAGTTCAAAGCCGGCATGGTCGGAACCGAGGTACACGCGCATACGGACGAGTGTCGCACGGGCACGCTGGGCGACATGCCGTGGGTGCTGCGTGAGGGGGATTTGAGGGTGGCTTGAGGATAAGACAACAAAACGGAATCAAAGGTTCCCCGGCCGCGCCGGGCCGTGTTTCATGCCACCCCATGAGTACACGTCCCCCCACCCCAGTGGCCGGCTCCACCGCTGCGGCCCACGAGGCCACGACGGAACCGCAGGACGGCTCAGGCCTGAAGGCCGGGCTCAAGAACCGCCACCTGTCGATGATCGCGATCGGCGGCGTGATCGGCGCCGGCCTCTTCGTCGGCTCCGCGTCCGGCATCGCCGCCGCCGGTCCCGGCATCCTCCTGTCGTACGCCCTCGTCGGCACCATGGTCGTCTTCGTCATGCGCATGCTTGGCGAAATGGCGGCCGCGAACCCCACCTCCGGCTCCTTCTCCGCCTACGCCGACCGCGCGCTGGGCCGCTGGGCGGGCTTCTCCATCGGCTGGCTGTACTGGTTCTTCTGGGTCGTGGTGCTGGCGGTCGAGGCGACCGCCGGGGCCAAGATCCTGGAGGGCTGGGTCCCGGCCGTGCCGCAGTGGGGCTGGGCGCTGATCGTGATGGTCGTGCTCACCGCGACCAACCTGGCCTCGGTGGCCTCCTACGGCGAGTTCGAGTTCTGGTTCGCCGGGATCAAGGTCGTGGCCATCGCCGGCTTCATCGTGCTCGGCGCGCTCGCGGTCCTCGGCGTGCTGCCCGGCAGCCACGACGACGCCGCGGGGCTGGGCAACCTCACCGCGCACGGCGGCTTCCTCCCCAACGGCCCCGGCAAGATCCTCACCGGTGTGCTGCTGGTCGTGTTCTCCTTCATGGGCAGCGAGATCGTCACACTGGCGGCCGGCGAGTCCGCCGACCCGGAGCGCGCGGTCACCAAGGCCACCAACAGCGTGATCTGGCGGATCGGCGTCTTCTACCTCGGCTCGATCTTCATCGTGGTGTCGCTGCTGCCGTGGAACGACCCGTCGATCATCAAGGACGGCTCCTACGTCGCCGCGCTGAACTCGATCGGCATCGCGCACGCCGGACAGATCATGAACGTGATCGTGCTCACGGCCGTGCTGTCCTGCCTCAACTCCGGCCTCTACACGGCCTCGCGCATGGCCTTCTCGCTGGGCCGGCGCGGTGACGCGCCCAAGGCGTTCGCCCGCACCACCAGGCGCGGTGTGCCGCAGGCGGCGATCCTGGGCTCGGTCGTCTTCGGCTTCGTCGCGGTTTTCTTCAACTACAAGTACCCCGACACCGTCTTCCTCTTCCTGCTCAACGCCTCCGGTGCGATCGCGCTGTTCGTGTGGCTGGTGATCTGCTTCTCGCAGCTGCGCATGCGGAAGATCATCCTGAAGGAGGCCCCGGAGCGGCTGCGGGTGCGGATGTGGCTGTACCCGTACCTGACCTGGGCGACGATCGCGATGATCGTGTTCGTGCTCGGCTACATGCTCACCGACACCGCCGACGGCGGCGGCCGGGACCAGGTGGTCGTCTCAGTGCTGGTGGGGCTCGGCGTGGTCGCCGTCGCGGTGGTGCGCCAACTGCTTCACAAGGGCCGGAAGGACTCCCCCACCCGGTCGTAGGCGGCCAGCGCGGCGGACCCGGCCGAAGCCGCGTACCAGACGTTCAGCTGGTACGACTTGCCCCCCTCGGTGAAGCCGAGCTGCCGTGCCCGCCAGGGCGCGCCGGCCTGGGTGAAGGCGTACTCCCACACGACGGCGGGACGACCGCGGAACGACGTCCGCTCCAGCCGGGTCTTCCGGTAGCCGGGCACGTCGTGGGAACCGGCCTCGAAGGCGCGCCACTGCTCCAGGAGATCGCCGCCCCGTGCGAGTGCGTACGAGGCGGCGATCTCCTGCTGTCCGTCCGGGGCGTGGTAGTGGACGTTGGACGGGCTCTTGGCGCTGCGCGTCCAGCCCCGCGGCGGCTCCCAGGCGAAGCCGGTCTCGTTGCGCTCCCCGGGGGCGGGCGCGCCGGTGGACGTCCCCGTGGACGAGGTGGCTCCGGTGGACGGGGGACGGCTGGTGCCCGCGACCACGGGGCCCTCGCGATGGCCGGTGCGCGGCGCGGTGAGCAGAACGACGGTGACGGCGACGGCCGCGGCGGCCGCTCCCGCGGTGGTCGGTTTCGACGCCCTCGCGGTGACCGCCGTGCAGGGCTGCGACCCGATTCCGAAGGCACAACTCCCGGACGGTTCGAACAGCGGATTCAGCTGCGCCGTCGGAAAACTGGCCGCGGGGAAGAGCAAGACCTACACCGTGTCCGCGACCTACGACCTCCAGGGCAAGGGCAAGATCTGCCTGCCCGTGATGCTCGGCGACACCGGCACCCTGCTGTGGCAGCAGGGACCGGTCCCGTTCGGCACCAGCAAGCCCACGCCGAACGCACCCGACACCCCGCTGCTGCTGGGCACCGACAACGTGCCCTTCGGCCCCGACACCTCCGCGGGCGCCAGTCCCTCCGCGCCCGGCACGCTGCCGGACACCGGCGCTCCCGGCCGCACGGCCGTCCTCCTGCTGGGCGGCGGCCTGTTGCTGGCGGCGGGCGGCGCGGGCCTGTGGCTGACCCGGCGCGGGCCGGCACCGCGGCACTGACGGAGAACGGGTGGGGGCGGGGCCTTCGCCCCGCCCCCACCCGGGTGCGCCGCAGGTCGTAGCGGGTCAGCCGCGCCGGCCGACCAGCTTCCAGGCGGCGGGCAGCGCGCCCATGGCGAGGGCGGCCTTCACCGCGTCGCCGATCAGGTACGGCGTCAGGCCCAGCGCCACGGCCTGGCCCAGCGTCAGGTGCGCGGCCAGCGCGAGGTAGGGGACGCCCACGGCGTAGGTGACGGCGCTGCCGGCCACCATGACGCCGGCCATCCGCCACACGCTGCGGTCCGCGCCCCGCCGGGCCAGCGCGCCCACGAGCGCCGACGCCAGCGCCATGCCGAGGATGTAACCGAAGCTCGGCGCCGCCGCGCCCGACGAACCCTCCGCGAACCACGGCACGCCGGCGACACCGGCGACCGCGTACAGCGCGAGCGCCAGGAAGCCGCGGCGAGCCCCGAGGGCGGTGCCCACCAGCAGCGCGGCGAAGGTCTGGCCCGTCACGGGCACCGGCGACCCGGGGACCGGGACCGACAACTGCGCGGCCAGACCGGTCAGTACGGCGCCACCGGTGACGAGGGCCGCGTCGCGCAACCGCGAAGCGGGGATGAGGTCGGCGAGGACCGGGTGGGTCCGTACGGCGGAAGCGGCGGGAACTGCGCTGGCCATCGGGTGACTCCGCGGGGTGAGGGTCGGTTCGGGACACCGTGACGTTAACCCGCGTCGCCCCCGCCGATCATCGTCCGCCGATCACAAAGGCCTGATCACGGCGTTGGTCGGCTTCCTACAAGGATGCGGCGCCGGGCGTGAGCTTCGTCACCCGGGCCTTAGTGGGGTTTCTCCAATCGCCGCCGGAGCAGCGCCACCGGCCGGGTCCGGCACCGCTCCGACACCGCTCCGGCGCCCGTACGACGGCCTCCTATGCTGCCCGCATGAGCGCTCCGTCCTCCCCCTCCCGCGTCGGCGTCGTCGGCGAGGTCCTCGTCGACCTGCTGTGGCGTTCCGGGGAGCGGCAGGTCACCCCCGTGCCGGGCGGCAGCCCGGCCAACGTCGCGGTCGGCCTGCACCGGCTCGGGCGGCCCACCACCCTGGTCACCACGTGGGGCGACGACCCGCCCGGCGAGCTGGTGCGGGCGCACCTGGAGTCCACCGGGGTCGAGGTCGTCCGCGCCACGAGCCCGGCCGGGCGCACCACACTGGCGATGGCCTACCTGGACCGGGACGGCTCCGCCTCCTACGACTTCCTGGCCGCATGGGACCCGGAGCGGCTGCCGCTGCCCGCGGACACCGCGGTGCTGCACACCGGTTCGCTCGCCGCGGTGGTCGAACCGGGTGCGACGCGGGTGCTGGAACTCTGCCGCGACCTGCACGCCCTGCCGGGGCGCACCGTCGTCGCCGACCTCAACGTGCGGCCGGCCGTCCAGCCCGACCGGCTCGCCTACCGCCGGGCGTGCCTGCGGCTGGCCGGGGTCACGGACGTGGTCAAGGCCAGTGACGCCGACCTGGCCTGGCTCTTCCCGCGGCTCGCCCCGGAGGAGGCCGCCCGGGCGCTGCTCGCCGAGGGGCCGCGGCTCGCGGTCGTCACGCTGGGTCCGGACGGCGCGTTCGCGGTGACCGACGGCGCCCTGGTACGGGTGGCCGCGCCCGAGGTCGACGTCGTCGACACCATCGGCGCGGGCGACGCCTTCCAGGCGGCGCTGCTCGACGCGATCGCCGGCGAAGGCGTCCCGGCCTCGCGGGAGGAGCTCGCCGCGGTACTGGAGCGCTGCGTCACGGCCGCGGCGCTCAACTGCACGCGAGTGGGCGCCGATCCGCCGTCCCGCGCGGAGCTGGACGCGGCCCTCGCCGGACGGCACGCGTAGCGCCGCGCGGAAAATGCGCGGCCCCCGGCGGCAGGTGCTGGATACGCTCGCGGGATGGACGAGGCACGGCTGACCGGACAGGTACTGGTCTTCGACGCGGACGACACGTTGTGGGAGAACAACGTGGTCTTCGAGCGGGTGATAGAGGACTTCCTGGACTGGGTGGACCATCCCGTCCTGGACCGCGCGCAGATCAGGGCGCTGCTCAACGAGATCGAGGCGGCGAACGCGGTCGTCCACGGCTACGGCAGCAAGGTCTTCCTGCGCAGCCTCGGCGAGCTCCTGGAGCGGCTGCGGGAGCGGCCCGTCACGCAGGCCGAGCTCCGGCGGGTGGACGAGCTGGCGGTGGCCTTCGTGGAGCACCGGGTGGAGCTGATGCCCGGCGTGGCGAGCACGCTGGAGGAGCTGGGCACCCGCCACGAGCTGCTGCTGCTCACCAAGGGTGACGAGGATGAGCAGGCGCGCAAGGTGGCCGCCTCGGGGCTGGCCGACCGCTTCCGCGGGGTGCACATCGTGCCGGAGAAGGCCGCGGACACCTACCGCGCCCTGCTGGCGGAGTACGGCTACGCGCCGGGCAGGAGCTGGATGATCGGGAACTCCCCGAAGTCGGACATCCTGCCCGCGCGCGAGGCGGGGATGAGCGCGGTGTTCATCCCCAACGAGAACACCTGGGTGCTGGAGCAGTCCGAGCTCGACCCGGCCGACGGGCGGGTGCTGCGGCTGACGGCCTTTCCCGAACTGCTCCGGCACTTTTGAACCGGACCGGCAGCCTCAGTCGAAGACGGGGCCCTGGTCGCGGGTCCGCTTGATCTCGTAGAAGCCGGGGGTCGACGCGACGAGCAGGGTGCCGTCCCACAGGCGGGCCGCGGCCTCGCCCTTGGGCGCCGGGGTGACGACCGGACCGAAGAAGGCGATCTGCTCGCCGTCGGCGCCGGGCACCGCGATGACCGGGGTGCCGACGTCCTGGCCGACCTTGGAGATGCCCTCCTGGTGGGAGGCGCGCAGCTCCTCGTCGTAGGCGTCGCTGCGGGCGAAGTCGGCGAGCTCGGCGGGCAGGCCCGCCTCCTCCAGCGCGGCGACGATGACGTCGTGGTCCTTGTGTCCCAGGCCCTGGTTGTGGATACGCGTGCCCAGCGCGGTGTAGAGGGGGCCGAGCACCTTGCTGCCGTACTTCTGCTCGGCGGCGATGCAGACGCGGACCGGGCCCCAGGCCGTGGTCAGGAACTCCCGGTACTGCTCGGGCAGCTCGTCACGGTTCTCGTTGAGCACCGCGAGGCTCATCACGTGCCAGCGCACCTCGACGGGGCGCACCTTCTCCACCTCCAGCATCCAGCGTGAGGTCATCCACGCCCAAGGGCAGGCGGGGTCGAACCAGAAGTCCACCGGGGTGGGGGTGGTCGTGGTCTCGGTCACGGTTCTCTCCTCTGGGCATGATGCGGTGACACGTGGTCCGCAACGCGCAACGCCCTCGGTGCCATCCCCATTCCCGTGCGCCGCCGTCAGGGCCGACGTGCGAAGATGCGTGGCGTCCACAAGACAGATCCCACGACGGCGTGCGAAGGATGGAGACCCCGTGCCCGGTGAGAACCTCACGCGTGACGAGGCCCGAGAGCGGGCACGGCTGCTGGCCGTGGACGGTTACGAGGTCGCCCTCGACCTGCGGTCGGCGCTGCGTCCGCAGGAGCCGACGTTCCGGTCCGTGACCACCGTCAGGTTCCGCTGCACGGAGCCCGGCGCGTCCAGCTTCGCGGACCTGCTGGCGCCCTCCGTCACGTCGGTGACGCTCAACGGCCGGGAACTGGACCCCGCGGTGGTCTTCGACGGGACACGGATCGCGCTGGACGACCTGGCCGCCGAGAACGTCCTGGTCGTGGACGCGCAGTGCGCCTACAGCCGGACGGGCGAGGGCATGCACCGCTTCACCGACCCCGAGGACGGCGAGGTCTACCTCTACACGCAGTACGAGCCCGCCGACGCCCGCCGGGTCTTCGCCGACTTCGAGCAGCCCGACCTGAAGGCGCCGTTCACCTTCTCCGTCACGGCGCCCGAGTCCTGGGTGGTGCTGGGCAACGAGCGTGTCACCGAGGTCCGCGACGGCGGCGAGACCCGGCACTTCGCGCCGACCCGCCCGATCTCCACGTACATCACGGCCGTCGTCGCCGGGCCGTACCACATGGTCCACGACACCTACCGGCGCGCGCTGCCGGACGGTTCCGAGCTGGAGATCCCGCTGGGGGCGCTGTGCCGCAAGGGCCTCGCCCGGCACTTCGACGCCGAGGAGATCTTCACCGTCACCAAGCAGGGCCTGGACTTCTTCCACGACCACTTCGGCTACCCGTACCCCTTCGGGAAGTACGACCAGGCCTTCGTGCCCGAGTACAACATCGGCGCGATGGAGAACCCGGGGCTGGTCACCTTCCGCGAGGAGTACGTCTTCCGCGGCAAGGTCACCCAGGCGTCCTACGAGGGCCGGGCGAACGTCATCCTGCACGAGATGGCGCACATGTGGTTCGGCGACCTGGTCACCATGCGGTGGTGGGACGACCTGTGGCTGAAGGAGTCCTTCGCCGACTTCATGGGCGCGTTCTCGCTGGTGGAGGCCACCCGCTACAAGGAGGGCTGGATCACCTTCGCCAACCGCCGCAAGGCCTGGGCCTACCGCGCCGACCAGCTGCCCTCCACCCACCCGGTCACGGCCGACATCCGCGACCTGGAGGACGCCAAGCTCAACTTCGACGGCATCACCTACGCCAAGGGCGCCAGCGTGCTCAAGCAACTGGTCGCCTACGTCGGACGGGACGCCTTCCTGGAGGGCGCGCGCCGCTACTTCCAGCGCCACGCCTACGGCAACACCGAGCTGGGCGACCTGCTGTCGGTGCTGGCCGAGACCTCGGGGCGCGACATGGCCGGGTGGTCCCGGTCCTGGCTGCAGACCGCGGGCGTCAACTCGCTGACCCCGCAGGTGACGTACGACGCCGACGGGCGGATCGCCGAGCTGGCCGTGGTGCAGGAGGCCGCGCCCTCGCACCCCGAGCTGCGCCCGCACCGGGTCGTGGTGGGGCTCTACCGGCACACCCCGGACGGCACCGTGGAGCGCTACGCACGCGCCGAGACCGACGTCGCGGGCCCGCGCACGGTGGTGGGCGAGCTGGCCGGGGCGGAGCGGCCCGACCTGGTGCTGGTCAACGACGACGACCTGACCTACTGCAAGATCCGCTTCGACGAGGACTCCCTGGCCACGGTCCGGGAGCACCTGGGCTCGCTCACCGACCCCATGGCCCGCGCCCTGGCGTGGTCCGCGGTGTGGAACATGACCCGCGACGGCCTGATGCCCGCCCGCGACTACCTCGGCCTTGTGCTGCGCTTCGCCGGCGCCGAGACCGACATCGGCGTCCTGCAGGGGCTGCACATGCAGGCCCGTACGGCCCTGAACGACTACGCGGCACCCGCCTGGCGCGGGCAGGGCGGGCGGGAGCTGGCGGACGGCGCGCTGCGCGAGCTGCGCGCGGCGGCCCCGGGCAGCGGCCACCAGCTGGCCTGGGCCCGCTTCTACGCGGCCGTCGCCTCCGGGGACGCCGGGGCGGACGTGCTGCGCGGGCTGCTCGACGGCACCGGGAAGATCGACGGGCTCGAGGTGGACCAAGAGCTGCGCTGGACCTTCCTGGAAGCGCTGGCCGCCGGCGGCGCGGCCGACGAGGCCGCCGTCGCGGCGGAGCTCGCCCGCGACGACACCGCCTCGGGCAAGCGGCACCAGGTGCGCTGCCTGGCGGCGCGGCCCTCCGCGGCCGTCAAGGAGCAGTGCTGGGCGTCGGTCGTGGAGTCCGACGCGCTGTCCAACGCGCTCGTCGAGGCCACCATCGCGGGCTTCGACCAGGCGGGCCAGCGCGAGCTGCTCGCCCCCTACGCGGACCGCTACTTCGACGTGATCGGGAGGGTCTGGAAGGAGCGCTCGATCGAGATCGGCATGGCCGTCGTCCGCGGGCTCTTCCCGCACCACCAGGACCGGCCCGCCACCCTCGACGCCGCCGACGCCTGGCTGGGCGGGCACGCGGACGCGCCGCCGGCGCTGCGCCGGCTGGTCGCCGAGTGCCGTGACGACCTCGCCCGGGCGCTGCGGGCCCAGGAGCGGGACGCGGCGGCGGTCTGAGACCCCCTCCCGGAAGGGAACAGGTGACCGGTCACCCCAATGGCGTACGTGGGGTACCGCCCGGCCCCGGTGGTGCGGCAGCATCGCCAGGGCCGGGGGCAGGTGAGGCAAGGCCGGTCACTCGAATAGGTGAAAAATGCCGCTCGGCAACCGAACGTCTGAACTTTAGTGCGGGGATGTCCGCATTTGTCGACGGTACGGTAACAGCCGTTAGGCTCCCTGAGGGATGCGGGAATCCACCCGGCATGAACCACAACATCCCCCTCAGCCCCCGCCCCCTCGACCACCTCTCCCGTACCCGGCCGACGGTGCTGTCGGCCCGGCAGTTGCGGGAGCACGGCGTCACCCCCGAGACGCTGGCCGAGCGCTGCCGCCCCGGCGGCCCCTGGCAGGAGGTGCTGCCCCGGGTGTACGTCCTGCACCGCGGGCGGCCCACCGGCGACGAGCGGGTCCGGGCGGCGCTGCTCTACGCGGGCCGCGAGGCGATGGTCACGGGCCTCGCGGCGCTCGCCCTGCACCGCTTCTCCTCGGTGCCGCCGCTGGTCGGCCTGGACCGGATCGACCTGCTGGTGACCCGGCAGCGCAGGCTGCGCGCCGTGGGCGACGTGGGGCTGGTGCGCACCACCGCGCTGCCCCGGCCGCGGGAGGTGCAGGGCATGCCGTGCGCGCCGCTGCCCCGGGCGCTGGCGGACGCGGTGGAGGAGCTGGACGACGCCCGGGCGGTCCGCCAGGTGCTGACCGAGGCGGTGCGCGGCGGCCACTGCGAGGCGACGGCGCTGGTCGGGGAGCTGAGCCGGGCCCGTCTGCTGTCCCGGCCGCACGTGGTGGAGGCGGTCGACGCGCTGGTGGCCGAGGGCCGGGCGATCGCCGAGAACCGGCTGTACACGATGGTGCGCTGCTTCGGGCTGCCCGATCCGCTGTGGAACGTCGACCTGCGGCTGCCGGGCGGCCCGCACCTGGGCGGCGTGGACGCGTACTGGCCGGAGCACGCGGTCGCGGTGGAGCTCGACGCCCGCGTGCCCCGGCAGGAGGACGACGCCCTGTGGGGCGAGTACGCCCGCAAGCGCGAGCATCTGGAGCGGCTCGGCATCTCGGTCGTGCACATCACGCCGCGCAAGCTGCGGGAGTCCCTGGAGCAGCAGGCCACCGTCGTCCGTACGGCCCTGATGGCCGCGGCCGACCGCAACCCCGCGTCGTGGGTGGTGGTGCTCCCGCGGTGAGCGCGGCGGTCAGCGCTTCTTCAGCAGCAGCTCCACGTTGCGGTCGCCCGGCTCGCCGGAGAGCGTCGCGCGGGCTCCCGGGGAGTTGAACGCGAGCTCGCGGTAGAGGGCGGCGAGTCCGGTCTGCGACAGGTCGGTGAAGTCGGTGCGGTAGGGGGCCGCGGACTCCACGAGCGTGCAGAGCAGCGAGAGCGTGCCGTCGTGGTTGTCGGTCAGCTCGACGATCCGGGCCAGCTGCGGGTGGTCGACGTGGGAGGCGGTGGAGACCTCCCAGAAGGTGCCGTGCGGGACGATCTTGTTCTTGTGGCTGTGCCCGTTGATCCAGGCGGCGACGTTGCGGTGCCTGCGGAGCAGCGCGAGCACCTCGTCGCCACCGTGCCGTCGCTCGCTGGGGCGGGCGGGGTCGCGGACCAGGTTGGTCATCGACCAGCTGGCGTGGTGGCTGAAGACCAGGACGGTGTCGTCGGCGTGCGTGGTGAGCGTCCGGTCCAGCCAGTCCATCTGGGCCGTGCCGAGGGAGCCGCGGTAGTCGCCGCCCCGGTCGGTGGTGTCGAGGCTGACGCCGAGCACGCCGCCGGAGATCCGGAACGTGTAGTGGAGCAGGCCGGAGTCGAGTTCGGCCGTCGTGTAGCCGTGGCCGACGGGACCCGCGCCGGCGTGCGCCGGGTCCAGGTGGGCGGCGATGTACCCGCGCGGGGTGACCGGTGCCCGGCGTTCGTCGGGGGTGACGGTGCGGGCGCCGGACTTGTAGCGGTTCCAGGCCTGGCGGAAGCGGGTGCCCTGGGGGTCGGGCCCCTCGCGCAGGAACGCGTTGACGGCTTCGGCCTCGGCCGGGGGCAGCGAGAACAACTTGCGTGAGCCGAGCGCGAGGTCGTGGAAGAAGGACGAGGCGGCGTACGAACCCCCGTACAGCTGGTCGTGGTTGCCGATGGTGGAGTACCAGGGGACGTTCAGCCCGGGGCTGTTGAGCTCGCGGACCGCGGCCGCCAGGAAACCGGGCAGGCGGGGGTAGCCGAGCGCCTTGTCGACGTCGCGCAGGGCGCCGTCCGGCTGCCAGAAACCCTTCAGGCCGGAGTCCTGGACGCCCTCGTAGTGGCCCGGGTCGCCGGAGTCGGGGGTGAAGCGGCCACCGCTCATCACCGTGAGGAACCAGTCCAGTTCGATCCGCGAGTTGTTGTCGGTGTTGTCGCCGGTGGTCATGACGAAACCGATGGGCGTGCCGGTGGCGGGCCCGTGCCGCAGGGCGTTGACCCGCTCGACCAGGGAGACGGCGCCGGCGTTGGTGAGGGCCTCCTGGGGACGCCAGCCCGTGGAGGCGGCGGAGCGCAGGAACTCGTAACGCTGCGGGTTCTGCACGTCCGTGAGGTGCAGGTCGGTGAAGTGCACGAAACAAGACAGGGGCGTACGGCGCGCGGCGCGGCCGCTCTTGGCGGCGCCCAGTTCGGTGCGGACGACCCGCTGCCACCCCGGGCCGTCGCCGAGCCGGCGATAGCCCCCGCCGCCGAGCGGCGAGGCGACGGACTGGAGGGTCGTGCCGGCGGTGAAGGGCTCGGCGGCGGCCGGAGCGGACGGTGCTGACGGGGCGGCACCGTCGACGGGTTCGGCGCCGGGTTCGGCGGGCGGCTGTGCCTTCGCGTCGCCCGAACCGGGGACGAGGGCGAAACCGAGCCCCGCACCCAGGGCGGTCGCACCCGAGGCGATCAGGACGTTGCGGCGGCTGAGGACGGCAGCGGACACGGGACCAGACATGGCGGGTTCCCCCGGTTGACGGTGGCTGCGGCGGCACCGCGGTGCCGCTCCTCACCGGATCGTTGGCACCCGGGATGGCCTGCGGTGCAACGGAAACGGAACGTCCGGCACCCATCTACGGACATGGATCAGCAGTCCTCCCGCCGGTCACCGGCGGCCGGTCCGCAGGCGGCCGGACGCTCATCCGGTGTTCACCGACCGCCCCGGCGCCGCGCGCCGTCGCGAGCCCCGGATCATCGGACGGCCGGACGCAATGGGCCGGTTCGGGATGCTTCGCGCCCCGTGACGGGTCCCGGCTTCTTGACGTATTCGCGTCATGTCGGTCTTACGCCATCTACGGCACTCCCCAACAACCCCGCGGATGGCGCAATGTGTCGGTCAACTGGCGCCCAAATCTTGAACAGGATGCCCATGTCTCTCGATCACATACGCGGGAAGAGACGCGTGGTCCGTGTCGCGCTCGCGGCGGGCCTGGTGGCCGCGCTGACGACGACCGGAATCTCCGCCTCCACCGCTTTCGCCGACGCGACCGGCGACCCGGCGGACGCGGCGGTCAAGACCGCGCACAACAAGCTCGGAACGGCCGACGCCGAACTGCTCGCCGAGGCCAAGGCCGGTGGCGACAAGAACGTCACCCTCATGATCGCCACCAAGAAGGGCTCCACCGAGCAGGTCTCGGACGAGCTCGGCGCGCTCAAGGGCGCGTCGGTGGACCGGACCTACGACAACCTCGGCTACGTCCGCGCCACGGTCCCGACGGGCAAGGCGGACGCGGCGATCGCGGCGGCGCAGAAGCTCTCGTCGGTGCAGGCGATCGACCTCAAGCAGGAGATCGTCCTCGACGACCCGTCCCCGTCGGCCGACGGCGACAAGGGGTCCTCGAAGGGTCACGGCCACGGCTCCACCACCTACCCGGGTCCCGACGCGAAGACCCCGGCGAAGAACCCCTACCAGCCGGCCTTCGAGACCGGCGCGGTGGACTTCGTCAAGGACAACCCGAAGGCCGACGGCCGCGGCGTCACCATCGGCATCCTCGACTCGGGCGTCGACCTCGGCCACCCGGCGCTGCAGAAGACCACGACCGGCGAGCGCAAGATCGTCGACTGGGTCACCGCGACCGACCCGATCACCGACGGCGACGCCACCTGGCGCCGCATGACCAACGGTCCGCGCGTCACCTACCAGGGCCGCACCTGGACCGCCCCCGAGGCGACGCAGCAGGTCACGGTCTTCTTCGAGTCCGCCACCGTCGGCGGCGACATGGCCGGTGACCTCAACCGCGACGGCGACACCACCGACTACTGGGGCGTGCTGTACGACCCGGCGAAGGGCACCGTCCGCCTCGACCTGAACGACAACGGGGACTTCACCGACGACACCGAGATGAAGCCGTACAAGGACGGCTTCCAGATCGGCTACTTCGGCACCGACAACCCCGCCACCGCCATCTCCGAGCGGATCCCCTTCGTGGTGCAGGTCCGCAAGGACGTCCCCACGGACCCGTACGGCGGCACCTGGGTCGGCAAGAAGGCCGACTTCGTCAACATCGGCGTCATCGAGTCCGAGCACGGCACCCACGTCGCGGGCATCACCTCCGCCAACGGCCTGTTCGGCGGCAAGATGAACGGCGCGGCGCCGGGCGCGAAGATCGTCTCGTCGCGCGCCTGCACCTGGTCCGGCGGCTGCACCAACGTGGCGCTGACCGAGGGCATGATCGACCTGGTGGTCAACCGCGGTGTGGACATCGTCAACATGTCCATCGGCGGCCTGCCCGCGCTGAACGACGGCAACAACGTCCGCGCGCAGCTGTACACCCGCCTCATCGACGACTTCGGCGTGCAGCTGGTCATCTCGGCCGGCAACAGCGGCCCCGGCGCCAACACCATCGGCGACCCCGGCCTGGCCGACAAGGTCCTGAGCGTCGGCGCCACCATCTCCAAGGAGACCTGGGCGGCCAACTACGGCTCGCAGGTGACCAAGGCGTACGACATGATGCCCTTCTCCTCGCGCGGTCCGCGTGAGGACGGCGGCTTCGCGCCGATCATCTCCGCGCCGGGTGCCTCCATCAACACCATCCCGACCTGGGAGCCCGGTGGCCCGGTCGCCGAGGCCGGCTACACCCTGCCGCCCGGCTACGCCATGCTGCAGGGCACGTCGATGGCCTCCCCGCAGGCGGCCGGTGCCTCCGCGCTGCTGCTGTCCGCGGCCAAGCAGGCCCGCATCGCGCTGACCCCGGCGGCCCTGCGCACGGCGCTGACCAGCACGGCGCACAAGATCAAGGACGTCCCGGCGTACGCCCAGGGCTCCGGCCTGATCGACATCGAGGACGCCTGGCGGCTGATCAGGGCCGGTGCCGGCGCCCACACCTACACGGTCAAGGCCCCGGTCTCCACGGCCCTGTCGCAGTTCCTGGCGACCCCGGGCTACGGCACCGGCATCTACGACCGCGAGGGCGGCCTGAAGGCCGGTCAGAGCAGGACGTACGACGTCACCATCACCCGCACCACCGGTCCGGACCGCTCCGTCCGGCACGACCTGGACTGGGTGAACAACGACGGCACCTTCCGCTTCGCCGACGGCGACGACGTGCGGCTGCCGCTGAACAAGCCGGTGACCGTACGCGTCAAGGCCAAGCCCGGTTCCAACGGTCTGCACAGCGCGATCCTGACGGTCGACGACCCCTCGACGCGCGGCACCGACCAGCAGATCCTCAACACCGTGGTCGTGGCCTCCGCGCAGGCCAAGCCGTCGTTCGCGGTCAAGGCGTCGGGCTCGGTGCAGCGCAACGGCACCAAGTCCTACTTCGTGACCGTCCCCGAGGGCGCCAAGACGCTCGAGGTCAAGATGGGCGGCCTGGCCACCGGCAGCCAGACGCGCTTCATCGCGATCACCCCGTGGGGCGTCCCGGCGGACAACACCACGACGACGTTCTGCTACCCGAACTACACCACCACCAACGGGTGCCGTCCCGACCTGCGCTCCTACGCCAACCCGATCCCGGGCGTGTGGGAGATCGAGGTCGAGGCGCGCCGTACCTCGCCGGTGCTGAACAACCCGTACAACCTGACCGCGACCGCGCTCGGCGTCTCCTTCGACCCCGACGTCCAGACCGTCGAGGAGGCCACGGTCGGCACCGCCGCCCCGGTCTCGTGGAAGGTCACCAACGGCTACGCCCCGTTGCAGGGCAAGCTGAAGGGCGGTGCGCTCGGCTCCGCCGCGGCGGCGCGCAAGACGATCGCCGACGGTGACAGCGTCACCAGCACGGTCGTCGTCCCCGCGGGCGCGTCCCGGCTGGACGTCGCCATCGGCGGCACCTCCGACACCTCCGCGGACCTCGACCTGACCGTGTCCCTCAACGGCGCGGTGGTCGGCCAGTCCGCGGACGGCGACTCGGAGGAGGCCGTGAGCATCGCCAACCCGGCGGCCGGCACGTACACCATCACGGTGGACGGCTACTCGGTCCCGGCCGGCACCACCGAGTACGACTACCGCGACGTCTTCTACTCGACGACGCTGGGCTCGGTGTCCGTGGACGAGGCGGCGACCGTGCCGCTGGCCAACGGCGCCTCCGCGAACGTCGCGGCGAACGTCCTGGTCGCGGCCCCGGCTCCCGAGGGACGTCAGTTCTTCGGCGAGGTCCAGCTGCTCAACGCCGACGGCACCGCCGCCGGCACCGGCAGCGTGCTGATCAACAAGGTCAACGCGGGCTGACCCGCGGCCACGGCCTGATCACCGCCTGAAGGGGCGGGCGCTCCCCGGAGCGCCCGCCCCTTCAGCTCTGCCGCCACTCGTACTCCTGCTCCCCGCAGCGCAGCGTGCGCGAGCGGGGCAGCGCCCGCTCCATCCACTCCCGCGCAGGGGCGATGTCCTCGCCCTGGCGGACGAAGGTGTAGCCCGCGGGCCGCAGCATCACGCTGACGAGCAGCCGACTCCCCACGGCCATCTCGGGCTCCCCCTCCTCGTCGCGGTCGACGGGGAAGGTCAGCCGGCGGTCTGCTCGCTCCCCCTTGAGGTAGCGGTCCACCTCCATCCGCACCGACACCCGGTCCGGTCCCTCCGCGGGCGTCACCCGCAGCACCGTCCCCTCGGCGACGAGTTCGGTGCAGGCCAGCACTTCCGCGTCGGTGCTGCGGACCGACTCGGAGCCGGTCTCGCCGCTGCCGGCCCCGCAGCCGGCGAGCGCGGCGAGCGCGAGCAGCGCCGCCGCAGTGAGGGCCGGTCCCGTCCTGCGTCCCATGTCCTTCACCCCTCTCATCCGGTGTCGCTCTCGCACGGCAGGCCCCGGGAGGCCGCAAGTGCCTTCTCCATCCAGGCGCGGGCGGAGGCGATGTCCGCGGCGCCCTCGTACAGGTCCACCGGCTCGCCGGGGAGGACGGAGACCATCGCCAGGACCCGGGAGCCGGGTCCGGGGGGCGGGGCCACGTCGTCGTGGTCGTCGTCGACGTGGATCGTGAACGTCAGCCGGGGGTCGCCCACGGCGGGCTTGAGGCGGCGGTCGACGTCCATCACCACGCGCAGGTCCCCCGGCCCCCCGGTGGGCGTCACCTCGCGCACGGTGCCCTCGGCGATGTCGCGCGCGCAGGCGACGATGCCCTCCGGCGTGGGCTTCGCGTCGCCCGCCGCCGAGCGGTCGCCCACGGCCGCGTTCCTCGCCAGGACGACCCCGGTGACCGCCACCACGCCCGCCACGACCGCGGCCAGGCACAGCGCGAGCGCCCTGCGCCCGCGGGGGCGTCGTTCCACGGCCGGTGCGGGCCGTGCGGCGAGGGCGTCGCCGATCAGCCGCACTTGCGTGCGCAGCAGGGCCACGTCGGCGCGCGCGGCGTCGTACGCCCGGTACGCCTCGCTGTCGGCGGACACCTCCGGCGGCACGTCCGCGAGGGCGGCCGACAGTGCCTCGTCCGTCTGATCCGCCGCGTATGCCCTGTGCTCGTTCCCGCTCATCGTCACACCACCTCCTTGGTGTGCAGCCGGCCGCGCAGCGCGCGGACGGCGGCGTGCAAACGGCTCTTGACCGTGCCCTCCGGGACACCGAGCGCCGTGGCGATCTGCGCCACGGGCAGATCCGCGTAGAAGCGCAGCGTCAGCACCTGCCGCTGCTGCGGCGGGAGTTCCTGCAGGCCGTCGGCGACCGCCAGGGCCAGCACGTGCGCCTCTCCCCCGCCGTGCCGGGCCTCGTCCCGGGGCGCCAGGGCCGCCAGGCGTTCGCCGAGCCGCTGCTGACGGCGTCGCGAACGGTGCCAGTCCATCGCCACGTTGGAGGCGGCGACGGCCGCCCACGCCCCCGGGTCCCGCAGCGGCTCGCGGCCGCCCGCCCGGTGCTCCAGCAGCTTCAGCCGCACCTGCTGCACCCCGTCCTGCAGGTCCCCCGCCGGCACCCCGCCGAGGGCCAGGACCGCCCGTACGCGATCGAGGTGCTCCGGCGCGAGGGGGTCCTCCCCCTCCCCCGGCCGGGACCTCCGTCTCAGCAGCGCCACGCCCCTCCCCTTCCGCGATTTCCCCTATGACGCAGCAGCGGCGGAAAACGTTCACCTCACCGTTCACCTCGCGTCCGGTCCCGGGGCAGGCCCTAACCTGGCGGGGTGTCCGCCCCTCATGAACTGACGATGCTGGAGCAGGCCGCGGCCATCCGGGCGGGTGCGTTGTCGCCCGTGGAGCTGACGGCCCACTACCTCGACCGGATCGAGCGGCTCGACCCCGTCCTCGGGGCCTACCTGACCGTCACGCCCGAACGGGCCCTGGCCGACGCGCGGCGCGCCGAACGCGTGCTCAAGAAGGGCGGGCGGCTGCCTCCGCTGCTCGGCGTGCCGGTGCCGGTGAAGGACCTGACGCCGGTCGCCGGGGTGCGCTTCACCTCCGGATCGGCGGTCTTCGCCGACCGGGTCGCCGACCAGGACGCCCACCTCGTCCGTCTGCTGCGGGACGCGGGGACCGTCCTGACGGGGAAGACCAGCACCCCCGAATTCGGGCTGCCCGCCTACACCGAGGGCGCCGTGGGCCCGCCCGCCCGTACCCCGTACGACCTCGCGCGCGGCGCCGGCGGCAGCAGCGGCGGCGCGGCCGCGGCCGTGGCGGCCGGGCTCGCGGCGGCGGCGCACGGCAGCGACGGGGGCGGCTCGATCCGCATCCCGGCGAGCTGCTGCGGGGTCGTCGGGCTGAAGCCCAGCCGGGGCCGGGTCAGCCCCGCGCCGTGGGGCGACGGGAGCGGACTGGCCGTCAACGGGCCCATCGCGCGCACGGTCCGCGACACCGCCGCCCTGCTCGACGTGCTGGCGGTGCCCGCGCCCGGAGACCCCTTCCGGCTGCCGCCGCCGGAGCGGTCGTTCCTGCAGTGGTGCGAGCGGGAGCCGCGCCGGCTGCGGATCGCCCGCTGGGCGGTGCCGGACGTCGCGGGCGTACGGGTCGACCCTCAGGTGCTGGCGGCGTACGAACGCACCTCGGCGCTGCTGGCCGGGCTCGGTCACGAGGTCGTGGACGTGCCGCAGCCGCTCGCCCCCGGCGACCGCGACGCTTTCACCCCGGTGTGGGCCGTACTGGCGGCGCTGACGCCCGTGTCACCGGAACGAGAGCGGGACATGCTGCCGCTCACCCGCTGGCTGCGTGCCCAGGGGCAGGACGTGGGCGGCCTCGACTACGCCCGCACGCTGGGGGTGATGCAGGGCGTGGGCCGCAAACTGGCCGAGGCCGCCGAGCCGTACGACGCGGTGCTCACCCCGACGCTGGCGCAGCTCCCCGCCCCGGTGGGCGCCCTGCGCGACGACGCCGACCCGGAGGCCGACTTCGCGGCGCAGCTGGCGTTCACGCCGTTCACCGCGCCCTGGAACATCGCCGGGCTGCCCGCGGTGTCGCTGCCGCTGGAATGGTCCCCGGCGGGGTTGCCCATCGGCATGATGCTCGGCGCCCGGCACGGCGAGGAGGGCCCCCTGCTCGCACTCTCCGCCCAGCTGGAGGCCGCTTCCCCCTGGCGGGCCCGCACGGCCCGCGCGTTCGACGTGCCACCCACGTGAGCAGCGGCGGCCCGGGGTGCGTTCGGGTACGGGCCGGTTGTTCGTGTGCGGGTCCGTTGCGCCTGCGGCGGGCGGATTTCCCGCCCGCCCGCCCAGTGCCCCGGTCGGTCGGTGCGGGCCTCGCACCGTGTGCCTGAGTCGGGGCTGCGCCGGCGCGCTCCCCCAGCCTTCGGCCGGGGGAGCGCCCCGACACACCCCCTCCCGTCGTATGGGCGCATGACGGGTACCGACGGAGGAGGTAGGTGAGGGCGGGCGGCTTCGCGGCACAACCCGGGATCACGACGTGCCGCCACTCCTGGGTGGGAGCACGTGCACGGAATGCGACTGTGCGGCCACGCAGTGGGTATGGCTGAGGCTGTCCGGAGAAAGCGCACCCGCGATGACGCCCCAGGAGGGCATCCCATGACCGAAGCCGCCGACCGTGACAGACTCGCCGCGCTGCACGGCGTGGACGTCACCTACCGTCCGTCGCCGGACCGCGAGGTGCGCGTGCCGGACGGGACGGTCGTGGCGGTGCTGGCCGCGCTGGGCGTCGACGCCTCGACCCCGGCGGCGGTGCGGAACGCGCTGGCGGAGCACGATCACCGTGCGGGGCGGCGGCTGCTCCCCCGCAGCATCGTGATGCGCAGGGGACGTCCGCTCCGGCACCAGCTGCCCGAGGGCACCGCGCTGCGGCTGACGACGGAGGACGGCGGCGGGACCACCTGGGACGGCGGCACGCCGCTGCCCGTGGGGCGGCACGTGCTGCGCGCGCAGGCCCCCGACGGGCGCACGGCGCAGGCGCAGCTCGTCGTGGCGCCGGAACGGCTGCCCGGGCCCCCGGAGCGGGTCCTGGGCTTCATGGCGCAGCTGTACTCCGTGCTGTCCTCGCGGTCCTGGGGCATGGGCGACCTCGGCGACCTCGCGGACCTCGCGGCCTGGACGGGCCGGGCGCTGCACGCGGGCTTCCTGCAGGTCAACCCGTTGCACGTGGCCGTGCCAGGGCATCCCACGGACCCGTCGCCGTACCGCCCGTCCTCTCGGCGCTTCCCCGATCCGGTGTACCTGCGGGTGGAGGAGATCCCGGAGTACGCCTACCTCGACCCCGACGACCGCGAGCGGGCCGCGGACCTGCTGCGCAAGGCGGCCGTGCTGCGCGACTCGGTGCTGCTGAAGGACGCCCTGATCGACCGTGACGCGGTGTGGGAGCTGAAGCGCGAGGCGCTGGCGCTGGTCCGCAAGGTGCCGCTGTCGCCGGGACGGCGGGCCGCGTACTGCGACTTCCTCGCGGACCAGGGGCAGGCACTGGACGACCACGCCACCTGGTCGATGCTGGCCGAGCTGCACGGCCCGCAGTGGCGCGGCTGGCCGGCGGGGCTGCGCGACCCGCGCTCGGGGCAGGTCGCGCGGCTCCGCGGCGAGCGGCTGGACCAGGTCGACTTCCACTGCTGGCTGGCCTGGCTGACGGACGCGCAACTGGCCGCAGCCCAGCGTTCGGCGCGGGACGCCGGCATGGCGGTCGGCATCGTCCACGACCTCGCGGTCGGCGTGCACCCCTCCGGTTCCGACGCCTGGGCGCTGCAGGACGCCCTCGCCCACGGGATGTCGGTCGGCGCGCCGCCGGACGCCTTCAACGCCCACGGCCAGGACTGGGGCCTGCCGCCGTGGCGTCCGGACGCCCTGGCCGCCACGGGGTACGCGCCTTACCGCGACCTGCTGCGCAACGTGCTGCGGCACGCGGGAGGCCTGCGCATCGACCATGTGATGGGGCTCTTCCGCCTGTGGTGGGTGCCCGAGGGCGAGCCGCCGACGCGGGGCGCGTACGTCCGTTACGACGCCGAGGCGATGCTCGGCGTCCTCGCGCTGGAGGCGCAGCGCGCCGGTGCCGTCGTCATAGGGGAGGACCTCGGCACGGTCGAGCCGGGCGTCCGCGAGGAACTGGCCGACCGGGGCATCCTCGGCACGTCGGTGCTCTGGTTCGAGCGCGACTGGGAGGGGGCGCACGGCTCCGCGCACGCCCGTCCGCTGCCGCCCGCGGCCTGGCGGGCGGACGCGCTGGCGACGGTGACCACCCACGACCTGCCGACGACGGCGGCCCGGCTGACCGGGGAGCACGTCGGGCTGCGGCACCGGCTGGGCCTGCTGACCCGGCCGCTGGAGGTGGAGCAGGCCGAGGACGCCGTGGAGGTCGCGGAGTGGCTCGCGCTGCTCGGCCGGCTGGGGATGCTACCGGAGGGCACCCGCGACGAGGAGGCGGTCGTCAAGGCCGTCCACCGCTTCCTGGCGCGGACGCCGGCCCGCATGGTCGGCGTCTGGCTGCCGGACGGGGTCGGCGACCGCCGTCCGCAGAACCTGCCGGGCACCTGGGACCAGTACCCCAACTGGCGGCTGCCGGTGGCGGACGCCGAGGGCCGGCCGCTCACCCTGGAGCAGCTGACCGCCTCGCCCCGGCTGCACGCGCTGGCGCACGAGGTGCGGACCGCGATGGCGGCGCCCGGCGGGCTGTAACACCACCCCGGACGCGCGGGCCGCCGGAGCGTTCGCTACTTTGAGAGCGTGGACAAGCTCAACAAGAACGCCCTGCGCGCCGGTGCCGTCACGGCCGGTACGGCGCTGATGCTGCTGATGTCGTCCCCCGCGTTCGCGAACACCCGCGACGACGGCGACGACCCGGGTTCCGGTCTGAGCGTGCTCCAGACGCTGGGCCTGTACGTCGCCCTGCCGATCGCCCTGTTCCTCGTCATCGCGGGTCTGGTCGTCGCGACCGACAAGTCCCGCAAGGCCCAGGGCTGATCCCCTTCCCACCTCGCTGACCGGGCCGCGGAGCACCGCGGCCCGGCTTCAGGTGTTCCCCGGCACCTCGTGCCGGTCGTACCGCCCGCGGGAGCGTTCCGGCCCGTCCGGCGGCCCCGGCGCGCCCCCGTCGTCAGGCATCCGCATCGCCGGCGACCGGCCCCGCGACGGCGCGTAGCGCTCCCCGAACGGCCCAGCGTTCCTCGGCACGTCGCGAGGCGGCAGCCCCCGCGGCGCCCCGCGCGCCCCCGGGTCAGAGCGCGGAGGACTCCCGGAAGACCCGAGGGCCCCCGCGGCGGTGCGCCGCGGGGGCCCTCACAGTGCTGTGCCCGCCGGTCAGCCGGCCGCCGCGTCCGCGGCCTGGGCCTTCAGCGCACGCTCGACTCCGGCCCGGCACTCCGTCACCATGCGCCGCAGCGCCGGCGCCGGATCGGCCGCCGCCAGCCAGGCGTCGGTGGCGTCCAGGGTGTCCTGGGAGACCTGGAGCGCCGGGTAGAGCCCGACGATGATCTGCTGGGCCATCTCGTGGCTCCGGGAGGCGAAGACGTCCGAGACCGCCGCGAAGTACCGCTGCTTGTACGGCGCCAGCAGCTCGCGCTGGTCCGGCTCGTGGAAGCCGGCGATGACCGCCTCCTGGACGGCGTTGGTGAGCGTCTCCGCCTCGACGACCGAGGCCCACGCGCCGGCCTTCGCCTCCGCCGTCGGACGCGCGGCGCGCGCGGTCGCCGCGTGCCGCTCACCGGCCGCCGTGGCGTCCCGGCCGAGCTCGGCGGCGATGGCCTCCTCGTCGGCGCGGCCCGTGGCGGCCAGCCGCTCCAGGAGGGACCAGCGCAGCTCGGTGTCGACGGCCAGGCCCTCGATCGTCTCCGTACCGCCGAGCAGCCCGGCGATCAGGTCCAGCTGGTCCTTGGTGCGGGCCGTCGCGGTGAACGCGCGGGCCCAGGCGAGCTGGTGGTCGCTGCCGGGGGCGGCCGCGCGCAGGTGCTCCAGCGTCGCCTCGGTCCAGCGGGCGAGGCCGGTCTCGCGCCACTCGGGCGCGGCGTACAGCTCCAGCGCCGTCTTCACCTGGCGGTGCAGGGACTGCACCACGCCGATGTCGGACTCCTTGCCGATGCCGGAGAGCACCAGCTCCAGGTAGTCACGGGTGGCGAGTTCGCCGTCGCGGGTCATGTCCCACGCCGAGGCCCACACCAGCGCGCGCGGCAGCGACTCGGTGAAGTCGCCGAGGTGCTCGCGGACGGTGTCCAGCGAGACCTCGTCGAGCCGCACCTTGGCGTACGACAGGTCGTCGTCGTTGAGCAGCACGACCGCCGGGCGCGTGACGCCGACGAACTCGGGCACCGCGGTCAGCTCGCCGTCGACGTCGAGCTCGACGCGCTGGACGCGGACCAGCTTGCCGTCCTGGAGCTCGTAGGCGCCGATCGCGATGCGGTGCGGCCGCAGGATCGACTCGCCCTTGGCGCCGGCCGGCAGCGCCGGGGCCTCCTGGCGCACGGCGAAGGAGGTGATGGTGCCGTCGGCGGCGGTCTCGATCTCCGGGCGGAGGATGTTGATGCCGGCGGTCTCCAGCCACTTCTTCGACCAGGTCTTCAGGTCGCGGCCGGAGGTCTCCTCCAGGGCGGACAGCAGGTCGGCCAGACGGGTGTTCTTCCAGGCGTGGCGCTTGAAGTACGCCTGGACGCCGGTGAAGAACTCGTCCATGCCGACGTAGGCCACCAGCTGCTTCAGGACGGAGGCGCCCTTGGCGTAGGTGATGCCGTCGAAGTTGACCTGGACGTCCTGCAGGTCGTTGATCTCCGCCATGATCGGGTGGGTGGACGGCAGCTGGTCCTGCCGGTACGCCCAGGTCTTCATGGAGTTGGCGAAGGTGGTCCACGAGTGCGGCCAACGGCTGCCGGGCGCGTAGGCCAGGCAGGCGATGGAGGTGTAGGTGGCGAACGACTCGTTCAGCCACAGGTCGTTCCACCACTCCATGGTGACCAGGTCGCCGAACCACATGTGGGCCAGCTCGTGGAGGATCGTCTCGGCGCGCACCTCGTAGGCCGCGTCGGTCACCTTGGAGCGGAAGACGTACTGGTCGCGGATGGTGACCGCGCCCGCGTTCTCCATCGCGCCGGCGTTGAACTCCGGCACGAAGAGCTGGTCGTACTTGGCGAAGGGGTAGGGGAAGTCGAACTTCTCCTCGAACCAGTCGAAGCCCTGCCGGGTGACCTCGAAGATGGCGTCGGCGTCGAGGAACTCCGTCAGTGAGGGACGGCAGTACAGGCCCAGCGGCACGCTGCGGCCGCCCTCGCCCTCCCAGGTGCTGTGCACGGCGTGGTAGGGGCCGGCGATCAGCGCGGTGATGTACGTGGAGATGCGCGGGGTGGCCGCGAAGCTCCAGACGTTGTCGACCGGCTCGGGGGTCGGGGAGTTCGAGATGACCGTCCAGCCGGCCGGGGCCTTCACGGTGAAGGTGAAGCTCGCCTTGAGGTCGGGCTGCTCGAAGTTGGCGAAGACCCGGCGGGCGTCCGGCACCTCGAACTGGGTGTAGAGGTAGGCCTGCTTGTCGACCGGGTCGACGAAGCGGTGCAGGCCCTCGCCGGTGTTGGTGTACGCCGCGTCCGCGACGACCCGCAGGTCGTTGGCGCCGGCCTGCAGCGACGGCAGGGCGATGCGGCTGTCCGCGAAGACCTCGGCCGGGTCCAGCGCGGTGCCGTTGAGCACCACCTCGTGGACCGTGGGGGCGACCAGGTCGATGAAGGTCGAGGCACCCGCCTCGGCGGAGTCGAAGCGCACCGTGGTCACCGACCGGAAGGTGCCGCCCTCCTGGGCCCCGCTCAGGTCGAGCTCGATGTCGTACGCGTCCACGGTGAGCAGGCGCGCTCGCTGCCGCGCCTCCTCACGGGTGAGGTTGGTGCCGGGCACGTGTCCGTCTCCTTCGTCGGGTTTTCGGCCATCCTCGCACGCGGGAGGGGTGGGACGGCCGGGGGTTTTCCCTCGACCGGCCGGTCGTGTCCCCGGGCGCCGCCGGCTACCGGCGGTACGGCCCGCGGGCACCGGCCGGAAGGGGCGCGTCGCTGCGTTGACACGCGCTCCGTGCGGGTGATGGGCTGTCGGACCATGACCCCGGGCAGGAGAACCGCCGCGACCCACACGGCAGCGCTCGTCGCCGCCGTCGTCGGCGGGGTGCTCGGGACCACGCCGGCCGCCCTGGCCGCTCCGCCCCTCGTCCCGACGACGGCGCCCGGCACCACGGACGGCACCGTGACGGCGGACGCCGCGCCCGCCGTGCACCCCAAGCCGCAGTCGCTGCGCAGTCGCGGCGGCACCCTCGCCGTACCGGACACGGCGACCCTGGTCGCCGGGCCCGGGGCCGACCCCCACGCCCTGGACGCCCTCCGCGCCATCCTGCGCGGCGCGGGCGTGACCGCGCTCCACGAGGGGGCTGCGGACCCGCGGGGGCTGGTGGTCTACGCCGGCGGCGCGCGGGCCGACACCGCGCTGCGCGCCCTGGGCGCCGCGCCCACCGGGGACCTGCCCTCCGGCGGCTACCGGCTCGCCGTGGGACGCACCGGCGGCCGCACCGTCGTGGCGATGGACGGGGCGGGCGAGGACGGGCTGTTCCACGCGGCGCAGACGCTGCGGCAGTTGACGACCGCGCGCGGCCTGGCGGGCGTCGTCGTCCGCGACTGGCCCGCGGCGGCGACGCGCGGCGTCACCGAGAGCTTCTACGGCGAGCCGTGGACCCAGGAGCAGCGGCTCGCCCAGCTGGACTTCCTCGGCCGCACCAAGCAGAACCGCTACCTGTACGCCCCCGGCGACGACCCCTACCGCCAGGAGCGGTGGCGCGAGCCCTACCCCGCCGCGCGCCGCGCGGAGTTCCGCGCCCTGGCCGAGCGGGCCCGGGCCAACCACGTGACGCTGGCGTGGGCGGTGTCGCCGGGCCAGGCGCTGTGCTTCTCCTCGCAGGAGGACCGCAGTGCGCTGCTGCGCAAGGCCGACGCGATGTGGGCGCTGGGCGTGCGCGGCTTCCAGTTGCAGTTCCAGGACGTGAGCTACAGCGAGTGGCACTGCGACGCCGATGCGGACGCGTACGGCGACGGCCCGCAGGCCGCGGCCCGGGCGCAGGCCGACGTGGCCAACGCGCTCGCCGCCCACCTGGCGGAGCGCCACGGGGCCGCCGTACCGCTGTCGCTGCTGCCGACGGAGTACTACCAGGACGGCGCCACCGACTTCCGGGGCGAGCTGGCCCGGGTGCTCGACCGGGGCGTGGAGGTGGCGTGGACGGGCGTCGGCGTCGTCCCGGGGGAGATCACCGGGCGGCAGATCGCCGACGCCCGGGCGGCGCTGCAGCACCCGCTGCTGACGATGGACGACTACCCGGTCAACGACTTCGCCGAGGACCGGATCTTCCTCGGCCCCTACACCGGACGTGAGCCCGCGGTCGCGACGGCGTCCGCCGGACTGCTGGCGACGGCGATGCGCCAGCCCGCCGCCTCCCGGATCGCACTGTTCACGGTGGCCGACTACGCGTGGAACCCGCGTGGGTACGACCGTGCGGCCTCCTGGCGCGCGGCCGTCGACGACCTGGCGGGCCGCGATCCCGGAGCCCGTGACGCCCTGCGCGCCCTCGCGGGCAACGAGGCCTCCTCGGCGCTGGACGAGGGCGAGTCGGCGTATCTGCGGCCGCTCATCGCGGAGTTCCTGGACGCCTACGCGAACGGCGGCCGGGAGCGCCTGGAGAAGGCGGCCGGGCGGCTGCGCGGGGCGTTCACCACGATGCGCGGCGCCCCGGAGCGCCTGGACGGCCTGGCGGACGGCTCCTTCGGCGGCGAGGTGCGGCCGTGGCTGAGCCAGCTGGCCCGGTACGGTTCGGCGGGCGAGCACGCCGTCGACATGCTGGTGGCGCTGCGCGCGGGTGACGGCACCGGCGCGTGGCGGGACCGGCTGGCGCTGGAGCGGGCCCGCCGGCGGATAGCGAACAGCCCGGCCACCGTGGGCCACGGGGTGCTCGACCCGTTCCTGGCGAAGACGCTCGCCACGGCGGACGCGTGGACCGGCGTGCGCACCGCTGGCCGCAAGGCCACCGCCACCCTGGGTTCGGCCCGGTCCACCGACCCGTCGCTGATGACCGACGGCAAGGACGGCACCGCCTGGGCCAGCGACGCCCCTCCCCAGCAGGACGACGCCTTCGGGGTCGACCTGGGCGGCACCCGCACGATCCGCAGCGTGCGCGTCGCCATGGGGGCCGCGCAGCGCGGCCCCGAGCGGGACGACTACCTGCGCGAGGCGGTGCTGGAGTACTCAGCGGGCGACGAGGGCGGCTGGCGGACCGTCGCCACGGTGCACGACGACCGGAGCGTGACCGTGCGGCTGCCCGAGGGCACCCGGGCCCGGTACGTGCGGCTGCGCGCGACCGCCGCTCAGGAGAACGCCGTGACGGTGCGGGAGTTCACCGTCGGCACGGAGGACGACGGCACCTCCGGTGTCCTCGCCGCCGACCCCGCGTCCCTGGCGGCCGCCGACGGCGACGCCACGACCACCGTCCGCGTGCCCGCCGGGGGGCTGACCCTGGAGTACGGCTCGGCCCGCCCGCTGGAGGCGCTGACCGTGCTCACCGACACCGGGCAAGGTACCGCCGGGTCGGTGGAGGTGCGGGTGCCCGGCCAGGGCTGGCACCGGCTCGGTTCGCTGGGCGGCGGCTGGACCGAACTGCCGGCGCAGGGCCTGCGGGCGGACGCGGTGCGGGTCACCCCGTCGGCGGGGGCCCACCCGCCGGTCGTCCACGAGATCGTGCCCTGGTACGCCGACCGGCCGGCGGCCCGGATGACCCTGGACCGCACCGAGACCGACCTGGAACTCGGCGGCGCCCCCGCGACCGTCACCGCGGAGCTGACCGACGCCTCGCCCGCCGCCGCCAGGGTGTCGCTGACCGCCGAGGCCCCGGAGGGCGTCGAGGCCGTCACGCCCGGTGAGGTGGAACTGCCGCGCGGCGGCAAGGTCGTGGTGCCGGTGCGGTTGTCCCTGCCCGCGGACGGGGTGCCGGGCCTGTACGAGGTGCCGCTGGCGTTCCGCGCCGAGGGCCGCACCGTGCGGCAGACCGTCACGGTGCACGCCTATCCGCGCTCCGGCGGCCCCGACCTCGCCGCGGGCGCCCCGGCCACCTCCTCCGGTGACGAGACCGCCGACTTCCCGGCCTCGGCGCTGACCGACGGTGACCCCGGGACGCGCTGGTCCTCCCCCGTGCGGGACGACGCCTGGGTGCAGGCCGAGCTCCCGCGGGCCGCCAGGATCGGCAGGGTGGTGCTGCGCTGGCAGGACGCGTACGCCTCCCGCTACACAATCCTGACCTCGGCCGACGGGCAGAGCTGGCACACCGCGGCGGTGATCTCCGACGGCCGCGGCGGCACCGAGTCCGTACGGCTGGACGCCCCCTCCGACACGCGTTTCCTGCGCGTGCAGGGGTTGGAGCGCGGCACGAAGTACGGCTACTCGCTGTACTCGTTGCAGGCGTACGCCGTCACCGACTGACCCGGGACCGCCCACCCCCGCAGCCCACCCCTGCCGCCCGCCGTGCGCCCGCGGGCCGTTGCGGACCGTTGCGGGGTGGTCGCACGTCTGCCACTATTCACTGAGTACATGTATTGAGTGAAGAGAGGGGGGGCGCGTCGCATGAGCACCGGCAACGTCCTGCTGGGGCTGCTCGCCGCCGGTCCCGGCCACGGCTACGACCTGAAGCGGCGGCACGACGAACGCTTCCCCCAGGCCCGCCCCCTCGCCTACGGCCAGGTCTACACCAGCCTGCAGCGCCTGGTGCGCGACGGCCTCGCCGAGGTCGACGCCACCGAGAGCGACGGCGGCCCGGAGCGCACCACCTACCGGCTCACCGAACAGGGCTCGCTGGCACTGCGGAGCTGGCTCGGGGAGCCCGTACCGCCCGCGCCCGTCAGCGCGGCCAACGAGATCTTCGCCAAGGTCACGGCGATCATGGCCTCCGGCCACGGCGACCCCGCCGCGTTCCTGCGCCTGCAGCGCGCAGCCCACCTCGCCCGGATGCGCGAGCTCACCGCGGTGAAGACCGCGCCCGGCGCCCCGCTGTCGGCCGTGCTCTCCGCCGACTACGCCCTCACCCATCTCGACGCCGACCTGCGCTGGATCGACAACGCCGCGCAGCGCCTCGGTGCCCTGGCCGAGGAGGTCACCTCAGCATGACCACACCCCTGATCGAGGCCCGCGGCCTCGTCAAGCGGTACGGCACCACCGACGCCCTGCGCGGCGCCTCGCTGCGCCTGCTGCCCGGGGAGGTCCTGGCCGTCACCGGCCCGAGCGGCAGCGGGAAGTCCACGCTGCTGCACTGCATGTCGGGCATCGTCCGGCCGGAGGAGGGCGAGGTCCGCTACACGGGCGGCGAGGCCGGCGCGGAGCGGCTCGACCAGGCCGGGGAGACCCGCCGCTCCACGCTGCGGCGCACCGACTTCGGCGTCGTCTTCCAGTTCGGCCAACTGGTCGGCGAACTGACCGCCCTGGACAACGTGGCCCTGCCCCTGCTGCTGGCCGGGACCTCCCGCGCCGCCGCCCACGACCGTGCGGGCACCTGGCTGGAGCGCTTCGGCGTGCGCGGTCAGGCCGCCCTGCGCCCGGGCGAGATGTCGGGCGGGCAGGCACAGCGCGTCGCCCTGGCCCGTGCGATGGTCACCGGCCCGAAGGCGGTCTTCGCGGACGAGCCGACCGGGGCCCTGGACTCCCTCGCCGGTGAGCAGGTCATGACCGCCCTGGTCCACGCCGCCCGCGAGTCCGGTACCGCCGTGCTCCTGATCACGCACGACGCCCAGGTCGCGGCGTACGCCGACCGCGAGGCGACGGTGCGGGACGGCGTCGTCGAGTCAGAGGACGAGCCCGCCGCCGAGGTGACCCGGTGAGGGGCCTTCGGGGGGACGCCCTGCTGGCCTGGGCACTGCTGCGGGGCTCCCCGCGCAGCGAGTGGTGGCGCCTGACGCTCACCGCGCTCGGCGCCGCCATCGGCACGGGCTTCGCCCTGGCGGCCGCCGTCGTGGCCGTGATCGGCACCCGGTACGCGGACGGGCCGCCCCGCTATACCAACGACCTGCTCAACCTCGCCGGGCTGCGGCCGGGGGTCGTCGCCGTGCTCCTGCTGCTCCTGGTCCCGGTGGTCGCCTTCCTCGGCCAGTGCACCCGCATCGGCGCGCTGCGGCGCGAGCGGCGGCTTGCCGCGCTCCGCCTGTCCGGGGCCACCCCGCGGCAGGTCCGGCGGATCGCCGCACTGGAGGCGGGCGCCGCCGGCGGCCTGGGGGCGGTGGCCGGACTGGTGGGCTTCCTCGCGCTGCGGGCCGTGGTCGCGGCGGTGCAGGACGACCGCGGGACGCTGACCTGGCCCACCGACGCGCCGGTGCCGTGGCTTCCCGCCGTCCTGGTCGTCCTGGGGGTGCCGGTGCTGGCCACCTTGGAGGCACGGTTCGCCCTCCGCCGGTCGGCGCACGACCCGCTGGGCGTGGTCGCGAAGCGACGCCCGCCGCGCAGCGGGGCGATCCGCTGGCTGCTGGGCCCGGTGGCGCTGCTCGCGGGGACCGCGCTGATGCTGGCGGGGACGCGGGTGGCGCTGGACCGCGCGCCGACCGCAGTGGTCGTGCCGGCGTTCGTGGTCCTGTACGTCTACGGGCTCCTCCACAGCAGCGCGGGGCTGGCACTGCTCACCGGACGGCTCGCCGCCCGGTCGGGCCGTCCGGTGCTGCTGATCGCCGGGGAACGGCTGCGCAACGACCCCTGGGCCGCGGCCCGGGCCCACTCGGTGCTGATGCTCGCGGCGCTGGTGGGGGCGGGCTGGGTGGCCATGCGCCGGGTGACGCTGGACGGACTGCGCGCGGATCCGGGCTACAGCGCCGACGACCTGGCCTTCTACATCGGCGGCTGGAACCTGGCGGGGCTCGCCATCCTGATCGGCAGTGCGGTCACCGTGAGCGGCGTCGCGGTGGGCGTCGTGGAGTCGCTCATGACCCGCCGCCGGACCCTGGCCGCCCTGGCCGCGGCGGGCACGCCCCGGAAGGTGCTGTGGCGCGCCACGCTGCTGGAGACGGCGCTGCCCCTCGTCCCGGCGCTGCTGCTCGGCGCCGGCTGCGGCCTGGCGCTCGTCTTCCCCGTCGTGCTCCACCACGAGCGGCGCCCTCTGCCGCTGCTGGAGCCGGCGCTGCTCACGGGCGGCCTGCTGGCCGCCGCCCTGCTGGCCACCGCCACCTCCCTGCCGCTGCTGCGCCGCACCGTGCACCCGGCGCAGTTGCGCCACGAGTAGGGGGCCGGCGGGCGCGGGAAGGGGCCCCGGACCGGCACGGGGGTGCGGTCCGGGGCCCTGAGCCCGGTCCGGGACGGTTCAGGACAACACGAAGGCCCGGTCTCAGGCGGATATGCCGTCGATCCGGGCCATGGCGTCCTCCGCGCCGAATGGCTGCAGGTATGGCAGCCAGCGCGGGTCCCTATGCCCCGTCCCGATGATCCGCCAGGCGAGACCGGACGGCGGGGCGGGCTGGTTGCGCATCCGCCAGCCGAGCTCGGCGACATGGCGGTCGGCCTTGAGGTGGTTGCACCGGCGGCATGCCGCGACCACGTTGTCCCACGTGTGCTGGCCTCCGCGGCTGCGCGGGATCACGTGGTCGACGCTGGTTGCGACGCCTCCGCAGTACGCGCACCGGCCGCCGTCCCGCGCGAACAGCGCCCGCCGGGTCAGGGGCACGGGGCCGCGAAAGGGGACTCGGACGAATTTGGTGAGCTTGACGACACTCGGAGCGGGGACACTACAGGTCGCGCTGTGCATATAGGCGCCGGACTCCTCGAGGCACACGGCCTTCTTGTTCAGCACGAGGATGAGCGCGCGGCGGAGCGGTACGACGCCGAGCGGCTCGTACGACGCGTTGAGGACCAGGACATGCGGCACGGGTGCCTCCTTTTACGCCGGCGGCGCGTGGCTCGCGCCGGGACGATCTGCCCACAGTCTCTCCGGAAGCCCGGTCACGGCGCCACCATGACCGGGTAACGGAGCGAGGGTGTTTTCAACCACACCCCTTTTACATGCCCTGAATCACCGCACGTCGCGCTCGAACAACACAACGGGACACTTCGCCTCCCCCGTTAGTGTGGGAAGCCTGCCCAACCCGGAGGTTTCCGCCCGTGTCCCCCTCGCCGTCCACCGTCACGACGATCGACGACGCCCAGAAGAGCGCGACCGACGCCGCCGACTACATCAGCCAGAACTGGGCGGACTGGCTCTCCGCCGGGCTGCGCATCCTGCTGATCATGGTGATCGCGCTGGTGCTGCGGTCCGTCGTCCGCCGCATGATCACCAAGTTCATCGAGCGCATGAACCGCGGCGCCGAGGTCGCGGCGACGAGCGCACTGGGCGGGCTGCTGGTCAACGCCGAGCGGCGGCGGCAGCGCAGCGAGGCGATCGGCTCGGTGCTGCGCAGCGTGGCCTCGTTCGTGATCATGGGGACGGCGGCACTGACGGTGCTGTCCGTGCTGAAGATCAACCTGGCTCCGCTGCTGGCCAGCGCGGGGGTGGCCGGTGTGGCGATCGGCTTCGGCGCGCGGAACCTGGTGACCGACTTCCTCTCCGGGGTCTTCATGATCCTGGAGGACCAGTACGGCGTCGGCGACGTCATCGACGCGGGCGTCGCCAGCGGCACCGTGGTCGAGGTCGGACTGCGGGTGACCAAGCTGCGCGGCGACAACGGCGAGATCTGGTACATCCGCAACGGCGAGGTCAAGCGGATCGGCAACCTCAGCCAGGGCTGGGCGACGGCCGTGGTGGACGTCCAGGTCGGCTACGGGGAGGACCTGGACCGGGCCCGCACGGTGATCGAGGAGGCCGCCGCCGCCATGGCCAAGGACCAGCCGTGGGACGAGGTGCTCTGGGAGCCGGTCGAGGTGCTGGGCCTGGAGGCGGTGACCTCGGACTCGGTGCTGATCCAGGCGCAGGTCAAGACGATGCCGGGCAAGTCGGCGGCGGTCGCCCGGGAACTGCGCTGGAGGATCAAGCGGGCCTTCGACGCGGCCGGGATCGCGATCGTCGGCGGAACCCCGCAGGCGGCGGAGGAGGCCGAACCGGCCGACCCCTCGTCCGCCGTCGCCCCGCCGTCCGCACTGGCCAACCCCGCCTCCCCGCAGGCCCTGGCGGCCCAGCCGCTGGCCCCGGCCCCGGCGCCGTCCCAGCCGAGCACCGTCAAGTAGCGACACCGCCCACCAGGGGCGCCGGGCACCGCCCGGCGCCCCTTTTGCGTGCCGCGGTGCGGCCGGTAACGCTTTGGCGCCGACCTCGCGAACCGCCCTTGACGCTCCGGCCACGGGCGCCTACCTTGCCTTTCACCAACAGGAAAGTTTCCTAACTACCACCACCGGGCACACCAGCCCCCCTGACCCCACCCAGCCCATCAGCCCCGTGCCGTAGCCTGCGGCGCGAGCCGTCACGACGAGGGAGGACGAGACCGTGGCCGGTACCCCCGGAAGCCCAGGCACACCTGGTACCCCCGGCACACCGCGCGTACTGCGGGCGATGAACGACCGCGCCGCGCTCGACCTGCTCATCGAACACGGCCCGCTCTCCCGTACCCGGATCGGCAAGCTCACCGGCCTGTCGAAGCCCACCGCCTCCCAGCTGCTCGCCCGTCTCGAAGCGGCCGGGCTGGTCCTCGCAACCGGCACGACGGCCGGGCGCCCGGGGCCCAACGCCCAGCTGTACGCGGTCAACCCCGCGGCCGCGCACGTCGCCGGCCTCGACGTGACGACCGAGCGCATCCGTGCCGCCGTCGCCGACATCACCGGCCGGGTGACCGGCGTGTTCGAGCTCGCCGCCCCCGGCCGCGGCCGGCGCGCCCAGGGCGGCGCCGTTGAGCAGGTCGTCCAGGCCGTCGACGGCGCGGTGAAGGCGGCCGGGCTGCACCGCACCGACCTGCACCGGATCGTCGTCGGCACCCCCGGCGCCTTCGACCCCAGCACCGGCCGGCTGCGCTACGCCAGCCACCTCCCCGGCTGGCACTCCCCCACCCTCCTGGACGAGCTGGCCGCCGCCCTGCCCGTCCCCCTGGAGTACGACAACGACGTGAACCTCGCCGCCGTCGCCGAGCAGCGGCTCGGCGCGGCCCGGGACCACGACGACTTCGTCCTGCTGTGGAACGAGGAGGGCATCGGCGCGGCCATCGTGATCGGCGGCCGGCTGCACCGCGGCTGGACCGGCGGTGCCGGCGAGGTCGGCTTCATGCCGGTGCCGGGGACCCCCCTGGTCCGGCACGTCGCCAAGGCCAACGCCGGCGGCTTCCAGGAACTGGCCGGCTGCAACGCGGTGCTGCGCATCGCGCGGGAACTGGGACTCGCCGTGCCACGGGGCACCCAGGCCGAGGGCGCCTCGGCGCTGCTCGCCGCGGCGGCGGGGACCGGCGACGACGCGCACGCGGAGCTGCTGCGGCGCTTCGCCACCGGGCTCGCCATCGGGCTGGCCTCGCTGGTGACCGTCCTCGACCCCGAACTGATCGTCCTGGCCGGCGGGGTGATCGCCGCGGGCGGGGAGCCGCTGCGCTGCCTGGTCCAGTCCGAACTGGCCGACCTGGCCGTGCCCCGGCCCCGGCTGGTGCTCGGCGGCGTACCGAACGACCCCGTCCTGTCCGGGGCGCTGCAGAGCGCCCTCGCCACCACCCGCGACGAGGTGTTCGACACCTCGCGCTGAACGCACCGGCCCATCCACCCACCCGCACACGCAGCGGACGGACCCCCCGCGGGTCCCTCCGCCGGTCTCGCACACCCTCGAACCGCCCGAAGTCCCCCGGAGGAAGCGAAGTGTCCGGTTCCACCAAGACGGCCGCGGCCGCCGTCGCAGCCGCCGCCGCGATAACCCTGCTGACGAGCGCGTGCACGGGCTCCGGCAACAACACCGCAGGCGACGACCCCAGCAAGGACGTGACCATCACCTTCTGGCACGGCTGGTCCGCGCCGAGCGAGGTGAAGGCGATCGACGCCAACGTCAAGGCGTTCGAGAAGGCCCACCCCAACATCCACGTCAAGGTGCAGGGCAACATCACCGACGACAAGATCAACCAGGCGCTGCGGGCCGGCGGCCCCAACGCCCCGGACGTCGTCTCCTCCTTCACCACCGACAACGTCGGCAAGTTCTGCTCGTCCAACGCCTTCGCCGACCTGGACCCGTTCCTGAAGAAGTCCGGCATCGACCCGGCCGCGACCTTCCCCAAGCCGATGCTGGAGTACACCCAGTTCGAGGGGAAGCGCTGCACGCTGCCGCTGCTCGGCGACGCCTACGGGCTGTACTACAACAAGGACGCCTTCAAGGCCGCCGGGATCACCTCCCCGCCGAAGACCCTCTCGGAGTTCAAGGCCGACGCGGTCAAGCTCACCAAGAGCAAGGGCGACTCCTACTCCCAGCTCGGATTCATGCCGAACTTCCACGGCTACGAGTCCACCACCACGCACCTGGCCGCGCAGTGGGGCGCGAAGTACTTCGACGCCGACGGCAAGTCCGGCGTCGCCAAGGACCCGGGCTTCGCGGCCATGTTCACCTGGCAGCAGGACATGGTGAAGGCGCTCGGCGGCTTCAAGAAGCTGGAGAAGTACCGGTCGGGCTTCGGTGACGAGTGGGGCGCCAAGAACCCCTTCCACACCGGCCAGGTGGCCATGGCCATCGACGGCGAGTGGCGGGCCGGCATGGCCGGGGAGGCGGGCACGAAGTTCGAGATCGGCGTCGCCCCCTTCCCCGTGCCGGACGACCAGGCCGACACCTACGGCAAGGGCTACCTGTCGGGCACGATCATCGGCGTCGCCAACACCAGCGCCAAGAAGAACGCCGCCTGGGAGCTGGTGAAGTACATGACCACCGACACCCACGCGGTGGTGAGCTTCGCCAACGCCATCCACAACGTGCCGTCCACGCTGGCCGCGCTGAAGTCCCCGGAGCTGGACGCCGATCCCCTCTTCCGCACCTTCGTGGAGATCGCGCAGAACCCCAACAGCACCACCACCCCCGCGAGCGTCAACGGCGGCACCTACCAGCTGACGCTGCAGGACTTCGGCTACGCCTACGAGGCGGGCAAGCAGACCGACCTGGCCGCCGGCCTCAAGGGCGTCGACGAGCAGGTCGACAAGGACATCGCGCAGGCCCGCTGATGAGCACCGTCCACCCGATGCTGAGGGCGAAGCGCCGCCGCGAGGCGCTTCGCACCCTCGCCTTCCTCTCGCCCTGGTTGATCGGCTTCAGCGTCTTCTTCGCCTACCCGCTGGTCTCGACCGTCTACTTCTCCTTCATGCGGTACGACGGCTTCACCGCCCCCACCTGGAACGGCCTCAAGAACTGGTCGTACGTCTTCAACGACTACCCGTTCTTCTGGCCGGCGCTGCGCAACACCCTGTGGCTGGTCGTCGTCATGGTCAGCCTGCGGGTCGTGTTCGGGCTCGGGATCGGGCTGCTGATCACGAAGATCAAGACGGGTGCGGGGCTGTTCCGCACCGCCTTCTACCTGCCCTACCTGGCCCCGCCGGTGGCCGCGACCATGGCCTTCGCCTTCCTGCTCAACCCCGGCACCGGGCCGGTCAACCACCTGCTGGGCAGCGCCGGGCTGCCGACGCCCGGCTGGTTCAACGACCCGTCCTGGTCCAAGCCCGCCCTCACGCTGCTGGCCCTGTGGGGCATCGGCGACCTCATGGTCATCTTCATGGCGGCGCTGCTCGACGTGCCCAAGGAGCAGTACGAGGCCGCCGAGCTGGACGGCGCCGGCCCCTGGTCGCGGTTCCGCTACGTCACGCTGCCGAACATCTCGCCCATCGTGATGTTCGCCGTCGTGACCGGGGTGATCCAGACGATGCAGTACTACACACAGCCCCTGGTCGCCGGGAAGGTCGCCAGCGGCATCATCGGCGGCTCCGGCCAGCAGTTCGAACCCGGCTACCCGGAGAAGTCCACGCTGACCCTGCCGCAACTGGTCTACAACCTCGGCTTCCAGCGCTTCGACACCGGCTCGGCCTGTGTGATCGCCCTCGTGCTCTTCGCGCTCTCCATGGCCTTCACCGCGCTCCTGATGCGCCGCCGCAGCGGCTTCCTGACGGCGGAGGACTGACACCCATGACGACCCACGCGACCCTCGCCCCCTCCGCCCCGGCGTCCGCCACCGGACTCCCCTCCGGTGCGCGGCGCACCGCGGCCCGCAAGGCGGCGCTGCACTGGATCGCGGTGCACGCCCTCGGCATCGCCGCCGCGCTCTTCTTCGTCCTGCCGTTCGTCTTCGTCTTCCTCACCGCGGTGATGAGCGACAACCAGGCCCTCACCCGCGACCTGTGGCCCAGGACCTGGGAGTGGGGCAACTTCGGCACCGTCTGGGACGCCCCGGGTTTCCTCACCTGGTGGCGCAACACCCTGCTGTACGCGGGCCTCGGGACCGTGCTGACCGTCGTGTCCAGCACGCCGGTCGCCTACGCGCTGGCCAAGTTCCGCTTCCGCGGGCGGAACCTGTCGATGATGCTGGTGATCTCCACGATGATGCTGCCCCCGCAGGTCGTCATCGTGCCCATGTACCTGTTCTGGGCGAAGCAGCTGCACCTGTCGGGCACGCTGTGGCCGCTGATCATCCCGATGGCCTTCGGCGACGCGTTCACCATCTTCCTGCTGCGGCAGTTCCTGCTCACCATCCCCAAGGAGTACACGGACGCGGCGAAGGTCGACGGCTGCGGCGAACTGCGCACGATGCTGAGCGTCGTGCTCCCGATGGCCAAGCCCGCCATCGCCGCGGTGGCGCTGTTCCAGTTCTTCTACTGCTGGAACGACTACTTCGGCCCGCAGATCTACGCGAGCGAGAACCCGGCCGCCTGGACCCTGAGCTACGGCCTGGAGTCCTTCAAGGGCGCCCACCACACCAACTGGAACCTGACGATGGCCGCCACGGTGCTGGTCATGGCACCCGTGATCGTCGTCTTCTTCTTCGCGCAAAAGGCCTTCATCGAAGGCGTGACGTTGACGGGAGTCAAAGGATGAAGCTGGCGGTCGTGGGCGGCGGGTCCACGTACACCCCGGAACTCATCGACGGTTTCGCCCGGTTGCGGGAGACCCTGCCGGTCGAGGAGCTGGTCCTGGTCGACCCCGCCGAGGACCGGCTGCGGCTGGTCGGCGGGCTCGCCCGGCGGATCTTCGCCAGGCAGGGCCACCCCGGCACCGTGACCACCACCTCGGACCTGGACGCGGGCGTGGCCGGGGCCGACGCCGTGCTGCTGCAACTGCGCGTGGGCGGCCAGGCCGCCCGGGCGCAGGACGAGGCGTGGCCGCTGGAGTGCGGCTGCGTCGGCCAGGAGACCACCGGCGCGGGCGGGCTGGCCAAGGCGCTGCGCACGGTGCCGGTGGTGCTGGACATCGCCGAGCGGGTCCGCCGGGCCGCCCCCGGTGCCTGGATCATCGACTTCACCAACCCGGTCGGCATCGTCACCCGCGCCCTGCTGCAGGCCGGTCACAAGGCCGTCGGACTGTGCAACGTCGCCATCGGCTTCCAGCGGAAGTTCGCCGGGCTCCTCGGCGTGGCGCCCGAGGACGTCCACCTGGACCACGTGGGCCTCAACCACCTCACCTGGGAACGCGGCGTCCGGCTCGGCGGTCCCGCCGGCGAGGACGTCCTGCCGAAGCTGCTCGCCGAGCACGCCGACGCCATCGCCGCCGACCTCCACCTGCCCCGCCCGGTGCTGGACCGGCTGGGCGTGGTGCCCTCGTACTACCTGCGCTACTACTACGCACACGACGAGGTCGTGAGGGAGATGCGGACCAAGCCGTCCCGGGCCGCCGAGGTGGCCGCCATCGAGGCGGAACTGCTGGGGATGTACGGGGACGAGACCCTCGACGAGAAGCCGGAGCTGCTCTCCCGGCGCGGTGGGGCCTACTACTCCGAGGCCGCCGTGGCCCTCGCCTCCTCCCTCCTGCGGGACACCGGCGACGTCCAGGTCGTCAACACCCTGAACAACGGCACCCTCCCCCTCCTCCCCGACGACGCCGTCATCGAGGTCCCGGCCACCGTGGACGCGAACGGGACGCACCCGCTGCCCGTCCCGCCCCTGGACCCGCTGTTCGGCGGTCTGGTCGCGAACGTCACCGCCTACGAGGACCTGGCGCTGAGCGCCGCCGTGCACGGCGGACGCGACCGGGTCTTCAAGGCCCTGCTCTCGCACCCCCTCGTCGGCCAGTACGAGTACGCCGAGGCCCTGACCGACCGTCTGATCGCGCACAACCGGGAGCACCTCGCGTGGGCCTGAACCCTCTCGTCGTCGACGGGGTGCTCGCCGTCGACGCGGGCAACAGCAAGACCGACGTCACCCTCGTCGCCGCCGACGGGACGGTGTTGGGCACCGCCCGCGGCGGCGGGTTCCAGCCGCAGATCGTCGGCACCGAGGCGGCGGTCGAGGTGATCGCGCGCATCGTCGAGCGGGCCGCCGACGCCGCCGGCCTCGCCCCGCGTCCCGGGGAGCCGCTGGTGCGGCACGTCTCCGCGTGCCTGGCCAACGCCGACCTCCCCGTGGAGGAGCAGCAGCTCGAACTTGCCGTCCACGCCCGGGGCTGGGGCGGGACCACCCGTGTCGCCAACGACACCTTCGCCCTCCTGCGCGCGGGCGTCGACGGGCCGCGCGGGGTCGCCGTGGTGTGCGGCGCCGGCATCAACTGCGCGGGCATGCTCCCGGACGGGCGCACGGCCCGCTTCCCGGCCATCGGCCACCTGTCCGGCGACTGGGGCGGCGGGGCGGGCCTGGCCGACGAGGCCCTGTGGTGGGCGGCGCGCGCCGAGGACGGCCGCGGCGGCGCCACCGCGCTCGCCGCCGCGCTGCCCGGGCACTTCGGGCTGACCTCGATGTACGCCCTGATCGAGGCCCTGCACCTGGGCCACCTCGCGATCTCCCGCAAGCACGAGCTGACCCCCGTCCTCTTCGCGACCGCGCAGGCCGGCGACCCGGTCGCCCGGGCCATCGTGGAGCGGCAGGCCGAGGAGATCGTGGTCATGGCCACGGTCGCGCTGCGCCGGCTCGACCTGCTCGACGAGGAGACCGACGTCGTCCTCGGCGGCGGAGTGCTGGCCGCCCGCCACCCCTTGCTGATGGACTCCGTGATCTCCCTGCTGGCCGCCGCGGCGCCCAAGGCCGTCCCCAAGGTGGTGACCTCCCCGCCGGTGCTGGGCGCCGCCCTGCTGGGCCTGGACGCCACCGGCGCGGCGGCGCAGGCGCACGCCCGGCTGCGGGCGCACTACGCATCGGTGGGCTCCGTGTCATAACCGGCGCGCACGCCGGGGGAACCGAACGCCCTCCCCGTGCGTGGTGAGCTGCGAGGGGGCGGCGCGCGGGGGGACCAGGCGGGCGGCGGTCGGGCTGTACGGACGGCAAGATCCACGCAATCCCTGGGTGGATGCCGGTGACGACGGCCATACTGCTGGTCATGGGCTCGTCGCGCGTACGCGCGGGGGAACGGGTCGGGGGGAGGGCCGGCAGGTGACACGGACGCCGATGGAGACGCAGTCGCCGACCGTGCGGGCGGACACGCCCGCACCCGGCGGCAGGCGGCCACGGGCATGGGTGGAGCAACTACGGGTGTGGCGCGCCGCGGCCACCACGGAACCGGGACGGCTGCGGATCATCGGGGCGCTGCTGGCCCTGCTCGTCGTCGCCTTCGGCGCGGTGACGGCGTGGCAGATCACCGATCGCGCCGCCGCGGCCGACGACGTGATCCACCACAGCGAGCCGCTGAGCGCCCGGGCCGCGGACATCTACCGCTCGCTCGCCGACGCGGACGCCACCGCCGCCGGCGGCTTCCTCGCCGGCGGCGACGACCCCGCGCAGGACCGCGAGCGGTACACCCGGGACATCGAGATCGCCTCGCGGAACATCGCCGACGCCGCGGCCAGTTCCGAGGACTCCGCCCAGGCGCAGGCCCGCCTGGAGCGACTGAACCAGCGGCTGTCGGTCTACACCGGCCTGGTCGAACGGGCCCGCGCCAACAACCGCCAGGGCTTCCCGGTCGGCGGGGCGTACCTGCGGCGCGCCAACAAGATGATGAGCGAGGAGATCCTCCCGGACGCCAAGCAGCTGTGGACGATCGAGACCGCACGGCTGGGCGAGGACTACCAGGACGCCAAGGCCCTGCCGCTGGCCGCCTGGGGCCTCGGCCTCGTCGCGCTGGTCGCACTGGTGTGGGCGCAGCGGCGGTCGTACCGGCGGACCCACCGGGTGTTCAACCCGGGCATGCTCGCCGGCACGGTGGCCACCGCCGTGGTGCTGCTGTGGCTGGTCGCCGGGCACGGCGTCGCCCGTGCCCGGCTGGACGACTCCTACGCGCACGGCGCGCGGTCGCTGCAGGTCCTCAACGAGGCCCGGATCCAGACCCTGCAGGCCCGGGGCAACGAGAACCTGACGCTCGTGGCCCGCGGCGGCGGGGACGCCTACAGCACGGCGTACGACAAGCAACTGCAGGGCCTGGCGGGCACGGACGCCGACGGGCGGACGGGCCTGCTGGCGCGGGCGCTCGACCTCGCCGACGACGACCAGGGCCGCAAGAGCATCACGTCCGCGATGGAGGCCGCGAAGGCCTGGTGGGGACTGCACGGCGAGGCCCGCGAGAAGGACGACGCGGGCAACTACCTGGACGCCGTTGCCCAGACGATCGGCGGCACGTACGAGAACGGGCAACGGCCCGAGCAGTTCACCGGCTTCTGCTTCGACGAGGTCGACAACAACCTCGCCGACGCCGTCGACCACGAGCAGCAGGAGTTCGAACGGGCGGCCGCCGACGGGCGCGGCGCGCTGGACGGGCTGGTGGCGGGTGCCGCGCTGCTGGCGGTGCTCGGCGCCGCGGGCGCCGTGCTCGGCATCGGGCGCCGGCTGTCGGAGTACCGGTGAGCGGGGGGAGGCGGCTGATGGGACGCCAGGAGCGTGGATGGCGCGTGCGGGGCTGGGCGGCCGTGGTCTCGGCGGCCGCGTTGTGCGCGGCAGCGGCCGCCGGCGCCGCGCTGCCGCTGCAGGACGGCACGTCCGGGGACCGGGACCGGCCCGAGGCACGGGCGGCGGCCACCGGGACGCCGGCCGCCGCGCCGGGGAGGGCCACGGCCGACGACGACTGCGGCGGCCACCCGGAGGCGAGTCTGCGGCCGTCCTCCGCGAGCGGACCGGCGATCGAACGGATCAAGAAGCGCGGCAAACTGGTCATCGGGGTCGACCAGAACGGCTACCGCTGGAGCTACCGCGACCCGGTCTCCCGGAAGATCGTCGGCTTCGACATCGACCTGGCCAAGGCCATCGCCAAGGACATCCTCGGCAGCGAGGACGCGATCCTCTACAAGACCGTGCCGACCGCCAAGCGCTTCGACGCCGTCAACAACCGTGACGTGGACCTGCTGGTGCGCACCGTGAGCATCACCTGCGAACGGATCAAGGAGAAGCACATCGCCTTCTCCACCGCCTACTTCGAGGCGGGGCAGCAACTGCTGGTCCCCCGCCAGGGGTCCACCATCAAGGGGTTCGACTCCTCCGTGGAGGGGAAACGGATCTGCGTCGCCCAGGGGAGCACCGGGCAGGCCGAGCTGGAGAAGGAGAAGGAGCGGCTGCAGCCCCGCGTCCTGCTCGTGGCGAACCAGCTGGACTGCCTGGTGATGCTGCAACTCGGCGAGGCGGACGCCGTCTTCACCGACAACGCGCTGGCCGCCGGCCAGGCCGCCCAGGACCCGGCGGTGCGGCTGGTGGGCACCCCGGTCACCACCGAGTACTACGGCGTGGCGATGAACGAGAAGGACACCGACCTGGTGCGCCGGGTCAACAGGGTGCTGGAGGACTACCGCAGCGGTGGCGCGGACAGTCCGTGGATGCAGGCGTACCGTACCTGGCTGGAGGCGGACCTTCCGGGCATCGAGGGGCCACCGGAACCGCTCTACAAGGACTGACGCCAAGCACGGGGACCGGCGGGAGAGAAGGAAGGTGCGATGGCGGTCGCGGGACCATCCGGACCGGCGATGAGCCGTGAGGACGCCGACCGTGCCCTGGCACGGCTCGGTGACGAGCGGGACGCGATCGAGGCGTCCCTGCTCGCGCTGCAGGACCACTCCGGCCGCAGGCTGCTGGAGGGCGCGGCGCTGAGCGGTGCCACCAAGGAGCGCTGGGCCGCGGCCGAGCAGGCCGTCGCCCTGCTGTGGGCGCACTTCGACACGTACACGGAGGCCCTCGTCACCGCCCGGGCCCTGCGCGGCCGGCGCCGCTGGCCCACCCAGAGCGAACTGCGGGAACTGACCGAGCTGCTGCGCGGCTCCGGCGTGACCGTCTCCGGCGGCGCCGTGCCGGAAGCGGCACGGGGCCTGACGGGTCCGGCCCGGCTGAGCGAACGGGTCAGCCTGGAGCAGCTGCTGGCGCGGATGAACGAGTGGTACGCGCAGGTGATGGACGTGGTGTCCGCAGCCGACGCGGTGTGGTCGGCACTGCCCGCGCGCATCGACCTGCTGATCGCGGAGGCGCAGCGGGTCCGTTCGCTCGCCGAGTCCGTCGGGGTGCGCCCCGGCACCCACCCCTCGGGCGACGACCTGGCGGGGATGCTGGACTCGCTGGCGGCGCTGCGCGCCGAGGTGGTCTCCGACCCGCTCGCCTTCTGGTCCGGCGGCCGGCCCGACACCGGGCGCTACGACCGGGCCGGGCGGACCCTGGAGGACATACGGCGTGAGGTCGAGGCCGTGCTGCACGTCCGCGACGACGCCGACCACCGGCTGATGCGGCTGCGGGACGTCCTGTCGCGCGCCGACCGCACCCTCACCGAGGCGCGCAGCGCCCGGGTCGAGGTGCTCGCCAAGATCGCGGCCTCGGAGGTGCCCGCGGTGAGCGGGGCGCCGGTCGCGCTGCACGATCAGCTCTCCGCCGCGGTCGACTTCCGCAGGACCGGCCAGTGGCACCGTCTCTCCCCGTTGCTGGACGGCCTCGAACAGCGCGCGGACGACGAACTGCTGCGCGCCCGCGAGTCGCTGACCGCGGTCACCGCGCCGCTGGCCGTCCGCGCCGAGCTGCGCGGCCGGCTCGACGCGTACCGGGCGAAGGTGGCGCGTCACGGGATGGCGGAGGACCCGCTCCTGATGGAGCGGTACGACCACGCACGGCGTCTCCTGTGGAGCGCGCCGTGCGACCTGCGCGCCGCGGAGCACGCGGTGCTGCGCTATCAGCAGGCCGTTGCCGAGCTGCTGGTGCCGGGGCAGGCGGGACCTGCCGACCACAGGGGGGATGCACGATGAACTGCCAGCGTCCGGGCTGCGACGGGACGATCGAGGACGTCGGCGGCGGTGAGCTGTTCTGCGACACGTGCGGGCTGGCGCCGCTCGCCGCGGCGGCGGGTGCGGCCGCCGGCCCGGGCGGGGGCGGGGGCTCGTCGAAGCCGTCGCAGCCGTCGCGGACCGCTGGGACCGGACCGGGTTCCGCAGCCTCCTCGCGCTCGTCGCGGACCTCGGGCTCGTCCCGCTCCTCGCGCCGTTCGGTGTCGGGGCGGCTGTCCCGTTCGCTCAGCGGCAGCACGAGCGGCGCCGCCTCCGTCTCCGTGCGCAGTTCGCGCTCCGGCTCCAGCGGCCCGACCCGGGGCAAACTGGGCGCCGGCCTGGTGACCGTACCGCCCATCCCCCGGCCGGACCCGGCCGCCGCGGTGCTGCACGACCCGCAGGTCCCCGAGCGGAAGCGGTTCTGCAGCAAGGGCGACTGCGGGGCGCCGGTCGGACGCAGCCGCGGGGACCGTCCCGGGCGCACCGAGGGCTTCTGCACCAAGTGCGGCCAGCGGTACTCGTTCACGCCCAAGCTGCGGGCGGGCGACGTGGTGCACGGGCAGTACGAGGTGGTGGGCTGCCTGGCGCACGGCGGCCTGGGCTGGATCTACCTGGCCGTGGACCGGGCAGTCAGCGACCGCTGGGTCGTGCTCAAGGGCCTGCTCGACACCGGTGACGAGGACGCGCTGGCCGCGGCGGTCTCCGAGCGCCGCTTCCTCGCCGAGATCGAGCACCCCAACATCGTGCGGATCTACAACTTCGTCGAGCACCTCGACCCGCGGGGCGGCACCCTCGACGGCTACATCGTCATGGAGTACGTCGGCGGCAAGTCCCTCAAGGAGATCGCCAACGAGCGCCGCAGCGCCGACGGAAGACGCGAGCCGCTCCCCGTCGACCAGGCCATCGCCTACGCGATCGAGGCGCTGGACGCCCTCGGCCACCTGCACAGCCGCAACCTGCTCTACTGCGACTTCAAGGTCGACAACGCCATCCAGACCGAGGACCGGCTGGAACTCATCGACATGGGCGCCGTCCGCAGGATGGACGACCAGGACAGCCCGATCTACGGGACGGTCGGCTACCAGGCGCCCGAGGTGCCCGAGGTCGGCCCGTCCGTCGCCTCGGACCTGTACACGGTGGCGCGGACGCTGGCCGTGCTCACCTTCGACTTCCAGGGCTACACGAACGTGTTCGCGGACAGCCTGCCGGACCCGGACGGCATCGAGGTCTTCTCCCGCTACGAGTCCTTCTACCGGCTGCTGGTCCGTGCCACCGACCCCGACCCGGGCCGGCGCTTCGGCTCGGCGGAGGAGATGAGCGAGCAGCTGCTGGGCGTGCTGCGCGAGGTCGTCGCGCTCGGCACCGGCAAGCCGCGGCCCGCGCTTTCCACCCTGTTCGGCCCGGAACTGCGGGTAGTCGACACCGAGTTGCTGGCGGCCGCCGAGGACGCCTCCACCCTGGGCGACCGCGGCGCGAACGGTACGAACGGCGACCGCAGGGGCGCCGCGCCCGCCCTGCCCGCCGCGACGGCCGCCGCTCCTGCCCTGCCCCCGTCGCCGGCACCGGTGCCCGGCCCCGGCGGGTACGCCGCGACCGTGCCGGGCACCCCGTTCACCGTGCCCGCCCAGCGGACCGCCCCGCCGGCCCTGGCGGCCGGGCCCGCCGTCTCGCCGCTCGACGTACGGGCCGCGGCGCTCTCGCTGCCCGTGCCGCACGTCGACCCCGCCGACCCCAACGCCGGTTTCCTGGCCGGACTCGCGGCCGCCGCGCCGTCCGAGCTGGTGGCCGCGCTGCAGGCGGCGCCGGTGCGGTCCCCGGAGCTGCGGCTGCGCACCGTACGCGCCCGGCTCGACAACGACGACGCGCCCACGGCCGTCGAGGAGTTGCGGAGACTGCAGGAGGAGCATCCCGACGACTGGCGCGTGGTGTGGCACCGCGGTCTGGCCGCGCTCGTCACCCGTGACGACGGCACCGCCGCGCTGTCCTTCGACGCGGTCTACGACGCCTTCCCCGGCGAGCCCGCCCCGAAGCTGGCGCTCGGCGTCTGCGCCGAGGTGCTGGGCCAGCTGGACAACGCCGCCGAGTACTACCGGCTGGTGTGGACCACCGACCAGAGCTACGTGAGCGCGGCCTTCGGCCTGGCCCGCGTCCGGCTCGCCGCGGGCGACCGGGCGGGGGCGGTGGCCGCCCTGGAGTCGGTCCCCGAGTCCTCGATCCACTACACGGCCGCGCGGGTGGCGGCCGTCCGCGCGCGGCTGCGCGGACGCGCCCCGCAGGAGCCGCTCCTGGACGACCTGCGCGCCGCGGCCCGGCAGGTCGAGGACCTGCAACGGCTGGGTCTTGACACGCGGTTGCGCGAGCAGCTGTCCACCGAGGTGCTGGGCAGCGCGCTGGACTGGGTGCTGGCCGGACAGCAGGGCGCGGCCGGCGCCCCCTCCGCCGGATCCGCCACGCCCGGGCTCCTGGGCCGGGACCTGGACGAACGGGGGCTGCGCTTCGGCCTGGAACACTCGTACCGGGTACTGGCCCGGCTCGCCGACCAGGGCCGCACAAGGATCGATCTGGTGGAGCGGGCCAACCGCCTCCGCCCCCGGACGTGGGTGTAACCGCCATGCCGCACGAGACCGTTTGCCCGGAGTGCAGCGAGCCTCTGGAATCCGACGACAAGTTCTGCGGCGTCTGCGGCGCCGACCTGTCCGCGCCCCGGCAACCGGACGCGTACGAACTGGCGCCGCCCGACCCCGCCGCCGCCCCCGGACCGCCGGGCGGTGAGCCGGATTCGTACGAGCTGGCCCCGCCGGGGAGGGACACCGACACGCTCGCCTTCGGCCTGGGCACCGCCGACCTGCCCCGGGCGCGGATCACCGATCCGCGGCTGGACCCGTCCCCGGGCGGGACGTCCGCGGCCTCGCCGCGGTGCGTCGCCTGCGGCATGGGCGACGTCGACGGGGACGGCTACTGCGAGCACTGCGGGCACGCACAGCCCCGGCCCCGGGACCACCAGGAGCAGGAGTGCGACGGCGTGGCCGCCGTGACCGACCGGGGCCTGCGGCACCACCGCAACGAGGACGCCTTCGCGCTGGCGACGACCGCGCTGCCCGACGGCACGCCCGCCGTCGTCGCCGTGGTGTGCGACGGGGTGTCCTCCGCGTACCGTCCCGACGACGCCTCGGAGACGGCCGCGGGCACCGCGAGCACCTCCCTCGTGCGGTCCCTCGCCCGCGGCGCCCACCCCGAGGAGGCGATGCGCGACGCGCTGCTCGTCGCCGCCCAGGCGGTGACCGATCTGGCGGCCGAGACCCCCGAGGAGGAGGCCCGGCGCCACCACAACGCGCCCGCGTGCACCTGCGTCAGTGCGATCACCTCCGGCAAGACCTTCACCGTGGGCTGGATCGGGGACAGCCGTGCCTACTGGATCCCCGACGACCGCTCCACCCCCGCCTCCCGGCTCACCGAGGACGACTCGTGGGCCGAACGCATGGTGGCGATGGGCCTGATGACCCAGGCCGAGGCGTACGCGGACGAGCGGGCCCACGCCATCACCGGCTGGCTCGGCGCGGACGCCGTGGAACTGAACCCGCACACCGCTTCCTTCGAACCGGACGAACCGGGTGTAGTGGTGGTGTGCACCGACGGACTGTGGAACTACGCGGAGTCGGCCGCGGAGCTGGCCTCCGTGGTGCCCGAGGACGCCCGCACCCGGCCGCTGACGTGCGCCCGCACGCTGGTCGGGGTCGCCATCGACGGTGGCGGCCACGACAACATCACCGTCGCCGTGCTGCCGTTCCCGGCCGCGTGACCTCTCCCTGATGCTCTCTTCCGAAGGTTGAACAAGCGCAAGGAGCGCACCCGATGGCCAACTTCTCCAAGTCGAACGTGCCGCAGTTCTCCGTCGACATCTACCAGAACGAGTTCCTTCCGGAGGGCGGGCGCGAGGTCAACGCGATCGTCACCGTGACCTCGACCGGCGGCGGCACCACCGGCGGGCTGCCGCTGGCCACCCACGCGCCCGGCGACGTGCCGGGCTCCGCGCCCGGTGCGGCCGTGGTGATCATGGTGGACTGCTCGGGCTCCATGGACTACCCGCCGACCAAGATGCGCAGCGCCCGCGACGCGACCGCCGCCGCCATCGACACCATCCGCGACGGCGTCGCCTTCGCCGTGGTCGCCGGCACCCACCAGGCCAAGGAGGTCTACCCGGCGAACGGCGGTCTGGCCGTCGCCGACCCGGCCACCCGGCACCAGGCCAAGGATGCGCTGCGCCGCCTCAGTTCGGGCGGCGGCACCGCGATCGGCACCTGGCTGCGGCTGGCCGACCGGCTGCTGGCCACCTCCGACGTGTCGATACGGCACGGCATCCTGCTCACCGACGGCCGCAACGAGCACGAGAAGCCGGAGGTACTGCGCGCCGCGCTTGACGCCTGCGCGGGCCGCTTCACCTGCGACGCGCGTGGCGTCGGCACCGACTGGGAGGTCAAGGAGCTGACCGGGATCGCCTCCGCGCTGCTCGGCACGGTGGACATCGTCGCCGACCCGTCCGGGCTCGAGGCGGACTTCCGGCAGATGATGGAGACCGCGATGGGCAAGGAGGTCGCGGACGTGGCCCTGCGCCTGTGGACCCCGCAGGGCGCGGAGATCCGGTACGTCAAGCAGGTCGCGCCGACGGTGGAGGACCTCACCGCCCGCCGCACCGAGGCCGGTCCGCGCGCGGGCGACTACCCGACGGGCTCCTGGGGCGACGAGTCGCGCGACTACCACGTCAACGTGGTGGTGCCGGCGGCCGGCGTCGGCCAGGAGATGCTGGCGGCCCGGATCTCCCTCGTCCTGCCCCAGCCGGACGGCACCGCGCGCGTGCTCGGCCAGGGGCTGGTGCGTGCGGTCTGGACGGACGACATGGCGGCCTCCACGCGGATCAACCCGCAGGTCGCCCACTACACCGGGCAGGCGGAGCTGGCCCAGGTCATCCAGCAGGGCCTGGAGGCCCGCAAGCAGGGCGACCTCGACTCCGCGACCGCCAAGCTCGGCCGGGCGGTGCAGCTGGCCAGCGACTCCGGCAACGAGGACACCGCCAAGCTGCTGGCCAAGGTCGTGGACGTGGTGGACGCGGCGACGGGTACTGTGCGGCTGAAGGCCCGGGTCGCCGACGCGGACGAGATGACCCTCGAGACACGTTCGACGAAGACCGTCCGCGTGAAGAAATAGAGCAGCGGGACAGGGCGGGGCAGAGGGGGAGAGCGCGACATGTCGACTTGTCCGAACGGTCACCAGTCCACGACGGACGACTGGTGCGAGGTGTGCGGGATGCGCATGTCCGCGCCACCGTCCCCCTCCGTCCCCGGCCCGTCGTCCGCGCCGCCCACGTACGCGGCGCCGCCGCCGGCGCCCCCGTACTCCGGCGGCTACTCCCCGGGCCACGCGCCCGGTTACGAGCCCGCCCATGAACCGGCGTACGACCCCGGGTACGGCCAGGGCGGGTTCGGCTACGACCCGGACGCCACCGCCGCCGCAGAGCCCTGCCCCAACTGCGGCACCCCGCGCGAGGGATACGCCCAGTTCTGCGAGGAGTGCCGCTACAACTTCGTCACCCAGGCCGGGACGACCTTCGTCCCGCAGGCGCCGCCCTCCTCCCCGGGCTATCCGCCGGACGGGCCGCCGTACCAGCGCTACGAGTCGCAGCGGTCCCGCCCGTCGCAGATCAACCGCCCTGCCGAGCCGCTGGCCCCGGAGTCGGTGACCTCCGGCTCGGGCGACTTCCTGCTCACCCCGCCGAGCCCGCCGGACCCCGGGCCCCCGCAGGCGGGCCCGCGCACCTGGACCGCCGTGATCGCCGCCGACCGGGACTACTTCACCGACATGATGGCCCGCAGCGGCCCCGAGGCACGCGGCCTGTACTTCCCCTCCTACTCCCCCGAGCAGCGGATGCCGCTGGCGGGCCCCCAGGTCACCGTCGGCCGGCGCCGGCACAGCACGGGCGTGGCCCCCGACATCGACCTGTCCCGGGCGCCCGAGGACCCGGGCGTCTCCCACAAGCACGCCGTGCTGGTGGAGCAGCCCGACGGCAGCTGGTCGGTGGTGGACCAGGGCTCCACCAACGGGACCACCGTCAACGGCGGCGAGGACCCCATCGACCCCTTCGTGCCCGTCCCGCTGACGGACGGCGACCGCGTCCACGTCGGCGCCTGGACGACGATCACGATCGTCCGCGACTGACCCCGGCCGTTCCCGGCGCGGGCCGCAGCTCCCAGCGGTGCGGCCCGTCCGGGCGGTCCAGCCAGGTCCACTGGCGGCCCTCCGCCACGCTCATGCCGAAGCGGTCCCGGGGCGGCCGCCCCTGGCCGCGCCACAGGGCGTACGCCTCCTCGACAGCGGCCCACAGGTCCCGCGGCCCGGTGAGCCGGACCGTGCCGTCCCGGGCGGCGTGCGCGGCGGAGCCGTCGGCGGCCGTGACGGTGGGGCCGCCCGGGGTCCAGTGGACCTCGGCGTCCCCGGCGTACAGGCCGAGCAGGAAGCGGAACAGCTCGTCCTCCAGGACCCGCGGCGGGGTGTCGCTGGCACGGCTGCGCCCGGGGGTGCCGTCGGTGCCGGCGGCCGCCCGGCGCGGGGCCGCGCCGGCGCCCCGCAACGAGACGAAGTACGCGGGGGTGTGCAGGAAGCGCCCCTCGGCCCGCTCCGGGCCCGTCACGCGCAGCGCGATCAGCCCGCCCGCGAAGGGCGCGAGGATCAGCCCGCCGGGCCGGCACTGCCGGGGCCACGCCTCCGGCACCGACGGGAGCTCGCAGGTGGCGACGATCCGGTCGTACGGCGCGCGGTCCGGGCAGCCCAGCGCCCCGTCCCCGGTGACCACCGTCGCCCGGCGCCCCGCCGCGGCCAGGTGCGCGCGGGCGGCCTCGGTGATCTCCGCGTCGAGGTCCACGCTGGTCACCGCCCCGGTGCCGAGGCGGTGCGCGAGCAGCGCGGCGTTGTACCCGGTCCCGGCGCCGATCTCCAGCACCCGGTGCCCGTCCTCGACCCGCAGCGCCCCAAGCATGGCGGCCATCAGCGAAGGCTGGCTGCTGGAGGAGACCAGTTCCCCGTCCCGGACCAGGGTGATCAGCGGTACGTCCGCGTAGGCGCCGGACAGCCAGCGGGACCGGCCGCGCGGGTCGGCGTCGTCCGCCGACAGCCGGGTGAACCCTCCGCCGGAGCGGGGCCGGTGGTAGACGGGGACGAACAGATGGCGCGGCACCTCCTCGAACGCGGCCCGCCACCGCGGGTCCGCCAGCCCCCCGGCCGCGGCGATCCGGCGCACCAGCCGGGCCCGCAACGGCACCGCCGCCGCGGCGTACCGGTCGCCATCCGTCATACGACCACTCTGCGACGGTGACCCCCTCCGGACAACGCGGGCCGTCTGAGAGCATGGGAGGCGTGAATGAGATCCCGCGGGGCACCGTCGAGCAGCAGACGTTCTTCGAGTCGGTCGGCGGCGAGCCGACCTTCCGGCGGCTCGTCCGCCGCTTCTACGAAGGTGTCGCCGAGGACCCGGTCCTGCGCCCCATGTACCCGGAGGAGGACCTCGGGCCCGCAGAGGAGCGCATGAGGCTCTTCCTCATGCAGTACTGGGGCGGTCCCCGCACGTACAGCGAGAACCGCGGACACCCCCGGCTGCGGATGCGCCACGCGCCCTTCCAGGTCGACCAGGCCGCCCACGACGCCTGGCTGCGGCGCATGCGGACCGCGGTGGACGAGCTGGAACTGGAGCCCGACCACGAGCGGCAGCTGTGGGACTACCTGGTCTACGCGGCGGCGTCGATGGTGAACACCGCGGGATGATCACACCGGGCTGACCGACAGCCCTGGCGCCCCGCGCCGGACCGCGACCGAGCCGTACGGCGTGCGCAGCCGCAGCCACGGCCCCACCGTGAGCAGCTCCACCGCCGGCCGGCCGCCCGCACGCGGTGCCGGGACGGGGGTGCGCACCGGGCGGAGGAAGCCCAGCGCGTGGGCGGCGTGGACCACCCGCAGCGGCAGGCCGGTGACGCCGAGCTGCCGGGACCAGATGTCGTCGGCGATGGCGTCCAGCTCCGCGCGGGTGCGGCTTTCCGGCCGCAGTGCCTCACTGCGGTCGCGGAACTCGGTCACCGCGGCGGCGGCCACGGCGCGCACGTCCTCCTCGGACGGCAGGCCCCGCACCCGCTCCCAGCCGCCGCGCGGCGGGAGCAGTCCTGCCCAGGCCGGCCCGGTGACGGCCGCGGGCACGGCGAACGTGCCCGTCACCTCGTCGATGCCGTCGAGCAACTGCCCGGCCGAGACGGTCGAGTCCAGATCGCCGGCGGCCCCGTCCAGCTCGGCCGTGCGGACGGCCAGGACCCCGCCGCCGAACGGCGGCTGCCCGAACACGGCGAGCACCGTGCCCGAGGCGCGCAGCCGGACGACGGCGGCCTTGTCCCAGCGCAGCAGCCGGGCCAGGAAGGCGGCGAAACCGTCCGCCTCCCTGGCATCGGCGAGTCGCAGGGGTGCCGTCATGCGGCGACGGCCCCCTTGCCGGCGTCACCGGGCGAGCCCGCGCTGTCGTCGAAGTACCCCTCGAGGAAGGACCGCTCCTCCGCCGTGATCCGGCGCGGCCGGCCCTTCTCGAGGTCGTACGGCACCACGATCGTGGAGGCGCGCACGTAGACCGCCTCCGCGTCCTTGACCTCGTACGCGACGGTCAGTGAGGCGGCCCCCACCTTGGTCACCCACGTCTCCACCGTCACCGGCTCGTGCCGGTGCACCAGCGGGCGCAGGTAGTCGATCTCGTGGCGGGCGACGACCGACCCGCCCGTGAACGACTCGCTGCCCTCCCCGGGCGCCAGCCGGAACATGAAGTCGATCCGGGCCTCCTCCAGGTAGCGGAGGAAGACCACGTTGTTGACGTGCCCGAAGGCGTCCATGTCCGACCAGCGCAGCGGGCAGCGGTAGATGTGCCGGGCCATCTCCCGCTCAGCCCCGGGTGAGCTTCTTGTAGGTGGCGCGGTGCGGCCGGGCCGCGTCCGGGCCGAGGCGCTCGACCTTGTTCTTCTCGTACGACTCGAAGTTGCCCTCGAACCAGAACCACTTGGAGTCGCCCTCGTAGGCGAGGATGTGGGTGGCCACCCGGTCCAGGAACCAGCGGTCGTGGGAGACGACCACGGCGCAGCCGGGGAAGTCCAGCAGCGCGTTCTCCAGCGAGGACAGGGTCTCGACGTCGAGGTCGTTGGTCGGCTCGTCGAGGAGCAGCAGGTTGCCGCCCTGCTTGAGGGTGAGCGCCAGGTTGAGGCGGTTGCGCTCACCGCCGGACAGGATGCCGGCCGGCTTCTGCTGGTCCGGGCCCTTGAAGCCGAAGGCGCTGACGTACGCGCGGGACGGCATCTCGACCTGGCCGACGTTGATGTAGTCCAGCTCGTCCGACACGACCGCCCAGAGGGTCTTCTTGGGGTCGATGTTGGCGCGGGTCTGGTCGACGTAGGAGATCTTGACCGTCTCGCCGACCTTGATCGTGCCGGCGTCCGGGGCCTCCAGGCCCTGGATCATCTTGAACAGCGTGGTCTTGCCGGCGCCGTTGGGGCCGATGATGCCCACGATGCCGTTGCGCGGCAGCGTGAAGGACAGGTCGTCGATGAGGACCTTGTCGCCGAACGCCTTGGAGAGGTTGTTGACCTCGACCACGATGCTGCCCAGACGCGGGCCCGGCGGGATCTGGATCTCCTCGAAGTCGAGCTTGCGCATCTTCTCGGCTTCGGCGGCCATCTCCTCGTACCGGGCGAGGCGGGCCTTGGACTTGGCCTGGCGGCCCTTGGCGTTGGAGCGGACCCACTCCAGCTCTTCCTTGAGCCGCTTGGCGCGCTTGGCGTCCTTCTGGCCCTCGACCTTGAGACGGGACTGCTTGGTCTCCAGGTACGTGGAGTAGTTGCCCTCGTACGGGTAGGCGCGGCCGCGGTCGAGCTCGAGGATCCACTCGGCGACGTTGTCCAGGAAGTACCGGTCGTGGGTGATCGCCACGACGGTGCCCGCGTACTTGGCCAGGTGCTGCTCCAGCCACTGCACGGACTCGGCGTCCAGGTGGTTGGTGGGCTCGTCGAGCAGCAGCAGGTCGGGGGCCTCCAGCAGCAGCTTGCAGAGCGCGACGCGGCGCTTCTCACCACCGGAGAGGTTGACCACCGGCCAGTCGCCGGGCGGGCAGCCGAGGGCGTCCATCGCCTGCTCCAGCTGGGCGTCCAGGTCCCAGGCGTTGGCGTGGTCCAGGTCCTCCTGCAGCTTGCCCATCTCGTCGAGCAGCGCGTCGGAGTAGTCGGTCGCCATCAGCTCGGCGATCTCGTTGAACCGGTCCAGCTTGGCCTTGACCGGGCCCACGCCGTCCTGGACGTTCTCCAGCACGGTCTTGGACTCGTCCAGCGGCGGCTCCTGCAGCAGGATGCCGACCGAGTAGCCGGGCGAGAGGAACGCGTCGCCGTTGGACGGCTGCTCCAGTCCCGCCATGATCTTGAGCACGGTGGACTTGCCGGCGCCGTTGGGCCCCACGACACCGATCTTCGCGCCGGGCAGGAAGCTCAGGGTGACGTCGTCCAGGATCACCTTGTCGCCGTGCGCCTTGCGCGTCTTGCGCATGGTGTAGATGAACTCAGCCAAGAGAAACCGTCCGGCGTTCGATGTGTGGGCAGATACACCCCATCTTGCCAGCCGTCCACCCCTGGGCGGAAACGAGTACCCGGGCGATGTCCCTCACGCCTGCGACCTGGGCTCGCCTGTCCCGCGTCCCGTCATCTTTGGTCGTCGTTGGTCAACGCGGGGCGACCTCGCACGGCCCAGGGACGGCCCAGCGGGCGCTGTCCGTGTCACCAGAGGGCTCCGAGCATGAGCGGCAGACTCGGCCTGTTGGATCTTGGCGTCCACAGCGTCGAGCTGCATCTGCAGGTACAGACGGATCCGCGGGCGCGCCAGATCTCGAGGCAGCTCGTTCATACGTTCGATATTAGCTTTCTCTCTTGACTGCCCCCCACATCCACGAGTGCCCGTCGCTACGTTCACGACGCCCACCCAGAGGCGGGACCCGCCTCTCGAATGGCAAGGGGCCCGAGTCTCGACGAAGGCGGCGGGCGGCCGCCAGTAGAGGGCTCCGGCAGGTGAGGGGGTGACCTCGCCGCCCAGCGGGCCGTATCTCGCGGGAGCGAGGTCGCCGCTACAGGCGCCGGCATTCAGCGACCGTGTCACCGAACTGCCTCCACCAAGTCCCCGCGGTCCCCCTTAGAAAACGCAGCAAAATGCGCGAATATAGCTGAAGAGGCTGTTTTGGTATGCGCCAGGGAGCCACAGATGGAAGCCTCGGACGAACTCCTTCGAAGGGCTAGCCCGTCGGCTCTTCTGACGCCGGACGGTGCCATGCGCGGCCTCAACGCTGCGATGGCCACGGCGCTAGGCAGGCCGGTGGAGCAGTGCTTGGGACGTGACTTCGGGGATCTGTGGCCTGCGAGCCAGCGACTGTCGGCCGAGAGTCTGGTGGCCCACGCCTCCAGGGCGGATGCGGTCGCGATGCGAGAGCTGGAGTTCCCCGGGCGAAACGGAGTACCCGTTGCCTGCTTGCTTGAGGCGCGACAAGTGAAGGATCCCGCCGGTGACAAGCAGCTGATATGGGTGCGAGCCCTGGATACGCGAAACGACCTCGCCAGCCTAATGATCCCGTTCCGGCTGGCCACCGCGGCCGCCGGCCTCGGCCTGTGGATGTATTCCCCCCAGGAGGACCAGCTGGAGTGGCTCGGTGGCCTACCCTCCCTGGTCGCGCTCGTCCCAGATCCGACTGCGGCGATGTCCAGAGTGATCTCGGCAATACACCCCGACGACAGGGAGGCCTTCCGGCAGCTCCTGCGCTCGGACTCCGTCCAGCAGTCCCCATGGGTGAGGCAGCGGTACCGCACTCCGCACGATGGCTGGCACCGACTGGCCGTTCAGGTCCGTCGGCTCCGGCTGGGCTTTGACGGCCCGGAACGGATCTTCGTGGTGGTCCGCGACGACACCAAGCAGGAGAAGCGCAAGTTGAAGGCGCAGGCAGCGCTGGCGGCCGAGCGACAGCGCGCCAAGGACACTGCCGACTTCTCCGCTGCCTTGATCACCGCAGCCACGGAGCAGGAATGGCGGCAGGTCGTCCTGACCCGGCTCGCCGCGACCTTCGGCGCCGGCGGCGCCGTGCTCGCAATCGTCGACGACGGCCGTCTGTGCATCTCCACTGATGCCAGAACAGGCATGCGCGAGGTCGAGGCCCTGCACGGCCTGCGGCTGGAGCATCCGACGCCTCTGTCCGAGGCGATCCGTACCGGCCAGCCTCAGTTCATCAGCGACCGGGAGGACTTCGTCCGCCGCTGGCCGCACGCTCCATCTCTGCGGTTCCTCCGGCTCGGCTCCGACTACGCAATCTCGGTCACCCCCCTCAGCGAGCCCGGCGATCAGCCACTCGGGGCGTGGGCGATGCTCTACCACCGCGGATACCTGTCGTCTCTGGAGGAGCGGACCCTCGTGGGGACGCTGGCCGACCTGGCAGGCCAGGCACTCAAGCGGATCAGGTTGCAGCAGGCGCGCGTCGAGCTGGCCACGGCGCTGCAGCAGACCATGCTCCCCACGCTGCCCGAGCACCTCCCGGGTCTGGAGGTCGCCGCCCGCTACCGGCCCAGCCGGGACGGGTTGGACGTCGGCGGAGACTGGTACGACGCCTTCGTGATGCCCGACGGCGCGATCGCACTGGAGATCGGCGACGTCCAGGGGCACGACGTGGACGCCGCCGCCCTCATGGGACAGGTCCGCTTGTCCATGCGCGCGATCGCCGACCAGGAACCGGATCCCGGAACCGTGCTGACCCGCACCAACGAGCTACTCGTCGCGACGGCCCCCGCACGATTCGCGAGCTGCGCCCTGCTGCACATCGACCCGCACGATGGACAGGTCACCGGCACCAGCGCGGGGCATGTGCCGTTGCTGTGCGCACACAGGGACGGCAGCCACGATCTCCGCGAGCTGCCGGGCGGCCCGGTCCTGGGCGTCCTGCCCGGCATCAAATACCGCGAGGAGACCTTCACTCTGGACGAGGACACCGCGCTGGTCATGGTCACCGACGGCGTGGTCGAAGGACCAGGCCTGACGCTGGACGCCGGACTGGAACGAGCCGGAACACTGGCCGCCCGAGCCGTTTTCGACGGACTGAACGCCGAGGAGACCGCCGACCGCGTCCTCGACGCCGCGATCGCGGTCGACCACCTCGACGACGTGGCCGTGCTGGTCATCCGACGCACATGACGGCGCCCGCATTCTCCCACATGCTCTACGTGGACCCCACTACAGGTAAGCGTACCCAAGCGGGCGTTGGCGCGATCTTTGGCCGGTGGCCTGCCTGGGCTGGGGTCGGGCATGGCCAGGGGGCCTTACGCTGGCCGCGGATCGGGCTGGCTCCTGCCTGCCCGCACAAGCCCGATCGGCCCCCTGGTCTTGCTCGACGTCGGGTCCCGGACCGGGGAGGTGGCTAAAGATCGTGTCGGCGCCAGCACCCAGCCACCGTGCTTCTCGCCTCACGCCCACGACCTACTCTTGTGGGCGCGCGGCGGCGGGCGGCGCGCCGAGCGGGGCGAAGACTGGAGCGTGGGCGCGGCCGGACGCGGGCCGCGCGCCCGGCGGAGCGTGAGCGACGCCGGTCGCCTTGATGAAGTAGGGAAACTCTTACCGCGCTAGTGCCTCAGTCTCGCAAAACTGTCTCGGTTGATCGCGATACGCGTAGCGAGGTCGTCCAGAGAGCACTCGATCTGAGCGTTCGCGATCGGCTTGAAGTCCGTGATGTCTGGCGCTGTTGCGCGGTAGTCCGAGGTCTCGATGCCCCATGCCTCGATGAGGCTCCAGCCAGCCTGGACCACTGCGGTATCTCCGTCCGTGGAAGAGACGCGCAGCCATGCTGTGCACTGGTCTGAGAAGTCATAGGGCAGGTAGGCCGTGCCGCCTGCGTCCCTTAGCTCGTTGACCTGCTCTATCCACTGCTCCAGCAGGCGTGTCAGATTCGCGGTCACGTCCGTGGGAGTGGTGTATCGACGGCCACTCGGTGATCTCGTTTTGAGGCTAGGCGGTGAGTGTGGTGGGCAGGGCGGTGTCGTGGGTTTCTGACTCGATCGGGTGGAGGCGGGCTTTGGCCAGCAGGTCGCGGCCCATGTAGCGGCGGGCCTCGGTCCACTCGTCGTTCTGCTCGGCTAGGACCGCGCCGACCAGGCGGATCACGGCGGTGCGGTCCGGGAAGATCCCGACCACGTCGGTGCGCCGTCGGATCTCCTTGTTCAGCCGTTCTTGGGGGTTGTTGGACCAGATCTGCCGCCAGTCTCGCGGGGGAATGCGGTGAAGGCCAGCAGGTCGTGCTGGGCGGCATCCAGGTGTTCGGCGGCCTTGGGGAACTTCTTGTCCAGGGCGTCCAGGACCTGCTTCAGCTGGGTGTGGACTGCGGTGGCGTCGGGCTGTTCGAAGACCGTCCGCAGCAGCGTGGCCACCCACGGCGGGGCCGACTTCGGGACTTGCGAGAGCAGGTTGCGGGCGTAGTGGGTGCGGCAACGTTGCCAACTCGCGCCGGGCAGGACGGCTCCGATGGCGTCGACGAGTCCGGCGTGGGCGTCGGAGACGACGAGTCGGACGCCGTTCAGGCCGCGGGCGATCAGCGAGCGCAGGAAGGCCAGCCAGCCGGCGCCGTCCTCGGCAGTGGCGACGTCCAGGCCGAGGATCTCGCGGTGTCCGTCGGCGTTGACACCGACGGCGACCAGCGCGTGAACGTTGATGATCCGGCCGCCTTCGCGGACCTTCTGGGTCAGGGCGTCGACCCAGACGACGGTGTAGGGGCCGGCGTCCAGGGGCCGGTTGCGGAACGCGGTGACCTGTTCGTCCAGGTGCTTGGACATGGCGCTGACCTGGGACTTCGACAGCTGGGTGACGCCGAGGGACTCGGCGAGTTTCTCGACCCGGCGGGTGGAGACCCCGAGCAGGTAGGCGGTGGCGACCACCGAGATCAGGGCCTGCTCGGCCCTGCGGCGTCGTTCCAGCAGCCAGTGCGGGAAGTAGCTGCCGCTGCGGAGCTTGGGGATGGCCAGTTCGACGGTGCCGGCCCTGGTGTCCCACTCTCGGGGGCGATATCCGTTGCGGTGGTTGACGCGTTCGTCGCTGACCTGCCCGTATTCGGCGTTGCAGAGGGTATCGGCCTCCGCGGACATGAGCGCGTCGGCAAACGTTTTGACCATCGCGCGCAACAGATCGGGACTCGCCGCAGCGAGGTTCTCCTCGGTCAGAGCGTGCAGGGGCAGACTGTCAGGTGCGGTCATCGTGCTGATCTCCTTCGAGGCTTCGACACTTCGAAGATCAGCCGGTGGCCGTTTGACTATGCGGGCACCAACCCAGACGCCGGAGCAAACCCCCGCATCAGGTCCAACCCGCTACACCACGTCCAAGGACGCAACCAGATTCGCGCCGAGGTGCCGCGACTCCAGAGTCAGGTAGTACGAGTCGCAGGTGTGACGGTGACCTCCGATGTGCAGTCGAAGATCGTTATGCCAGTGCTTCCCTGCCAGGTGCTCGAACCAGAGAGCAATCGAGGTCGTCATGAGGGAAGTCTCTAGCGGGAGTTGACGGCCAGGTGCCGTCCGTCGTGACTCCGGACATGGGGCCCATTGCCGTCCAGTGCATCGAGAAGCCGGACCGCGAAGACCTCAGACATGCACCCTGCGACCTCGTCGGGCGTGAGCCAGTCGACGGCCGTGGATTCGTCCGAGGTGCGCTCGGCGCCGCCGGAGGGCTTGCAACGGAAGACCAGGGCCACGATGCCGCGGGTGGTGTTCTTGTAGACCCCGGTGAGCTGGTCCACCTCGACGTGGATGCCGGTCTCTTCCCAGACCTCGCGCCTCACGCCTTCCTCGGGTGCCTCGGCCAGTTCCAGGACACCACCGGGGAGCTCCCAAGTGCCGTTGTCAGCGCGGCGGATCGCCAGGAGCCGGCCGTCCTCGCGCACTACGGCTCCGGCCACGGATACCGAGTGCAGCGCTTCGGGGTCACCCTCGCGATGCTGCGGGTCTGGTTCGCTATGGCTCGGTGATGGAGGCGTGCGGTCTGACCGTGCCGTCGCCCCGTTGGCGCATGGCCCTGGCCCGGGCCGCCAACCGTCCAGCCCCCGGTCCGCGGGCTCCGCGCATCCTGCGGCTGCGTCCCACCCGCACGGGCCTGGTGGTGCGGTTAGGTCTGCGGCCGGGGCAGGACGCCTTCGACGTCGCCGCCTCGTGCGACCGGCTGCGGCACTCGTTCAGCATGTACGGGGTGACCTCGCGCGAGCTGCGCTCGGGTGTGGTTGAGCTGCGGATGACCGGATACGACGTCCTCAAGCGCGTGCAGATGCCCGCGAAGATCGACCGCACCCCGATGCGGGTCCCGGTCGCCCTGCACGAAGACGGCGCCGTCCACTACCGCGACTACCGCACCGTCCCCCACGCCCTGACCCTCGGGGCGACGAAGTCCGGGAAATCGGTGTACCAGCGGAACCTGGTCGCCGAACTGGCCGCGCAGGACGTCGCCCTGGTGGGCATCGACTGCAAGCAGGGTGTGGAGCTGTTCCCGCTGGCCCGCCGGTTCTCCGCGCTGGCCGACAACCCCGACACCGCCGCCGACCTCCTCGACGCCCTCATCACGCGTATGGAGGCCGTCTACCAGCTCATCCGCGCCGAACAGCGGATCACCGCCGACGTGCCCGATGCGGAGATCGCCGCCGACATCTGGGACCTGCCCGACCACCTGCGCCCGACCCCCGTCGTGGTCCTGGTCGACGAGGTCGCCGAACTCGCCCTGTTCACCACCAAGGACGAAGAAAAGCGCCGCGACCGCATCATCACCGCACTCGCCCGCCTCGCCCAGCTCGGCCGCGCCGCCGGCATCTACCTGGAGATCTGCGGCCAGCGCTTCGGCTCCGAACTCGGCAAGGGCATCACCATGCTCCGCGCCCAGCTCACCGGCCGCACCGCCCACCGCGTCAACGACGAACCCTCCGCGAACATGGCCTTCGGCGACATCGCCCCCGACGCCGTCCTCGCCGCCATCCAAATCTCACCCGACACCCCCGGCATCGCCGTCACGGGCGACTCCACCGGCGGATGGGCCCGCATCCGCACCCCCCACACCACGCTGCGCCAGGCCGTCAACGCCTGCAACCGGCACGCCGAGAACACCCCCGACGTGCCCGAACTCGCACCCTTCCAGCCCGCCCTGGCTACCCAGCTCACCCCGGTGACCGCCCCCGCCGCCAAGACAACGGCCCCGACCACGGCCTGATCTCTCCCCCCGCCCCGACGGCCGGCGCGACCGCCTCGCGCCACGTCCCTACCCCGCCCATGCCGCATACCAGGAAGGAGACCGACGATGCCCCGCAAGCCCCGCGTGGACGCCGTCCTCGTACAGGCCGTGATCGCCGGTGCCCCGTCCTTCGCCCACCTGCACGACCTCGCCGCCGCGGCCGGACAAGACGGCTGGAAAGCCTGGGCATACCCCATCTCCGTAGACCTGCTCCTGGTCGCCGCCTGGCGCAGGCTACGCGCCCTTCGTCCTAGTGGGGAGCCGGTCCGGGCCGCGTGGTTCTGGTTCGCCATCGCCCTGACCGCGTCCCTCGGCGCCAACATCGCCACCGCTGGACTCCTCGACCTGGATCACGTGCCCGGCTGGCTCAGCATCCTCGTGGCGGGCTGGCCCACACTGGCCTTCCTCGGCGGCACCCTCCTCGTGCACTCCCCAAGTCCCGCCCCCGAATGCTAGGAAGCCCCGGCTGTCGACGCGACCGAGACGACCAGCGTCGAACGCGCCTCCGCCCTGGAGCCAGAGCCGGAGGCAGTCGAGGTGGCCGAGCCCGTACCGGCCCTGCCTGCCTCGCGGCCCGCTCCGCCGCCGGCCACCCCGACGGTTCCGGCCGCGCTCGTCGCCCACGCGCGGAAGGTCGCCGACGACCACCAGGCCCGCACCGGGGCCCCGATCGACACCGACACCCTGCGCGTCCGGCTCGGCGTTCCTGTCCAGCTGGCTGACGCGATCGCCGCCCAACTCACCTGACCCGAGAGGAGAACCACCGTCATGCCTGCCCGCGACTTCTTCCACTCCGTGATGCGGATCGGCCCCGTCCAGATCGGCACCCACCGCGACCGGCACGGCACCACCAAGCACGCCGCGGTGTGCACCAACGACCGCTGCGGCTGGTCCGCCGACTACTCCAGCCAATCCGCCGCCCAGCTGGCCGCCCGCACCCACCGCTGCACGGCCCGATAGGAGGCATCGACCGTGGACGTCCCGCTCTGGTTCGCCCTGATCGTCGTCGGCTACCTCGGCTGCAAGCTCATCCGCCCGCCGCTCTGGCTGGTCCTGGTGCTGCTCCTGGGCGGCTACCTCATCGCCGACAGCCTGCTCGCCCCCGTCATCGACACCCTCATCAAGAAGTAGGGAGACCGCTCATGCTCCGGCCGAAGATCCCCACCAACCCCACCCCGACCGGTGCCGTGATGCCGCTGCCCACCGAGCCCACCGCCGGCGTCATCCAGCACACCCCGGCCCCCGCGCCTGCCCCCGTGGCTCCGGTGTCGTCCCGGCCCGTCGTGCAGCTCACCCCGGGCGCCCTGATCGCGCTCGTCGGCGGCGCCACCGCCGTGGTCCTGGTCGTCGGCACGGTCCTGGTCTCGCTGCTCCTGGCGGTCGCCGTCACCGCCGCCTCGGTCGCCGTCTGCGCCGTCGTCCTGCGCTCGATGCTCAACGGCCAGCACCACCGCTGACCGGCCCCCGGGGCGGTCTCAACCGCCAAGTATCGCCCGCCCCGGGAGCCGTACCCCTGCCCGAACCAGAGATCCGGAAGGAACCCCCATCATGGCCCACCCGACACCACCCCCGGCGCGGATCTGCCCGGCCTGTGACGGCTTCGCCTCCGCCGCCATCACCCTCGGCGGACGTGACCGGCACGGCCACCTGCGCACCCTCACAGTCCACTGCCCGGCCTGCCGTGGTGTCGGCACCCTCCACCCGGCCCGGTCGCGGGAGAGCGCCCGTGCCTGACTCCGCGACCGTCGCGGGCCTGGACCCGACCACCCTCGGCGATCTTCTGCGGGTGGCCGGGTCTCCGGGCTTTCACCGCTGGGAAGACCAGATCCGCCGCACTGGCGGCTGCTCCGACCCCATCCACCTGACCGGCTGGACCCTCACCAAAGATCGCACGACCGGCGAGACCCTGCACCACTACTCGACCGAGTCAGAGCCCGGCGGTCGCCTGCGTATCGCCTGCGGCAACCGGCGGGCCTCCCGCTGCCCGGCGTGCGCCTGGACCTACGCAGGCGACACCTACCACCTCATCCGCGCCGGCCTGGCCGGAGACCAGCGCCGCGATATCCCCGCCACGGTGCGGGATCACCCCAGGGTCTTCGCCACCTTCACCGCCCCCTCGTTCGGGCGCGTCCACAACCGGCCCGACACCGGCCGTTGCCGCTGCGGCACCCGACATGTCGCCGACGACCCGGCGCTGGGGACCGCGCTCAACCCCGCCAGGTACGACTATGCCGGGGCGGTGCTGTTCAACAACCATGCCGGGCAGCTGTGGCAGCGCTTGACCAACCGGCTCCGCCGCGAGATCGCCGCCCGCGCTGGCCTTTCCCAACGGGCCGTGGCAGAGGTCCTGCGGGTCTCCTTCGGCAAGGTCGCCGAGTTCCAAAAGCGCGGCGCCGTCCACTTCCATGCCGTCATCCGCCTCGACGGCCCCGAAGGTCCCGACACCGCGCCCCCGTCCTGGGCCACCACCGGGTTACTCGAGGACGCGGTTCGGGCTGCCGCACGCCACTCCTACACCTCGATCACCGTCCCGGCCGCCGGGGACCAACCGGTCCGGGCGTTCCGCTGGGGTGCCCAGCTCGACGTCCGGCCAGTGAGGGCGTTCGGGGACGGTTCGGACATCACCGAGCAGGCCGTCGCGTCCTACGTCGCCAAGTACGCCACCAAAGCTGCCGAGAATACCGGCACCCTCGACCGCCGTATCGGCGAACTCGCCGAACTCGACCGCCACCAGGTGCCCGACCACGCCCGCCGCCTCATCCAAGCCTGCCGCGACCTGGACGACCTCTACCCCGACCGGCGGCTGTGGGCCTGGGCACACATGCTCGGCTTCCGCGGCCACTTCTCCACCAAATCCCTCCGCTACTCCACCACCCTCGGCGCCCTACGCCAGGAACGCGCCGACTACCGCGCCGCCCAAGAACACGCGGACCTCGGCCTAGAGCCCGTCGAGCCGGACACCGTCCTGGTCCTGGCCGACTGGCAATACGCCGGCCACGGCCACACCCCCGGCGAATCCATCCTCGCCGCCACCATCGCCCGGGACCTCCAGCTCAACCGCGAAACCGCCCGCGAAGCCCTACGAGACCACCTCGCCCTGGAAGGAGCCGCAGCATGACCACACACCCGCTTCCTGAGCGGTACCTCACCCCGGCCGACGTCGCCGACCTGCTCGGGGTCCCGGTCGAGACGCTGTACCAGTGGCGGCGCAAGCGCACCGGTCCGCCGGCCTTCCGTGTCGGCAAGCACCTTCGGTACGACCCCGCCCGGCTCCGCCAGTGGGTCGACGGCCTCAACGAGGTGGCTGCCTAGTGGCCGGACACATTCAAGACCGCTGGTACAAGACCGAGCCTGGGCCCAACGGCAGGCCTCTGCGCCTTAAGACTGACCGCTACGGCAACGGACTGCGCTATCGGGCCCGCTACGTCGGCCCGGACGGCACGGAGAAGAGCAAGTCCTTCCCGGACAAGCAGAAGCGCAAGGCCGAACAGTGGCTCGCCCAGATCGAAGCGGACATGGCCCGCGGGCAGTACATCGACCCCCAAGCGGGGCGAGTCACCTTCCGACAGTACGGGGAACGATGGCTGGACGCGCTCACGACCGACCTCGTGAGTCGTGCGGCCGTGGAGGGACGGCTTCGGCTTTATGCCTTCCCGCACCTGGGCCCGCGACCCATCGGCTCGTTCCAGCCGGAGCACGTCCGCGACTGGCTGAAGCAGCTGGAAGGCTCGTTGCCTGTGGCTTCGTACAGGCGGCTGATCTTCGATGCCGTCTCCTCGGTCCTCAATGCGGCCGTGGATGACGGACTGCTGGCCAAGAACCCTTGCCGCGTCCAGTCGGTCAAGGCGCCGCAGCCGTCGCCGTCCCGGGTGCGGCCCTGGAGTGTCGAGCAAGTCTTCGGTGTACGAGCAGGTCTACCGCAGCGGTATCAAGCGATGGCCGACCTTGGCGGCGGTTGCGGGCTGCGCCAGGGCGAGATCTTTGGTGTCGCCGTTGAGGACGTCAGCTTCCTGACCGGGTGGCTCTCCGTCCGTCAGCAGGTGAAGAAGGTTCGGGGCACGCTGGTATTCGCCCCTCCGAAGCGTGGCAAGCTGCGGGACGTTCCGCTGGACCCTGAGGTCGCGGGAGCCCTGGCCGAGCATTTGGAGGGCTCCCCGCCGGTCGAGGTCACCTTGCCGTGGCTGACGCCGGACGGCCCGACGGTCACCAAACGGCTCGTGTTCACCGGCCCGGCCGGCAAGGCGCTCTGGAGCAATGGCTTCAATGATCAGGTCTGGAAGCCCGCCCTCGTAGCTGCCGGGATCATCGCCGCTCCCGAGCGCGGCCGGCGGTACCCCGCGGCTCGTGAGCACGGCATGCACGCTCTGAGGCACTTCTACGCGTCGGTGCTCCTGGACGCCGGGGAGAACATCAAGGCCCTGAGTCTCTACCTCGGGCACTCGGATCCCGGGTTCACGCTGCGGGTCTACACGCACCTGATGCCGAGCAGCGAGGAGCGCACCCGCAAGGCGATCAGCGCGATGTACCGGGCCGCCGGCAGGACCGACGACGGCCCAGGGACGGCCCAGGCTGCCTGACACGGCCCCTCATCGGCGGGAAACCTGCTGGTGAGGGGCCTTTTCGCGCCCTCCCCCGGCAAGTAACACCCCATCTTGCCAGCCGTCCACCCCCGGGCGGAAACGAGTACCCGGGCGATGTCCCTCACGCTTCCGGCCGGCTCCGCAGGCGCGCCGGAACGGCACACGGGAGTCCGTCTGTCGGTACCGGCGTCTAGTGTGCCCGCACGATCGACACTGATTCTGATCAGGGGGACCGGACATGCTGCTGGAGAACAAGACCGCGGTCGTCTACGGCGCGGGCGGTGCGGTCGGGCGGACCGTGGCCCGAACCTTCGGCCGGGAGGGGGCACGGGTCTTCCTCACCGGTCGCAGGCTCGCCGGGCTGGAGGAGCTGGCCGGGAAGATCGAGTCCGCCGGCGGCCGGGCCGACGTCGCCCAGGTCGACGCGCTCGACCGGGAGGCGGTCGAGCGGCACGCCGCCGAGGTGGTCCGGACGACGGGCCGGCTCGACGTCTCCGTGAACGCGGTCAGCATCCGCGGTGACCTGCAGGGCACGCCGCTGACCGGTATGTCCGTGGACGACTTCCTGACGCCGATCACCACCGCGGCCACCGCCAACTTCGTCACCGCGACGACCGCGGCCCGGTACATGGCCGAACAGGGCTCGGGGGTGATCGTGACCTTCTCCACGGCGGCAGCGCACCTCTCCGGCCGGGACCAGGGCTTCCATGCGACCGGGGGCTTCGGCGTCGCCTGCGGCGCCGTGGAACTGCTCTCCCGGCACCTGGCCGGTGAGGTCGGACCGCGCGGCGTACGCGTCGTCTGCCTGCGCCCGGACGGCATCCCGGAAGCCTGGGTGTCCTGGGGCATGATCGATGACGCCGAGCCCGATCCCGAGGACAGCCCCACGGTGAAGGCCTACATGGAACGCGGCACCGCGCTGCGCCGGCTGCCGAAACTGGCCGAAGTGGCGGAGACGGCAGCTTTCATGGCGTCCGACCGGGCGGGCGCCATCACGGGGACCGTGGTCAACCTCAGCTGCGGATCCGTCAGCGGCTGAGTACGGGCCTGGTTCCGTGGTGGTCCCTCTGCGTGCCGGCGGAACCGCCGGCACCCGTGGGGGCTACGTGCGCTTGGGCCGCGGGGCGCGCATGCCCGAGGCGGGCTCCTGTACGTCCTCGGGAACGAAGGTCTCGTCCTCCCCGAAGTCCGGGGCCTGGAAGGGGTTCGTCGTCGGAGACGGCGACGCTGCGGTGGTACCGCGGGGTTGCCCTTCCGGGGCGGAGAACAGCGACGTCACATCGATGAGAGGTTTCCCTTTCGTAACAGGACCCCCTGAAGGGCCCTGGCGTGCCGTGACCCGGCACAGCGGTCCTACAGCTTGGTCATCTTGCTGTACGGGCTCAAGATCCGCATTTGCGCCGAGCCGAAATCCACGACGACCGCGGTTCCCTCGTCGACGTCGACTACCCGCCCGAGACCGTGGATGTCGTGCGTGACCTGGTCGCCCACCGCGAAGTGCTTGGGAGCGGGCGCGACCGGGGCCTTGAAGGGGCTGGTGGGCAAATGACGCTTCGGTGCAGCAGGCTTAGTCATTGCCCCCAGTATGCACCCACGAAATGCCTCGGTGGCTGACTCTCGGGGGCACGGATAGCTGATCGTTGTACTCGCTCCGGCAGGCTCCGGGCCGCCGACCGGCCGGCGGACGGGCGGGTCAGCCACGCGGGGGGCCGTCCCACCCGTACCCTTCATGGTGTCTACGGCGTCACATAGCGGGCGCCAAACACTGGAGGCAATACCCCGTGCTGATTGCTCAGCGTCCCTCACTGACCGAAGAGGTCGTCGACGAGTTCCGTTCCCGGTTCGTGATCGAACCGCTGGAGCCGGGCTTCGGCTACACCCTCGGCAACTCGCTCCGCCGCACCCTCCTGTCGTCGATCCCCGGCGCCGCCGTCACCTCGATCCGGGTCGACGGCGTCCTGCACGAGTTCACCACCGTGCCGGGCGTCAAGGAGGACGTCACCGACCTCATCCTCAACATCAAGCAGCTCGTCGTCTCCTCGGAGCACGACGAGCCCGTCGTGATGTACCTGCGCAAGCAGGGCCCCGGCGTCGTCACCGCCGCCGACATCGCGCCCCCGGCCGGTGTCGAGGTGCACAACCCCGACCTCGTCCTGGCCACGCTGAACGGCAAGGGCAAGCTGGAGGTGGAGCTGACCGTCGAGCGCGGTCGCGGCTACGTCTCGGCCGTCCAGAACAAGCAGCAGGGCCAGGAGATCGGCCGCATCCCGGTCGACTCCATCTACAGCCCGGTGCTCAAGGTCACCTACAAGGTCGAGGCGACCCGTGTCGAGCAGCGCACCGACTTCGACAAGCTGATCGTCGACGTCGAGACCAAGCAGGCCATGCGTCCCCGCGACGCGATGGCCTCGGCCGGCAAGACCCTGGTCGAGCTGTTCGGGCTCGCCCGCGAGCTCAACGTCGACGCCGAGGGCATCGACATGGGCCCGTCCCCCACGGACGCCGCGCTCGCCGCCGACATGGCGCTGCCGATCGAGGAGCTCGAGCTCACCGTCCGTTCCTACAACTGCCTCAAGCGTGAGGGCGTTCACTCGGTGGGTGAGCTGCTGGCACGCTCCGAGGCCGACCTGCTCGACATCCGCAACTTCGGTGCGAAGTCGATCGACGAGGTCAAGGCGAAGCTGGCCGGCCTGGGCCTGGCCCTGAAGGACAGCCCGCCCGGATTCGACCCGACCGCCGCCGCCTTCGGCGCGGACGACGGCGCGGACGCCGGTTTCGTGGAAACCGAACAGTACTGAGCCCGTGCCATGTGGCGTTCCCCTCGGCGATCACCCCGAGGGGAACGTCGTGGCGCCGCCAAGCCGCTGTCCGCGGTAGGGGCGGACCCGCAGACCTGTTGCGGGCGTCCGTGCGTGCCGCGGAACGGCGAAGGGGGCGGAGGTCTTTCGACCTCCGCCCCCTTCGCTCAGGAGCGGCCAGTGGTGTCAGCTCACTCGGCGGACGGGGCCGCCTTCTTCTTGCGGAGGAAGAAGACCGCGCCGCCACCGAGGACGACCAGGACGATCGCGATGCCGGCGATCACCGGGGTGGCGCTGCTCGAACCGGTCTCGGCGAGGTCGCCGCCGGTGGTGGAGCCGGTGTCACCGGTGCCCTCGGAGGAGCCGCCGGCCGAGGCCGGGCTGGGCGAGGAGGACGGAGTGTCGCCGCCGTTGCCGGCGGTCTCGCAGTCGAGGACGCCCTCGAAGGTCTTCTCGAAGCCCTCGGGGCCGGTGATGGTGACCTTGTAGTGCTGGTCCTCGGCCACCGGCACGGTGATGGTCTCGGACTTTCCGGCCTCGACCGTGTACTCCTTGTCGGCCAGCGTGAAGGTGAACGGCTTGTCACCCTCGTTGGCGGCCGTCACGTCCAGGCCGTTCTTGGCGCAGTTGACCTCGGCGGAGACCGCCGGGATCGGCCCCTTGGCGGCCCAGGTGCCGGTGGTCGTCGCGGAGACGGAGCTGTCGCTGGAGCCGGCGAGGATCTGGACCTGCGTGGTGCTGTTGACGCCCGTGAACGCGCGGCCGACCGGGAGCTTGGTGTTCGCGGTGGCGGTCAGCGAGGTCGTGCCGTCGGGGGTGCCGGCCTCGACGTCGAAGTAGACCTCGTCGCCGTCCTTGGCGGAGGTGACCGCGGTGCCGTTCTTGTCGGTGACCTTGACGCCGGAGGGGTTGCTGGGCGCGGGGCTCACCTGGACGGTGGAGGCGTTGGTGTGGACCTTGATCGGACCGAGCAGGTCACCGGCCTTGCCGGAGACCGCCGGCGGGTCGAGGGTCAGCGACGCCGCGGGCTCCTCGAGGTTCTTGGCGCTCTTCTGCAGCCAGTCCGCGAGTTGCTCGGCGAGCGGGTTGACCGCGGTCACATTGGCCTTGTCGGAGAAGCGCCAGATGGCCACCTGGGTACCGGCGGCGGCAAGCCCCGGAGTCAGGGCGCCCTTCTTGATGCCGGCCTTCTTCTGCAGAGCGGCGAGGTCGTCGATCTGGGGGTACGAGTTCTGCAGGATCCAGTTGATCTTCCCCGCGTCAACGTTGTTGTGCAGGCTCGACTGGTCCCAGGAGACTTCCTTGTACTTCGCGCTGCTCTGCGTGGGGTTCTTGATGTCGATGCAGTACGTCTGGATCGTGCCACCGCCATCGACGGACATCTCGAAGAGGCCGGCGCCGACCTCCTCCTTGTTGCCCTTCTCCGTGATGACGGCCCTGTCGGCAGTCTTCAGGCCGCCGAGCGTCGCCGTCGCACCGGGCGCGGTGGGGGTCGCGTCGTCCGCGATGGCGGACCCGGCAACGGCTATGGAACCCGCGGCGAGGAGGCCTGAGGCCACCATCGCTACGGCAAGACGGGCAGCTCCCCGCCTCCGTACAGTGAACATGGATTTCCCCTCCGGGCGAGGCTGGTCGTGGGGGCACGCCTCGCCGACAGCTGTGGATCCCCGCGGAAAGCCGGGGTTCCGCAGAATCCTAGGAACCAACCGCACCAAAGCCACCAGGATTCACGGCCGCCCGGGAATTCGAATCGCAATCGTTACCCGTGCGTAGGCATAGACGTGAAATTGTCGATAAATCATCGACGTTTTACCGCGGGGCGAATGTGCAGCTGTCCGGCTTATCCGGACAGGGCGGCCAGTGGATCGGCGAGTGGCTCCCCAGCGCCCGCGGCGGAATTCGGAACCATCAGTTCCGGGCGGCCCACGGACGCCCGCCGGAACGCCGAGGTGCCGCGCGTCAGATCGTGGCCGCAGGCGATCGCGTCGACGTCGGCGGAGATCCAGCGCTGGCCGTCGCGCTCCTCCTCACGCACCCTCAGGCGTCCCTGGACGAGCAGCGGTTCGCCGACCCCGACCGACGCCACCACGTTCTCCCCCAGCTGCCGCCAGGCCCACACCGTGTAGAAGCTGGTGTGCCCGTCGGACCAGCCGCCGCGCTCCCGGTCCCAGCGGCGCGCGGTCGTCGCCAGCCGGAACCTGGCGACCGGCACGCCCGTGGGCGTCTTCCGGAATTCCGGCCTGGTCGCGACATTCCCCACGACGGTGACCAGTGTCTCGTTCATTGCCGATGCTCCCCGTTGCCGTCGCCGGCCGGCGGCCCCCTGCCGCCGGCCCCGCGATGGCTCCATGGTGCGCCCGCCGCGCCCCCCGTGGAGAAATGGGATTCAACCTGTGGATTACTGGCCTGTTGTGGACAACTCCGTCACCCGGAAGTGGTTTCCCGAGAGCACCCCGTACTGCTCCCGCACTTCCCGGTAACGCAGCAATTCCGCCGCCAGCGGCTCCAGCACCCGCGCCCGCCCGCAGTCGGCCGCCGCGTCGGCCATCCGCCGCTCCGCGGCCTGGCCGTGCCGCCGGGCCGGGCCGCGGGCCGCGAACCGGCTCACCCGGGTGAGCAGCGGACCGCCCAACGCGCCCACGGCCAGCAGCGCGGGCGGCAGCCACCACGGCAGCCGCAACGCGCCCGCCGCCGTCACGACCCCCGACGCCAGCGCCACCGTCGCGAGCAGCGCCAGCAGCCACTGCGCCGTACCGACCACCGTCCACCACCGGGGACGCAGCGGCTCGTCCGGCGCCACCCGCTCCACCGTCGCGTCCAGCGCCTCCGGGAGCGTGCGGCCACCGCGGCGCGCGGCTTCCCGTACCGCCTGCGCCCAGGGAGCGGGCAACCCCTCGACGGCCTCCGCCGCGACCGCGCGCACCGCCTCGTCGACCGACGCGCGGGACGCCGACAGCGCCGGACGGCGGCCGTCGAGGATGCCGTCGCGCAGACCGGCGCCGCGTCCGCGGCGCAGCCGCCGCCACGGGGTGCCGCACGCCTCCTCGGCGGCCCTGGCCCAGGCGCGCTCCGCCGCCCGGCCCGCCGCCGCGGCGCCCACGGCGTGGGCGAGGCTCGCCGTGAAGTCCTCGCGGGACCGGTCGGTGAGCCCCGTCATCCCCTCGGCGACGTACAGCGGGCGCAGCCGCTCGGCGAGCCCGTCCACGTCCGCGGACAGCCGCCGGCTCGCGGCCGCGCGCTCCGCCACGACCTGGCCGATGGCCGCCCGCAGCTCCGGCACGCCGTCACCGTTCAGCGCCGAGGTGGCCAGCACCATGGCGCCGTCCTCGCCGTGCTCGCCGACGGCGAGCCCGTCGTCGTCGAGCAGACGCCGCAGGTCGTCCAGGACCTGCTCGACGGCCTCCTCCGGGAGCCGGTCGATCTGGTTGAGGACGACGACGGTCACGTCGGCGTGCCCGGCCAGCGGCCGCAGGTAGCGCTCGTGCAGCGCCGCGTCCGCGTACTTCTCCGGGTCGAGCACCCACACGATCACGTCGACGAGCTTCAGCACCCGGTCCACCTGGTCGCGGTGGGCGGTCGCCGCCGAGTCGTGGTCCGGCAGGTCGAGCAGGACCAGGCCGGCGGGCCCGTCGTCCGTCCGTTCCGCCCCCTCGTCCAGGACGCTGTGCCGGGCGAACCGCGCCTTGGGCCCGATGCCGAGCCGGTCCAGCAGCCCGGAGGCGCCCCGGGGGTCCCAGGCACAGGCGACCGGCGCCGAGGTGGTGGGCCGGCGGACGCCGATCCGCGACAGTTCCAGACCGGTCAGCGCGTTGAACAGGGACGACTTCCCGCTGCCCGTCGCCCCCGCCAGCGCCACCACCGTGTGGTCCGCGGAGAGCCGGCGCCGGTCGCCGACCCGTTCCAGCAGTTCCCCGGCCCCGTCGAGCGCCTCGTGGCTCACGCGGGTGCGCGACAGCCCGAGCAGTTCCGACAGGGCGTCCACCCGCTCTGTGAGCACCTGATCACCTCTCCTGGAGTCCGTACGACTTCTGCACGACCGAAAGCTCCGCGATCAGCGACGCCTGCTGGGCCGCCGTCACATCCAGCGCGTCCACCGGGAGCACCCGCAGTTCCCGCTCCGCGTCGAGCACCTCGCCGACGAGCCGGTCCAGCTCCTCGCGCGCCCGGTCGCCCGCCCGCAGCGCCGCCTGCGCGCCGACGAGGGAGGCGAGCTGCTCGCCCGCGACCGTGCCCTTGCGGCCGCCGAGCACGGCGACCGCGATCAGTGCCGCCGCGTGCTGCGGGTCGACGCCCTCCGCACTGCCGCGCACCGACTGGTGCGCGAGGCGGTTCACCGTGAACCCCCAGGTGTCGACGGCGTCCTCAATCCGCTCGGCGGCGTCGTCGGCGGCCGCCTCCGGGTCGGCGTCCTCCGTCAGGACGGCGCCCGCACGGTCGCCGCGCCAGGCGTCGAGGGTCCGCTCGTCCGCCGCCGCGACCTCGGTCCGCAGCTGGACCGCCAGGCTCTCGGCGAGGGCGCACAGCAGGGCCGCGGGGCCGCAGTCGGGGTAGCCGCGCCAGCTGGCCAGGGCGTCCCCGGCGAGCAGCGCCCCGGCGCCGACGGCCTCCTGCACGCGCGACTCGGCCTCGTCGTAGGCGTTGTCCACGTGGCGGGTCAGACGTACCGCGGCGGCGTGCTGCGCGGCCGAGGCGCCGGCCAGTTCCGGGAGCCGGTTGCCGAGCGAGCCCAGCACCCCGGTCACGGTGCGCCGTGCCGCCTGGTGCCGCGCGGCCGGGTCCTCGGCGCAGTGCGCGAGCCAGCTGCCGAGCGCCGCCACCGCCGTGTGCGGCAGCAGCCCGCCGGCCCCCGCGGACTCGGGCAGTTCCGGGACGGTGAACCGCGGCACGTCCCCGAGCCCGGCCCGGGTCAGCAGGGCCGCGTAGTGCTGCGAGACGTCCTCGGCGATCTGGTGCGGCACCCGGTCCAGGACGGTGGCCAGGGTGACGTCGTACTCCTTGGCCGTACGCAGCAGGTGCCACGGCACGGCGTCGGCGTAGCGCGACGCGGTGGTCACCAGGATCCAGATGTCGGCCGCGCAGAGCAGTTCGGCGGCGAGCTCGCGGTTGCGGGAGACGAGGGAGTCGATGTCGGGCGCGTCCAGCAGGGCGAGCCCGCGCGGCAGCGTGTCGTCGGTCTCCAGGCGCAGCCACAGCCTGGTCTCCTCCGCCTCGCGCTCCTCGTCGTTCCCGTCCGGCCTCTCCTCCCCGTCGGCGTCGGCCGCGGTCCTGGGTCGCGGTGCCCAGGCCCGGGCCAGGCCCGGCAGCACCCGCGGATCGGCGAACCACGCGCGGTCCTGGGGGTGGCACACCAGCACCGGTGTGCGCGTCGTGGGGCGCAGCACGCCCGCGTCACTCACCCGCCGCCCGATCAGCGAGTTCACGAGCGTGGACTTCCCCGCTCCCGTCGAACCGCCCACCACGGCCAGCAGCGGCGCTTCGGGCGCCTTCAGCCGGGGCACCAGATAGTCGTCGAGCTGTGCCAGCAGCTCTTGACGTGTGCGGCGGGCCCGCTCGGCTCCGGGAAGGGGGAGGGGAAAGCGCGCGTCCGCGACGCGGTCGCGCAGCGCCGACAGCGCGTCGAGGAGTTCGGGCCGTACATCCAAGATCGCCACAGTGGCAGAATGCCCCATTTTGGTGGGTTTTTGAAGCGTATTCCGCCTAGTTCACATCTTTCGGCCCGCAAGAAGACCGGAACGGGACAGAAGGGCCGGAAGAGACACCGGCATAACGAGTGCACAACAGCCGTCGACTGAGGCGCCAAAACTGGTGCGACATTCGCACCTGCCTGCGATTATCAGACCGCTTCACCGAACCTACACAACGTGTCATGAAGGCGAAGCAACCGGCCGCACATCAGCCGCGCCCTATCCTTGTCCCCGGCAAGGTCACGGAACCGTCGACACAAGGGGCGGGTTCGGTCGCGGCCAACGTCCGGCCCCCGTAGCTCAGTGGATAGAGCAGGCGCCTTCTAAGCGCTTGGCCGCAGGTTCGAGTCCTGCCGGGGGCACCCACTGCGCCCCTCCACATGGAGGGGCTTTTTGCTGGTCAGGGCCCCCGTGATGGCGCCCGAGTCGACACTGACCCTCCTTGGAGATCTTGGGAAGGGTACGACGCTGTCCGGCTGTCTCCGGGTTTCTGCGGGTGGCTGCGGACAATGCGCGGACACGTCCTGTGTGGGCGGCACCCTGTTGTTCAGCCAGGCGGCCAGAGAGGCGTGCCGCGGTCTGACAGCCCGCGGCCACCGCCGGGCCAGCGCCGCTGCGCGGACGGCTTCGAACCGCCGACATCTGCCGTGCGCAAGGACAGGGAGCGCCGTTACAGCGACACCGCGTAGATATGCCCGTCCTCGCTGCCCGCGTACGCCACTCCGTCTGCTACGACCGGAGGGTACACGCGCCCCCCAGTCACGAATTTCCACACCTGACGTCCGGTGCGGCCGTCCATGGCGTACAGGTGCTTGTCACCACTGCCCAGGTAGACGACACCGCTGGCCACCACCGGCTGGAGCGTCATGATGTCGTGGTGCGTGAACAGCCATCTCTCCCGGCTGGTACGCGTGTCCAGGGCGCGGAAGGTGCTGTCCTTGTCGCGGTGCTCCTCCGCCGCGGACACGTAGACCATGTCCTTGGTGACGATCGGAGGATTGAGGTCGCTACCCGTGTCGTCATTGATGGTGTACTTCCACTCGTGCCGACCGTTGGAGGCATCGAAAGCGTGAAGCGCGACGGCGTCGTCCGTCTCCTTGCTGAAGGCACAGACCCTGCCGCTACCGCTGCTGCCGGGCTGCCCCACCATCTCGCTTCCGGTGAACTTCCAGCCCACTCGCCCTGTGGCCGCGTCCAGGGCGTGCAGCCCGCGCAAGCTCTGCGTCAACACCCACCTGCCGACGACAAGCAGTGCCGGGTCGGGGAACATGTCGGGCTCAGCCGTCCACTTCGGCTCACCGGTCGCCGCGTCCAAGGCCTGGAGATTCCGCATGCCGGCTACGAAAACCGCGCCGTGGCCGACCGCTACCGCAGGACGGGGCGTGTCGGTCTCGAACGTCCAAAGCCGACGGCCGTCGGCCGCGTCCTTGGCCTCCAGGGTGATGTGCGACCTTCCGCCCGCGATCGTGCTCCTGGTGACGAGATACGCGACGCCGTTCCTGACGATCGGCCGCGGCCAGATACTGGGAGATTCCCAGAGTGGCTCCCCCGTGGCCGCGTCCAGGGCTTTGGTGCTGCCCTGCGAGTCCTCCTCGCTCAGGTACAAGATTCCATCGGCCACGGTCGGGGCCGGGTACGTGTCCGCGCGTGTGGTGACCTTCCATCGCTGTTGACCGGTGCCGGCGTCCACCGCGTACAGGTGGTTGTCCTTGCTGACGGCGTACACCAGCCCCTTGGCCGCGGCCGGCGTCCCGATCACGGCACCGCCGGTCGCGAACCTCCAACGCTCGTGGCCTTGTCCGCTGTCCTCCTTGAACACGGACCAGCCGGCAACAGCCGCGCTCGCCACCGCGGCGCCCGCGAGCCCGAGAATGACCCGCCGCCGGGACATGCCCGAGGGGGCACTTCGGGGCAGCGCTCGCTCGCGCGCGTCCGGGCCAGCGGCGCCGTGGCCGTCCGGTGCACCGCTCACCGACTGGGCGGCCGCGCGGGACTGCACGGTGTGGGCGATCGCCATGGGCAGCCAGCCGATGTCGGTGAACACTTCGGTGGCCTCAGGGCCGCTTCCGTTGAGTTCAGTCAGTTCGCGCAACAGCGACGACACCGAGGGGCGTTCACCGGGTTCTTTCGCCAGGCACCAGGCCAGTACGGGGCGAAGCCGGGACGGCACGGCATCCAGGTCCGGTTCCTCGTACACGGCGCGGTAGCCGACTTGGGGCATCGACCCCGTCCCGAACGGCCCATCGCCGGTCACCGCGAACACCAGCACGGCGCCGAGGGAGAACACGTCGCTCGGTGTGCCCACCGGATCGCCCTTCAGTTGCTCCGGCGACATGAACCCCGGCGTCCCGAAGACCTGACCGTCCTGAGTCAGCACGCTCGATCCGCTGACCGTGGAGATCCCGAAGTCGATCAGCCGTGGCCCGTCCTCGGCAAGGAGCACATTCGACGGCTTGAGGTCGCGATGGATCACACCGGCCGTGTGTATCGATTCCAGCGCCTCCGCAAGACCGGCGGCCATGGGATAGGCCGATGCCTCGGGCAGCGGGCCGTGCTCGGCGAGGGCGTCCCGCAACGAGACGCCCTGCACGTAGGCGGTGGCGAGCCAGGGCGGAGACCCCTCCGGGTCGGCGTCGACCACGGCAGCGGTGAAGGCTCCGCTCACCGCACGGGCCGAGGTCACCTCGCGGGCGAAGCGACGCCTGAATTCCCAGTCCTCGGCCGACTCGGGACGGAGGACCTTCACAGCGACCTGCCGTCCGCCACGGGAGACCCCCAGGTAGACGATCCCCATCCCGCCTGCGCCGAGTCGTGCCACGACCCGGTACGGACCCACCCACTGCGGGTCTGCTGCCGTTAGCGCCAGCATCAACAACCTCCGCGGTGCCACGCCTTTGTGAACGCATCATGATCCCCGACGGCCCGCGACACGTCGTCAGAAACGGGCGGGGCGGCATCGCTTTGTAGCAACTCTGTTGCACAGAAAGGAGTTTCGGAGCACGAGTGGTCGATTTGAGCGCTTTGCGCGGGACGACGCGACGCGACGCGACGCTAGGCTCGTCCGCTCGGCAAGGCGCCGGCCCGGGCGCCCCGCTACCGCCCGGTGCGCTGTGTGAGCGCCGCCAGCTGCCGGTCGTGCACCCGGCTGAGCAGCGGGGAGAGCATGGCCCCGATCAGGGCGCAGAACATGTCTCACTGGCTGTCCCAGACGTCCCCCGCGTGGCGAGGAACGCGTCCGCGGAGTGCCCACCGATCAGTGCGGCCCACCACCCCAGCCGTTCGAAGAACGCGCTGAACGCCAGGCAAGCGCAGACGGTGAGCGGCGCGAGCCACTGGCTGCCGCGCAGCGAAGACGTGCGGATCAGCAGCTCCCGGACCACACGGCGGGCACCCCGGCCACTCACGGTCGACCCGCGCCGCCCCGGAGCCGGACAGTCGGGGCAGCGCGGGTGGCCGACAGCGCCGCCAGATCACACTTGGTCGTCCAGCCCTGTGAGGTCCTGCGCGCCTTCCAGTCGCATTTGGAGGTCCTTGAGCTGTCCGGTGATGCACCGGGCGTAGATGGCCAGGAGGACCGGCACGCTGTTGCCTGCCCATTCGGCGACCTGTGCGGGTGGCACGCCGTTGTTCAGCCAGGTGGTGAGGCAGGTATGCCGCAGGTCATAGACGCGTTTGCCAAGCGGGGACGTCTGCTCGTACTTGGTCAGGACCGCCATGCGGGCTTTGCCCCACGCGCGCCGGAAGACCGACCCCGCCAGCTTGCCGCCGTACTGTCCCTGGAACAGCAGGTCACTGGGCTTCAGCCCCTTGACCGCGATGTGTTCACGCAGGATCGCAGTGAGCGCAGGGTGGCAAGGAACGTTGCGGGTGTCTCCCTGCGCCCGGCCCTTGAGATGTCGTTCGTCGTGGATCTTCCCCGAGTCGGTCCAGTGCCTCCCTACCTCTGGGGTCGCGGTGTGGAAGATCAGTTCTCCCCACTGATCTGCGGCGTCCTCGACCGGCAGGATCGCATCCCCGACATGCATCGCCACCAGCCAGTTCGCGGTTGTTGGCGCCGACCAGCCGCCAGCCGACCGCGGCGACCGGCGCCCCGGCCCGGTCGTGCCGGTCGTGCCGGTCACCGCGGTCGTCACGACCGCAGCGGTCCTGGCCGTCGGGTCCGGCTCCCCTGTCGGGTCTCGCCGTACGCGACGAGCCCTCCGAGGAGGGCCCGGGGTCCTCCGGGCTCCCCGGTCCCGCAGGCGATGAGGCCTGTGGCAGGTACCTGCCACCAACATGAGCCGACATGTACAGAACGCGTGGCCGGACCATGGCGGCCGACCTCCCTCCCCTTCGCGCTGTTGTGCCCCAGGCCGAAAGACGTCCTCAGGCGGCACTGACAGTCGCGGCCCATGAGGGGGCTGCGCTCACGGAAGAGTGAAGGCCGAACGGAGAGAAGATGAACGAAACGTGCAGGTCCACGCGAGGTAATCGGGATCAGGGCATCGGTGACGCTCCGCACCGGAAAGAGGGCGCCAGGCGGGCGGTCCGACACGGAACGCCCCCGCGCAACCGCCCAGGGCGACCGGGACGGTCCGTCAGATGAAGGGACCCACCCGGGGTCACCGCACGTACGTGACGCTTTTCCGCCATTTCGCCGCTACCTGGCGGGTGTCGGGGGTGTATGCGGAACCTTCACGGAATCCGACTCCTGCCCGCACGGCGACGTCCTCGGCGCGAAGCGCTCCCGGGTGCACCGTCGTTCGCCGGGTTGGCGGGCAGACCCGTCCCCTGCCACCACCGGTCCCGGCCGGGCGCCCGCGTGCACTGCGCGCCGTCCCGCCGGACGGACCCCGCGGTCACATGCCGCGGGGTCCGGAAGGCGAAACGGAGTCACCGGTCACCGGAGGGGAAGGCGGAGCGTGCCACGCGCTCACCCTCGGCGGCAGGGCGCGCCAGCGGTCAACTCGCCTTGCGCAGGACCTCGGTGACCTTGCAGTCGATCTCACCGGAGGCCGGGTCGCTCCCCTGCGCGCTCGTCTGCGCCTCGTCCCCCGCGGTCAGGCCGGTCGCGGTCGCGACGGCCTGGGCGATGCGCCGTCCGCCGCCGTCCACGAACTCGATGCGCACCTCGTAGTCGGAGGTCTGCGAGCTGTGATTGGTGAGGGTCACCTCGGCAGTCGGCAACTTGCTGAAGTCGGCGAGGCCGCACGAGGTGACCTTCGCGTCACCCGGGGCCGGCTTCCCGCCGCCGCCCTCGACCGGGGACGCGCTGACCGCGGAGGAGTCACCCCCCGAACCGCCCTTGTCGTCCCCGGTCTTGAGGGCGAAGGCGACGCTGCCCCCCACGACGATGACGATGGCGACGATCCCGAAACCGATAATCTTCCCCGCCCCCGTCTTCTTCGGCGGCCGGCTCCAGTCCGGCTCCTGGGGCGGCGGGTAGTGGCCCGGTGGCGATGCGTGCGACGACTGAGACATGGTGAACCCCCTGAGGCTCGGTTGTGAAGACACCGTGACAGAGCTTCACCATGCGCGCAGAGACAAAAGCTGTCTGTAATGTTGCCGTGACCCATCCGGTATAGATCATTCCTGATAGGTCTGCGCCAAGGGTCCGATCGGGCGGCCCGGAGCACCTCGGGGGTCCGCGGTCCCGCCCGGCCGGGCCCCACCGCCGGTTGGCCGACGAGGCGTTGGGCCTCGCCGGCCACCGGCTCGGTGGGAAGCGGCGGGACGACGGAACGGACGCCGTCGCCGTCCTTCGGCCGGGGAAGGACCCCGGAGAGGCCGGTCAGCCGGTCAGACCGCGGCGCGTCAACAGCGGCTCGATGCGCGGCGCACGGCCCCGGAAGCCCTCGAACGCGGCCATCGGGTCGACGCTGCCCCCGCGGGAGAGCAGCTCGCGGCGGAAGGTGTCGCCGTTCTCGCGCCGCAGGCCGCCGTTCTCCTTGAACCACTCCACGGTGTCCGCGTCGAGCACCTCGCTCCAGATGTACGAGTAGTACCCGGCGCTGTAGCCGTGGGCGAAGATGTGCGCGAAGTAGGTGCTGCGGTAGCGCGGCGGGATCGCGGGCAGCGCGAGCCCGGCCTCCTTCAGGGCGGCGGCCTCGAACTCCTCAGCGTCGCCGGGGTCGTGGCCGGCCGGGATGGTGTGCCAGGCCCAGTCGAGGACGGCGGCCGCCAGGTACTCCACCGTGCGGAAGCCCTGCCCGAACCGCTCCGCGGCCTCCATCCGGGCCACGAGTTCGGCGGGCATGGGCTCGCCGGTCTCGTGGTGGCGGGCGTAGTGGGCCAGCACCTGCGGCCAGGTCACCCACATCTCGTTGACCTGGGAGGGGTACTCGACGAAGTCGCGCGGGACGGCCGTGCCGGAGAAGAAGGGGTGCCGGACGTCGGAGAACAGGCCGTGCAGGGCGTGGCCGAACTCGTGGAAGAGGGTGTTGACCTCGTCGTAGGTGAGCAGCGCGGGCTCGCCGGCGGCGGGCTTGGCGACGTTGAGGTTGTTGACCACGACGGGCTTGCGGCCGTAGAGCGCGGACTGGTCGACCAGGCTGTTCATCCAGGCGCCGCCGCGCTTGGAGGCGCGGGCGAAGTAGTCGCCCAGGTAGAGGCCGAGGGGCGAGCCGTCGGCGTTGAAGACCTCGAAGACCCGGACGTCGGGGTGGTAGCCGGCGAGGTCGGCGCGCTCGGTGAAGCTCAGACCGTAGACCTGGCCGGCGGCGAAGAAGACGCCGTCCTTGAGGACCCGGTCCAGCTCGAAGTAGGGGCGCATGGCGGCGGTGTCGATGTCGTACTCCGCCTTGCGGACCTTCTCCGACCAGTACGTCCAGTCCCAGGCGGAGAAGTCCTCCAGCCCGGAGGCGGCGGTCAGGGCGGCGGCCTCGCGCTCGGCGTTGGCGACGGCGGGCGGGACCAGACGGGCGAGCAGCGAGGTCACGGCCTCGGGGGTGCCGGCGGTCTGGTCGGCGACGACGTACGCGGCGTGGTTCTCGTAGCCGAGCAGGGCGGCGCGCTCGGCGCGCAGCCGGGCGATGCGGGCGGTGAGTTCGCGGTTGGAGGTCAGGCCGCGGCCGAGCGAGGCCTCCAGCAGACGGCGGCGCAGGGCACGGTCGTCGAGCGAGGCCAGTTCGGACTGGTTGGAGAAGTTCTTCAGGCTGAGGACGTACCGGCCGTCGTGGCCGAGGGCCGTGGCGTTGGCGGCCGCGGCGGCGACGGCGTCGGCGGAGAGCCCGGCCAGTTCGTCGGCGCCGTCGAGGACGAGGGCGGCGGCCTTGGTGTCGGCGAACAGGTTCTGCTCGAAGGCGGTGGAGGCTTCCGCGATCTCCGCGTTGAGCGCCCTCAGGCGCTCGCGGCCCTCCTCGGTGAGTTCGGCGCCCGCGCGGACGAAACGGGTGTGGTAGCGCTCCAGCAGCCGCAGCGCCTCGGCGTCCAGGCCGAGTTCCCGGCGGCTCTCGTACAGCGCCTTGACGCGGCCGTAGAGGACGGGGTCGAGGTGGATGGCGTCGGCGTGGGCGGCGAGGGCGGGGTTGATCCTCGCCTCGATCTCCTGGATGCCAGGACCGGTGTCGGCGCTCGCGCGGTTGAAGAAGACCTTCGACACGCGGTCCAGCAGGTCTCCGGAGCGCTCCAGGGCGACGATCGTGTTCTCGAAGCCCGGTGGTTCGGGGTTCGCAGCGACGGCCTCGGTCTCGGCGAGCTGCTCGGCCATCCCCTGCTCGAAGGCGGGGAGGTAGTGCTCCTCGCGGATGTCGGCGAAGGGCGGCAGCTCGTACGGGAGGGTGCTCGGGCTGAGGAAGGGATTCGTCGAGGTCACGCCACCGACCTTACGCCCGGTGCCTGCCGCCCGGACGTGGCCTTCCCTAGGATGCCCGGATGGCAGCTACGCGTACGGACGGCCGGGTGGAGCGCGGCAACCAGACCCGCCGGCTGGTGCTGGACCGCACCATGGCGATCGCCTCGGTCGAGGGTCTGGAAGGTCTGTCGCTGGGCCGGCTGGCGACCGAACTCGGGCTCAGCAAGAGCGGGGTGTTCGCCCTGTTCGGGTCGAAGGAGGAGCTGCAGCTCGCCACCGTGCGGGCGGCCCGCGAGGTGTACATCCGGCAGGTGGTGGAGCCGTCGCGGGAGCTGCCGGCGGGGCTGGCCCGGGTGTGGCGGCTGTGCGAGTCGTGGCTGGACTACTCGCGGCGGCGGGTGTTCCCGGGCGGCTGCTTCCTGCTGGCGGTGTCGGCGGAGTACGACGCGCGCAGCGGGCCGGTGCACGACGTGGTCGCCCAGGCCCGGCTGGAGTGGACGACCTACGTCGAGATCACCCTCGAGAAGGCCCGGCGGACGGGACAGCTGTGCGCCGACGCCGACATCCCGTTGCTGGCCTTCGAGCTGATCGCGCTGCTGGACACCGGCAACCTGCAGTCGGTGCTCTTCGACGACGTCGCGGCCTACACCCGGGCGGGCACCGCCATCCTCAACCGTCTGAGGGCGGTGGCCGACGCGGACGCGGCCGAGGGGGAAGTCCCCCCGCTGCCTGCCCGGTTCGAGGGCTGAGGGGCGCGGCTTCCCGCACCCGGACGGTTCCTCCGACAATCGGGGAGGCCGGTCATGCATCCGCCACGTTTGTCACCGTTACGCGGGCTTCGCGTCACAGATGATCAACAGCCCCTTCCGCCCTTGATCGCATGTCGTTGTCCCGGCGAGGCCGGCCACCCCCCGAGGCCGGCGCATGGGAGGTGCGTGGGAGATGACGGACCGGACCCTCTGGTCGTACGCCGAGATCGCCGCTCACATCCGGGTGCAGGTCGACACCGTGCGCTCGTACCGCAAGCACGGGCACTTGCCGCCCCCCGACATCGTGGAGGGCGGCAAGCCGTTCTGGTACGCGGACACCATCCGCCTGTGGAGCTCCCGGCGCCCCGGGAACCGCGGACGCCAGGAGTTCGGCTGACGTCGGCCCGGCCGCCGCTCAGCCCGAGCGGGCCGGCTCCGGCTCCGGGTCCGGTACGGGCTCCTCCCGTACAGGGGCCCGGCCGGGGCCCTCGCCCTCGCTCAGCCCGAACCGGTCGTGCAGCGCCCTCAGCGGCCGCGGCGCCCACCAGGTGGCCCGTCCGCTCAGCCGCATCACGGCGGGCACGAGCAGGGTGCGCACCACCATCGCGTCCATGAGGACGGCGAGTGCGATCCCGAGGCCCAGCATCTTGGTGTTGGCGATCCGCGAGGTGCCGATGGCCACCATCACCACCGCCAGGATGACCGCGGCCGCCGTGATGAGCCCGCCGGTGCGGCGCACCCCGAAGACGACCGCCGCACGGTGGTCACCGGTCCGGTCGTGCTCCTCCTTGATGCGCGACAGGAGGAAGACGCCGTAGTCCATCGAGAGTCCGAAGGCGACGCAGAACATCAGCACCGGCAGTGTGGTCTCGATGCTGCCCGTCGCGGTGAAGTCGAGCAGACCGGACAGGTGACCGTCCTGGAACACCCACACCACCGCCCCGAACATGGCGGTGAGGCTCAGCGCGTTGAGCAGCACGGCCTGCAGCGGGATGACCGCGCTGCCGGTGAGGAGGAAGACCAGCACCCAGGTCACCGCGGCGATCAGGGCGGCCGCCCACGGCAGGCGGTCGGCTATGACGTCCTTGGTGTCGACCAGCTGGGCCGCGGTGCCGGTGGCGGAGACCTTGAAGGGGGCGTCGACCGCCCGGATCCTGCCGACGAGGTCCTGGCTCGCCTCGTCCACCGACTCCGCCTCGGGCAGCACGGTGAGGTACGCCGCGCCGTCGGTGGCCCTGGCCGCCTCGGCCGGGCCGGGCTCGGCGGTCCGCCGGCCCTGCGCGTACTGGCCGGCCGGGCCGTCGACGACCACCACTCCGGGCAACGCGGAGAGCCTGCCGCTGTAGTCGCCGAGCTGGGCCTCGGTGGGACGGCCCTCGGCGAGCACGGTGATCTCTCCGCCGGGGTTGCCGGGGAACCCGTCGCGTATGTGCTGCTGCACGACGTGCGCCTCGGCCGTCGCGGGCAGCTGGCGGTCGTCGGCGGTGCCGAACTGCACCTGCAGGAAGGGCAGCCCGAGCAGGACCAGCCCGGCGACCGTGCCGATCGCGAACAGCGGGGCACGGCGCATCACCAGGCGGGCGAGCCGCGCGTAGCCCGCGCCCGGCTCCCGTCCGGCCTTCCCGCTCCGCCGGCGCGACAGGAGACGGCGCAGGTCGAGGGAGTTGACCCGGTGGCCGAGCACCACCAGCGCGGCGGGCAGGATCACCAGCGCGGCGGCGGCCGCCAGCAGCACCACGGCGATGCCCGCGTACGCGAACGAGCGCAGGAAGTACTGCGGGAACAGGAACATCGCGGAGAGCGCGGCGGCCACGGTGAGGGCCGAGAAGAGCACCGTGCGCCCGGCCGTGCGCAGCGTGGCGCCCACGGCGGTCAGCGGGTCGGCCCCGGTGTCCAGCTCCTCCCGGAAGCGCCGCACGATGAACAGGGCGTAGTCGATGGCGAGTCCGAGACCGAGGGCCGTCGTGAGGTTCTGCGCGAAGATCGAGACGTCCGTGAACGTCGTGATGCCCCGCAGCACGGCGTTGGTGCCCAGGATCGCCACGACGCCGACGCCCAGCGGCAGTACCGCCGCGACGGCGCTGCCGAACACCATGATGAGCAGCAGGAGGGTGATCGGCAGCGCGATGAGCTCGGCGCGGGCCAGGTCCTCCTGGATCGTGGTCTGCAGGTCGTGCCGGAACGCGGCCATGCCGCCGACCTTGACCTCCACCGCGCCGTGCCGTCCCCGGTATTCGGGGGCGATGCGCTCGACGGCCGCGGCGACGGCGTCGTCGTCGCCGCCGATCCGCGCGACGATCATGGCCTCGCGGCCGTCCTCGGCGCGCAGCGCGGAGGCCCGGGTCGTCCAGTACGAGGTGACGCCGGCGATGTCCTCGTCCGCCGCGAGCCGGCGACCGAGCTCCCGTCCCTCGGCCGCCACCTCCGGGGAGTCCACACCGGCGCCACGGCCGTCGACGAGGAGGATCAGATTGGGCTGCGAGTCCGGGAAGTACCTCTCCAGCGCGTCCGCCGCGTAGGCCGACTCCGAGCCGGGGGCTTCCCATCCGCCGCTGCGCAGCCGGTCCGCGACGCCGCTGCCCGCGACCACGGCGAGGGCGGTGAACAGCAGCGCCAGCAGCAGGGTGAGGCGAGGACGGGCGGTCATCGCCCGGGTCCAGCCCCCCGGCGGGCGCTCACGGTTGACATCCGACATGACAGAGGTGTCCCCTCCCCTGAGGAACCGCCGTAAAATGGCGAACACGAGCGATCACTCGCGTTTCTTCAGAATGTGAGCGACCACTCGCGTTTGTCAAACATGATTGGGGATTACACGTGCCTGAGGAGCAGAAGCCTCGACGCCGGCAGGCCCGCGGCGAACGGCGCGTGGCGCAGCTGCTGGAGGCCGCGGCCGACGTGTTCTGCAAGGTGGGCTACACCGCGGCCACCACGAACGCGATCGCCCGCGAGGCGGGCGTGTCCCCTGGCACGCTGTACCAGTTCTTCCCGAACAAGGAGGCCATCGCCATCGAGCTGGGCGGCATCCTCAACCAGCGGATGCGCGAGGGGCACGGGGAGCTGTTCACCCCCGAGAACGCCTCGCTGCCGCTGCGCGAGATGCTCGAGGTCATCGTCGCCCCCATGATCGAGTTCAACTGCCAGAACCCCGCCTTCCTCGCCCTGGTCCACGACAGCGACATCCCCGGCACGGTCGTCATGGAGCACGACACCCTGCACACCTCCCTGCTGGAGCGCGTGGAGACCCTGCTCGGCCTGCGCGCGCCCACCCTTTCGGCCGCCGAGCGGGCGCGGGTGGCCGCGATGGCCTTCGGCCTGTTCAAGGCGGGCCTGGCCCTGGTCCTGGCGCACGAGGGCGCCGAGCGGGACGCGTACATCGGCGAGGTCAAGGCCGCGCTGTACGGCTACCTCGCCCCGCACGTCGGCACCGGTGCCGTCGCCATCACGGAAGCCGTCGGCACCCCCGCCGCGACCCCCTGAGACCGGGACCGGCACGGCCCCGCTCCCCCGGCGGCGCGCCTCAGCCCCGCAGCGCCCGGTCCGCCGGCTTCCCCTGCGGGGCGTCCCCCTCCGGCTCTTCCGTCCCGGGGGACGCGGCGCCGCCCGAGGCCACCACGCGTCCGGGGGACGTCGCACCCGCCGGGGCCGAACGGCGCCCGGAGAGCATCTGCGCCACGCTGCCGATTCCGGCCACGGCCAGGGAGACCCCGAGGCCCAGCGCGACGGCGTACAGCGAGTTGGACATGGCGAGGCCGCCGAAGTAGCCCAGGCCCACCGAGTACGTCGCCCAGACCGCCTCCGCCACGCCCGCGCCGATCAGGTAACGGCGGGCCGGGTAGCGCACGATGCCCGCCGAGAGGCCGCCGACGACCCGCCCGCTGGGCAGGAACCGGACGCCGATGACGAACGGGATCCCGTGCCGCTGTATCCGGACGCTGGCCCACTCCAGCAGCGCACGGCGCCGCGGCCGCCGGTAGAGCCGGGTCAGGACCCGGCCGCTGACGGCGCGGCCGGTGCGGTGGATCAGCAGGTCGCCCAGGAGGGCGCTGCCGGCGACGACCAGCAGGACCAGGGCGATGTCCAGCCGTCCCTGGGCGGCCAGCACGCCCCCGGTGACCAGGAGCGCCGCGTTGGGCACCAGCGGCGGCGCGGTGGTGGCAGCGAGCACCGCGTACGCCCAGATGACGTGGCCGTCCCGCAGGTACCCCTCGAGGCCCGCGGTGAAGTCCAGGGCCGACACGATCCGTGCAACGTCCATCCGGCCGCCCCTCTTCCCGCCCCGGCCCGTCCCCCGTCTCCCGTCCCAGGCCTCAACGCTGGCAGGGCCGCGATGGAGGGGGCAAGGCGATTTCGCCGGGATCGGGGCATTCCCAGGGTTTTCCCGGGGGCGCCTCATCCTCAGGTACGGGGCCGCAGCGACCGGCTGTGGCGCGGGGAGTACGCCCGGCGTACTCCCCGCGGGACGCACGTGCGCCAGCTCAGCGGCCGAGCAGTTCGCCGCCGTTGCACTGCAGGATCTCCCCGGTGATGAAACCCGCCTCGGGGGAGGCGAGGAAGACCACCGCGGAGGCGACGTCCTCGGGCGTCCCGACCCGGCCGACCAGGGTCCGGCCGGCCCTGCGGGTCAGCTCGGCGGCGTCCAGCCGGGCGCCGAAGAACTCGGTGCCCGCCACGGTGCCCGGGGCGACGATGTTGCAGGTCACGCCGCGCGGGCCGAGCTGGGCCGCCAGGGAGTGGTTCCAGGCGTGCAGGGCGGCCTTGGAGGCCCCGTAGGAGCCCCCGCCGCGCAGCGCGGCCACCGAGGTGACGGTGATGACCCGGCCGCCCTCGGGGAGCCGGTCACGTACGGATTCGGTCACCAGGACGGCGGTGAGGACGTTGCGTTCGAAGTCGCCGCGCCAGCGGGCCAGCACCCCGTGCGGGCCCGCCCCGATCGCGAGTTCCCGGCTGCCCGCATTGTTGACCAGGACGTCGATGCGCCGGGGCAGCCGGTCGAGGGTCGCCTCCACGTCGTCGGGGTCGGCGAGGTCGCAGACGACCGGGGTGACGTCGTAACCGTGCTGGGAGCGCAGCTCGTCGGCGGTGGCGCGCAGCACCTCGCGGCGCCGGCCGACGATGGTCACATGGTCGCCGGCCTCGGCGAAGAGGGTGGCCACCGACCGGCCGATTCCCGTTCCCCCGCCGGTCACCACGACGTGCCGGCCCACACTTGCGTTCTGCGACATCACGCTCCGCTCCTCGAGGAGGAACAGCACGTTACGGGACGGGGGCTTCGCGACCGGCACGGGGGTCTGCCATGATGCGGATGGCGTAGGAGATGCGTAGCCGAGACCGAGATCACACTGGCTGGAACGTAACCTTTTGGTTTACGAGGGGGTCTAACCCGGCGAAGACACCGGGCTCCCGGCGGACTCGGTGAGATGATGAGCGGGTTGTCTTTGGGGGACAGCCCGGTCGCCATGCCGGGGCGAACTGCCCGGAGAGCTTTGAGCGGCCCTCCCGGGTGCTTGGTCCCGGCTGGGCGAGCGCACCCAAAGAACGCCCGGTACGGACCCGTGGGGGGATCCGCTCCGGGAAACAGGAGCGCCCCGTGCCGAACCCGTGGGGGGATTCGGCGCGGGGCGTTTCTCTGTGTGCGGGGCGCTCGCGTCAGCGGGCCTCGACCGGGACGTAGTCCCGCTCGACGATGCCCGTGTAGACCTGGCGCGGACGGCCGATCCGGGAACCCGGCTCGGTGATCATCTCGTGCCACTGGGCGATCCAGCCGGGGAGCCGGCCGAGCGCGAAGAGCACCGTGAACATCGTGGTCGGGAAGCCCATGGCCCGGTAGATCAGGCCGGTGTAGAAGTCGACGTTCGGGTACAGGTTGCGCGAGACGAAGTAGTCGTCGCTGAGGGCGTGCTCCTCGAGCTTCAGCGCGATGTCCAGCAGCTCGTCGGACTTGCCGAGGGCGGAGAGCACGTCGTGGGCGGCGGCCTTGATGATCTTCGCCCGGGGGTCGAAGCTCTTGTAGACCCGGTGGCCGAAGCCCATCAGGCGGACGCCGTCCTCCTTGTTCTTCACCTTGCGGATGAAGGCGTCCACGTCGCCGCCGTCGGCCTGGATGGCCTCCAGCATCTCCAGCACGCTCTGGTTGGCGCCGCCGTGCAGCGGGCCCCACAGGGCGTTGATGCCCGCGGAGATCGACGCGAACAGGTTGGCCTGCGAGGAGCCGACCAGGCGGACGGTGGAGGTGGAGCAGTTCTGCTCGTGGTCCGCGTGGAGGATGAGGAGCTTGTCCAGGGCGTCGACGACGACCGGGTTGAGCTCGTACTCCTCGGCGGGCACGGCGAAGGTCATCCGCAGGAAGTTCTCGACGTAGCCGAGGTCGTTGCGCGGGTAGACGAAGGGGTGGCCGACCGACTTCTTGAAGGCGTACGCGGCGATCGTCGGCAGCTTGGCGATGAGCCGGATCGTCGAGAGGTAGCGCTGCTTCTCGTCGAACGGGTTGTGGCTGTCCTGGTAGAAGGTCGACAGCGCGCTGACCACGGAGGACAGCATCGCCATCGGGTGGGCGTCCCGCGGGAAGCCCTGGAAGAACCGTTTGACGTCCTCGTGGAGGAGCGTGTGCTGCGTGATGTCGCCGCGGAAGGCGGCGAGCTCGTCGACGGTGGGGAGCTCACCGTTGATGAGAAGGTACGCGGTCTCCAGGAAGGTGCCGCGCTCGGCGATCTGCTCGATGGGGTAGCCGCGGTAGCGGAGGATTCCCTGCTCGCCGTCGAGGTAGGTGATCGCGGACTTGTAGGCCGCGGTGTTGCCGTAGCCGCTGTCCAGGGTGACCAGGCCGGTGTTGGCGCGCAGCTTGCCGATGTCGAAGCCGTTGTCCCCAACGGTGCCCTCGATCACCGGGTAGCTGTACTCGCTGTCCCCGTACCGCAGTACTACAGAGTTGTCGCTCACGTCATTCCCTCACCGACGTCGTGCCTCTTCTTCGAGGTTGGTAGGTGCCCTGACTACCCCTACTGTCCCCCATTTGGCGTGGCCACGTGCACTCGGGGTCGGTCGGGGAGCCGAATGATGGCACCCAGTGCCTATTTTGCCGCCCGCGCCAGCCGGTGGTCGAGTGCCGTGAAGCGTCTGCCTGCGGAGACGGTGCGCACCGCCTGGCCGATCGCCTTGCGCGAACCCACGAGCACGACCAATCGCTTTGCCCGGGTAACGGCGGTATACAGCAGGTTCCGCTGGAGCATCATCCACGCCCCGGTGGTGACAGGGATCACCACGGCGGGATACTCGCTGCCCTGTGACCGGTGGATCGTCACCGCGTAGGCGTGCGCCAGCTCGTCCAGCTCGTCGAAGTCGTAAGGAATCTCCTCGTCCTCGTCGGTCAGTACGGTGAGCCGCTGCTCCACGGCGTCCAGGGAGGTGACGACCCCCACCGTTCCATTGAAGACTCCGTTGGCGCCTTTTTCATAGTTGTTCCTGATCTGCGTCACCTTGTCGCCCACACGGAAGGTGCGGCCACCGAAGCGCCGCTCCGGCAGGTCGGGGCGGGCCGGGGTGACGGCCTGCTGCAGCAGGCCGTTCAGCACGCCGGCGCCCGCGGGGCCGCGGTGCATGGGGGCGAGCACCTGGACGTCACGGCGCGGGTCGAGGCCGAACCGGCGCGGGATGCGGCGGGCCGCCACGTCCACCGTGAGCCGGGCAGTCTCCTCGCCGTCCTCCTCCACGAAGAGGAAGAAGTCGTCCAGCCCCTGGGTGACCGGGTGCGCTCCGGAGTTGATCCGGTGCGCGTTGGTCACCACGCCGGACTCCTGGGCCTGCCGGAAGATGCGGGTCAGCCGGACCGACGGGACCGGGCCGCCCTCGGCCAGCAGATCGCGCAGCACCTCGCCGGCACCGACGCTGGGCAGCTGGTCGACGTCACCGACGAAGAGCAGGTGGGCCCCCGGAGGCACGGCCTTGACCAGCTTGTTCGCCAGCAGCAGGTCGAGCATCGAGGCCTCGTCGACGACGACCAGGTCGGCGTCCAGGGGCCGCTCCCGGTCGTACGCGGCGTCTCCGCCCGGCTTGAGCTCCAGCAGCCGGTGGACCGTCGAGGCCTCGGCCCCGGTGAGCTCGGCCAGCCGCTTGGCCGCCCTGCCGGTGGGCGCGGCCAGTACGACCTTGGCCTTCTTCGCCCGCGCCAGGGCAACCACGGACTTGACGGTGAAGGACTTGCCGCAGCCCGGGCCGCCGGTCAGCACGGCGACCTTCTCGGTGAGCGCCAGCCGCACCGCCAGCTGCTGCTCGGGGGCGAGGTCCGCGCCCGTCCGCTCGGCGAGCCAGGTCAGCGCCTTGTCCCAGTCCACGTCACGGAAGCCGGGCATCCGGTCCTCCGTGCCGCGCAGCAGCCGCAGCAGCGAGCCGGCCAGGGAGATCTCCGCCCGGTGGAAGGGCACCAGGTAGACCGCGCGCACGGGGTCGCCACCGCCGTCGGGGGCGGGCACGGGCTCGATGACCACGCCCTCCTCGCCGGCCAGCTCCGCGAGGCAGTCGATGACCAGACCGGTGTCCACCTGGAGCAGCTTCACGGCGTCCGACAGCAGTTGCTCCTCGGGCAGGAAGCAGTTGCCGCTGTCGGTCGCCTGCGACAGGGCGTACTGGAGACCGGCCTTGACGCGCTCGGGGCTGTCGTGCGGGATGCCGACGGCCCGCGCGATGCGGTCGGCGGTGAGGAAGCCGATGCCCCAGACGTCGGCCGCCAGCCGGTAGGGCTGGTTCTTCACCACGGAGATCGAGGAGTCCCCGTACTCCTTGTAGATCCGCACCGCGATCGAGGTGGACACACCGACGCCCTGGAGGAAGACCATGACCTCCTTGATCGCCTTCTGCTCCTCCCAGGCGGCGCCGATCAGCTTGGTGCGCTTGGGGCCCAGGCCCGGGACCTCCACCAGCCGCGCGGGCTCCCGCTCGATGACCTCCAGGGTGTCGGTGCCGAAGTGCTCGACGATCCGCTCGGCGATCCGCGGGCCGATGCCCTTGATCAGCCCGGAGCCGAGGTAGCGCCGTATGCCCTGGATCGTGGCCGGGAGGACGGTGGTGTAGTTCTCCACGGTGAACTGCTTGCCGTACTGCGGATGGGAGCCCCAACGGCCCTCCATGCGCAGCGACTCGCCCGGCTGGGCGCCGAGCAGCGAGCCGACCACGGTCAGCAGATCGCCGGCACCGCGGCCGGTGTCGACCCGGGCGACCGTGTACCCGTTCTCCTCGTTGGCGTACGTGATCCGTTCGAGGACGCCCTCGACGACGGCCAGTCTCAACTCCCCCACGGCGCGGGCCACCTCCCCGGATCTGCGATGTGATCCGACGGTACCGCCCGGCCCCGACAGGCCGCCGAGGGCTGTGGACAACTCCGCCCGACGGGGTCCCGGAATGTAACGATCCGGTTTCGTGCTCTTGCCCTGGAGCATGTAATCGATTCCAATCCTCTTTGTAATCGATTCCACGAGGAGGTGGGACGGGTGGCGAGCATCAAGGACGTGGCATCACGCGCGGGTGTCTCCGTCGCGACGGTCTCCCGCGTGCTCAACGACCACCCGGCGGTCCGCCCGGGCACCCGCAGCCGGGTGCTGGAGGCCGTGGCCGAGCTCGGCTACCGGCCCAACGCGGTGGCGCGCTCGCTGCGCACCGACCAGACCCGGACCCTCGGCCTGGTCATCAGCGACGTGCTGAACCCCTTCTTCACCGAGCTCGCCCGCTCGGTGGAGGACGAGGCCAGGGCACTGGGCTACAGCGTGATCATCGGCAACGCCGACGAGCGGCCGGAGCAGCAGGACCACCACATCCGCACGCTGCTGGACCGCCGCATCGACGGGCTGCTGGTCAGCCCCACCGACGGCGGTTCCCCGCTGATCCTGGACGCGGTGCTCTCCGGCACCCCGATGGTCTTCGTCGACCGCTGGATCCCCGGCGTCGGCAACGACGTCCCGGTGATCCGCACCGACGGCTGCGACGCGGTGCGCGACCTGGTGGCCCACCTCCACGGCCTGGGCCACCGCCGGCTGGCGATCATCGCGGGCCCCGCCGCGACCACCACGGGCCGCGAGCGGGTGCGGGCCTTCCGTGAGGCGCTTGCCGCCTTCGGTCTGGAGCTGCCCGACGAGTACATAGGCCAGGGCGACTTCCAGGCGGACAGCGGCCGCAGGGCCACCGCCCGCTTCCTGGACCTGCCGGTCCCGCCCGACGTGGTCTTCGCCGCGGACAACCTGATGGCGCTCGGCGCCATGGACGAGATCCGCGCCCGCGGCCTGCGCGTGCCCGACGACATCGCGCTCGCCGCCTTCGACGACATCCCGTGGTTCCTCCACACCGATCCGCCGATCACCGCCATCGCCCAGCCCACCGGCGAGCTCGGCCGGGCGGCCGTGCGCTCGCTGATCGACCGGGTGGAGGGCAGGCCGGCGCCGTCGGTCACCGTGTCCGCCCGTCTCGTTGTCCGCCGCTCCTGCGGCGCGTCCGAAGGGAGTTCCCGTTGAGCACGAGCAGCCCCGAGCTCCTCCGCATGGAGGGCGTCCGTAAGGTCTTCCCCGGTGTGGTGGCCCTCGACGGCGTCGACTTCGACCTGCGCGGAGGCGAGGTGCACGTCCTGCTCGGCGAGAACGGCGCGGGCAAGAGCACCCTGATCAAGATGCTCTCCGGCGCCAACCGCCCCGACGGGGGCCGGATCCTCGTCGACGGCGCGGAGGTGCGCATCCATGGTGCGCAGGACGCCGAGAAGCTGGGCATCGCGACCATCTACCAGGAGTTCAACCTCGTCCCGGCGCTGAGCGTCGCCGAGAACATCTTCCTGGGCCGCCAGCCGCGCCGACTCGGCCTGGTGAACCGCAAGCAGATGAACGCGGACGCCGCCGCCCTGCTGGCCCGGGTCGGCGTCGACGTCGACCCGCGCACCCCGGTCTCCGAACTGGGCATCGCCCGCCTGCAGATGGTGGAGATCGCCAAGGCGCTCAGCCTGGAGACGCGCGTCCTGATCATGGACGAGCCGACCGCGGTGCTCACCAGCGAGGAGGTCGACAAGCTCTTCCGGATCGTGCGCAAGCTGCGCGAGGACGGCGTCGGCATCGTCTTCATCACCCACCACCTGGAGGAGATCGCCGCGCTCGGCGACCGCGTGACCGTCCTGCGCGACGGCCGCAGCGTCTCCCAGGTGCCCGCGAGCACCCCCGAGGACGAGCTGGTCCGGCTGATGGTGGGCCGCAGTATCGAGCAGCAGTACCCGCGCGAGCGCGCCGAAGCGGGCGCGCCCCTGCTGCGGGTCGAGGGCCTCACCCGGGGCGGCGTCTTCCACGACGTGAGCTTCGAGGTGCGGGCCGGCGAGGTCGTCGGCCTGGCCGGGCTCGTCGGCGCCGGGCGCACCGAGGTCGTCCGCGCGGTCTTCGGTGCCGACCCGTACGACTCCGGGACGGTCGAGGTGCTGGGCAAGCGGCTGCGCCGCCACGACGTCAACGCCGCCATGGACGCGGGCATCGGCCTGGTGCCGGAGGACCGCAAGGGCCAGGGCCTGGTGCTGGACGCCACCATCCAGGAGAACCTGGGTCTGGTCACGCTCGGCCGGTCCACCCGCGCCGGGTTCGTCGACCGGGCCGGGCAGCGCAAGGCGGCCGACCGGATCTCGGGGCAGCTCAAGGTCCGCATGGCCGGGCTCCACCAGCACGTGCGCACCCTGTCGGGCGGCAACCAGCAGAAGATCGTCATCGGCAAATGGCTGCTGGCCGACACCAAGGTGCTCATCCTCGACGAGCCGACCCGGGGCATCGACGTCGGCGCCAAGGTCGAGATCTACCAACTCGTCAACCAGCTCACGGCCTCCGGCCACGCGGTGCTGATGATCTCCAGCGACCTCCCCGAGGTGCTGGGCATGAGCGACCGCGTCCTGGTGATGTCCCAGGGCCGGATCGCCGGTGAACTCCCCGCGCACGAGGCCACCCAGGACTCCGTCATGGCCCTGGCCGTCGGCACAGCGCCCGCCGAGGGCGGCAACACAACAGCAACGAAGGATGTGGAGGGCTCCCGTGGCCACTGACACGATCAAAAGCAGTACGGACACGGGCGGCGTCGCCGCGGCGCGCCGTGTGCTCCTCAACAACGGCGCGCTCAGCGCCCTGGTGGTCCTGCTGGTGGCACTGTCGTTCCTGTCGGGCGACTTCCTGTCCACGCAGAACCTGCTCAACGTCGGCGTCCAGGCGGCCGTCGTCGCCATCCTCGCCTTCGGCTCCACCTTCGTGATCGTGGCGGCCGGCATCGACCTGTCGGTGGGCTCGGTCGCGGCGCTCTCCGCGACGGTGCTGGCCTGGAGCGCGAGTTCGGCGGGCCTGCCGGTGTGGCTGGCGGTCGTGCTGTCCGTCGCCACGGGTGTGGCCAGCGGTCTGCTGAGCGGCCTGCTGATCTCCTTCGGCAAGCTGCCGCCGTTCATCGCGACCCTCGCCATGCTGTCGATCGGCCGCGGCCTCACCCTGGTCATCTCCCAGGGCAGCCCCATCGCCTTCCCCGACTCCGTCTCCCACCTGGGCGACACCATCGGCGGCTGGCTGCCCGTCCCGGTCCTGGTGATGATCGTCGCGGGCGCCGCCACGGCGATCATCCTCGGCCGCACCTACATAGGCCGCGCCATGTACGCGATCGGCGGCAACGAGGAGGCGGCCCGCCTCTCCGGCATCCGCGTCAAGCGCCAGAAGATCATCATCTACGCGCTGTCCGGCCTCTTCGCGGCGGTCGCGGGCATCGTGCTCGCCTCCCGTCTCGCCTCGGCGCAGCCGCAGGCCGCCTACGGCTACGAGCTGGACGCCATCGCGGCGGTCGTCATCGGCGGCGCCAGCCTCTCCGGCGGCGTCGGCAAGGCGTCCGGCACCCTGATCGGCGCGCTGATCCTCGCCGTCCTCCGCAACGGCCTCAACCTGCTGTCGGTCTCCGCCTTCTGGCAGCAGGTCGTCATCGGCGCGGTCATCGCGCTGGCCGTCCTGCTCGACACCCTGCGCCGCCGCGCCTGACCGTGCCGCGCGCACCACAGACCCCCCTCCTCTTCTCCGCACCGCACCAGCAAGGAACCACCATGCGCACCAAGCTCATCTCCGCCACCACCGTCGCCGTCGCCGCCCTGGCGCTCACCGCGACCGCCTGCAACTCCGGCTCCGGCTCGTCCTCCGACGTGAAGGTGGGCCTGTCGGTCTCCACCCTCAACAACCCGTTCTTCGTGCAGCTGAAGGAGGGCGCGCAGGCCGAGGCGAAGAAGGAGGGCGTCGACCTGACCGTCACCGACGCGCAGAACGACGCGTCGCAGCAGGCCAACCAGCTGCAGAACTTCACCAGCCAGAACGTGAAGTCGATCATCGTCAACCCGGTGGACTCCGACGCGGCCGGTCCCTCGGTGAAGGCCGCCAACAAGGCCGGCATCCCCGTCGTCGCGGCCGACCGCGGCGTCAACAAGGCCGAGCTCGCCACCACCGTCGCCTCCGACAACGTCGAGGGCGGCCGGCTCGCCGCCAAGACCCTGGCCGATTCGCTGGGCGGCAAGGGCACCGTCGTGGTCCTCCAGGGCACCGCCGGCACCTCCGCGGCCAACGAGCGCGGCCAGGGCTTCAACGAGGGCATCAAGGCCTACCCGGGCATCAAGGTCGTGGCCCAGCAGGCCGCCGACTTCGACCGCACCAAGGGCCTGGACGTCATGACCAACCTGCTGCAGGCCCACTCCGACGTCACCGGCGTCTTCGCCCAGAACGACGAGATGGCCCTCGGCGCGATCAAGGCGCTCGGCGACAAGGCCGGCAAGTCGGTCAAGGTCGTCGGCTTCGACGGCACCCCCGACGGCCTCACCGCGGTCAAGGCCGGCACCCTGACCGCCTCCGTGGCACAGCAGCCGAAGGAGCTCGGCAAGCTGGCCGTGCAGAACGCGGTGAAGGCCGCCAAGGGCGAGAAGCTCGGCAGCCTGGTGAAGGTTCCGGTCAAGGTCGTCACCGAGAAGAACGTCGCCGACTTCTCCTCCTGACAGACCGCACCGGTACGGCAGGACCCCCGAAGGGAACACGCAGATGCACGGCTACGACCTGCTGGTCGTAGGGTCGGCCAACGCCGACCTGGTGATCCATGTCGACCGCCGCCCGGCGGCCGGCGAGACGGTCCTCGGCTCGGACCTCGCCACCCACCCCGGTGGCAAGGGGGCCAACCAGGCCGTCGCCGCGGCCCGCCTGGGCGCGCGCACGGCGCTCCTCGCGCGGGTCGGCGACGACGCCCACGGGCGGCTGCTCACCGGCTCGCTGAGATCGGCCGGCGTCGACACCACCGGCGTCCTCGGCGGCGACACCCCCACGGGGGTCGCGCTGATCACCGTGGACCCCTCGGGTGACAACAGCATCGTGGTGTCGCCGGGCGCCAACGCCCGGCTCACCGCGGCGGACGTGACCGGGGCGCGCGAGCTGCTGGCCGCCGCCCGGGTGATCTCGCTGCAACTGGAGATCCCCCTGGAGTCCGTGGCCGCCGCGGTGGCGACGGCCACGGAGGCCGGGACGCGGGTCGTACTGAACCCCTCGCCGCCCGCGGCACTGCCCCGGGAGGTGCTCGCCGGCTGCGACCCGCTCGTGGTCAACGAGCACGAGGCCCGCGTCCTGCTGGGCGCGGACGCCGGGGACACCCCTGAGGCGTGGGCGGCGGGGCTGCTCGCCCTCGGCCCGCGCTCGGTGGTCGTCACGCTCGGTGGAGCGGGCGCGCTCGCCGCGACGCCCGACGGCACCGTGCGCATGCCGAGCCCGCGAGTGGTGGCCGTCGACACCACCGGCGCCGGCGACTCCTTCACGGGGGCGCTGGCCTGGCGGCTCGGCGCGGGCGACGACCTGGTGACCGCCGTGCGGTTCGCGGTGCGGGTGGGCGCCGCCGCCGTCACGAAGCCGGGTGCGCAGGAATCCTTCCCCACCCTCGAAGAAGTGGGTCAGCTGTGAAGAAGTCCGGAATCCTCAACCGCCATCTCGCGGGCGCCCTCGCCGTGCTGGGCCACACCGACCTGGTCGTGGTCTGCGACGCGGGGCTCCCGATCCCTCCCGGGCCGATCGTCGTCGACCTCGCCTTCCGGGCCGGCACGCCGTCCTTCTCCGAGGTCCTCGACGGCCTGCTGGAGGAGCTCGTGGTGGAGGGGGCGATCGCGGCCAAGGAGGTCCGCGAGCACAATCCCGAGGTGACCGCCCAGCTCGACGGTGCCTTCCCGGACCTGGAACTGGTGCCGCACGAGGAGTTCAAGGCCCGCACCCGGCAGGCCCGCCTGGTCGTCCGCACCGGCGAGTCCCGGCCGTACGCCAACGTCATCCTGCGCTGCGGCGTGCCCTTCTAGCGCGTACATCCGTCCGGCTGCGGTCGGCGGGCCGGGCGGGCGATTCGCGCGTAGCGTCCCGACCATGAGCGACCGACCGCTGAAGGACGAGGTGCTGGAGGAGCTGGGGGACGACCGGCTCCGGGAGATCACCGAGCTGCTCGGGACCGACGCCGGACAGGCGCAGCGGGTCGTGGGGAGCGCGGTGGCCTCGATCACGGGGGTGCTGACCGACGACGCGGTGACGCCCGGCGGCACCGCGGAGCTGTGCCAGGCCATGGAGCAGGCCGCGAACGAGCCCGAGCCGCTGCCCGCGGCCGCCGTCGGCTTCGCCGGGGTGCAGGGCGGTACGGCACCGGAACCGGGCCGTGGGGTGCTGGCGGCCGTCCTGGCCAAGGTGGCCGCCCCGGCGGCGCGGGCGGTGGCCAAGCGGACCGGCCTCCCGGTCGAGGCGGTCACGGCGGCGCTGGAGACGCTGATCCCCGTGATGGCGTCCGTGCTGGCCCGGCGGGCCCGCGAGAAACGCTGAACCGCGGCGGAGCGGCGGACCGGGCGAGCGGCGGCAAGTGGTCGGACATGGCGAAAGGGGTCCGGCTGAGCCGGACCCCTTTGGCGTTCCCCTCCCTCTGCGCGAGACCCCGAGCCCCCTCCGGGTGCCGCGCTCTCCCCCACTCAAGACCCTTGCGAGGCCCCCCTCTGGGTCTTGACGCTACATAGACACACCGGCCCGGGGGATGGTTGCACGGCTTCCGGAAGAAATTTCCAGGGATTTCTCAGAGCACGTGCCGGCGGTACCTGTCGGCCGTCTCGGCCAGCACCTCGGCGCCGTCGCGCGCCCACAGCGCGGGGTTGAAGATCTCCACCTCGACGGCTCCCGCGTAGCCGGCGGCGTCCACCCGCTCGCGGAACCCGCGCAGGTCGACGCAGCCGTCACCGAGCTGGCCGCGGCCCAGGAGCACCCCCTTGGGGAGCGGGGTGACCCAGTCGGCGAGCTGGAACGAGGCGATCCGGCCGCCGGCGCCGGCCCGGGCGATGCCGCCGGCCGCCCGGTCGTCCCACCACAGGTGATAGGTGTCCACGACCACCCCGACCTGCTCCGCGGGGAAGCGCTCGGCGATGTCCAGTGCCTGGCCGAGGGTCGACACGACACAGCGGTCGGAGGCGTACATCGGGTGCAGCGGCTCGATCGCCAGGCGCACTCCGCGTTCCCGCGCGTACGGAGCGAGCTCGGCGACCGCGTCGGCGACGCGTTCACGGGCGCCGGCGATGTCGCGGTCCCCGGCCGGGAGGCCGCCGGAGACCAGGACGAGGGTGCCGGTGCCCAGGGCCGCCGCCTCGTCCAGGGCCGCCCGGTTGTCGGCGAGCGCAGCGGCGCGCTCGTCCGGGTCGGAGGCGGTGAAGAAGCCGCCACGGCAGAGCGTGGTGACCGTGAGCCCGGCTCCGCGCACCAGCTTCGCGGTCGCCTCGACGCCGTACTCCCGCACCGGCCCGCGCCACAGTCCGACGCCGGGGACACCGAGCGTCACCAGCCCCTCGACCAGCTCGGGGAGGGGCAGTTGCCGCACGGTCTCCTGGTTGATGCTGAGCCGGGCGAGGTCGCCGGAGGTCCGGTTGTCAGTGCGCAATGTCACACTCCGTACACGGAGAGGAGCCGGCTCATACGGGACGCGGCGAGCGCCGGGTCGGGGAACAGTCCGATCCGGTCGGCCAGTTCGTAGGCGCGGGCCAGATGGGGGAGGGAGCGTGCCGAGTGGAGACCACCGACCATCGTGAAGTGCGACTGGTGGCCGGCCAGCCAGGCGAGGAGGACGACACCCGTCTTGTAGTGGCGGGTCGGGGCGCCGAAGAGGTGGCGGGACAGCTCGACGGTGGGGTCGAGCAGCGCCCGGAAGCCCGCCGTGCCACCGGTGCCAGCGGGGTCGCCGGTGCCACCGGGGTCGCCGTCGTCCAGCAGGCGCACGGCCCGTGCGGCGAGCGGCGCGAGCGGATCGAAGACGCCGAGCAGGGCGTGGCTGAAGCCCCGGTCGTCGCCGGCGATCAGCTCGGGATAGTGGAAGTCGTCGCCGGTGTAGCAGCGCACGCCGTCGGGGAGGCGGCGGCGCAGCTCGACCTCGCGCCCGGCGTCGAGCAGGGAGATCTTGACGCCGTCGACCTTGCCCGGGTGGGCGGCGACCACCTCGAGGAAGGTGCTCGTGGCCGCGTCCAGGTCCGTGCCGCCCCAGTAACCCTCCAGTGCGGGGTCGAACATCGGGCCCAGCCAGTGCAGCACGACGGGCCCGGCGGCCTGGCGCAGGAGGTGGCCGTAGACCTCCAGGTAGTCGTCGGGCCCCTTGGCGACGGCGGCCAGCGCACGGGAGGCCATGAGGACGGCCCGCGAGCCGGCGTCCTCGACGACGGCGAGCTGCTCCTCGTAGGCGGCCCGGATCTCCGTGAGGCCGTAGGGGTGGCCGAACTCGGTGGACGCCAGTTGGTCGGTGCCCACGCCGCAGGCGATACGGCCGCCCTCGGCACGGGCCTCGGCCGAGGAGCGGCGGATCAGTTCGGCGGCCCCGGCCCAGTCCAGGCCCATGCCGCGCTGGGCGGTGTCCATGGCCTCGGCGACGCCGAGTCCGTGCGACCACAGGTGACGGCGGAAGGCCAGCGTGGCCTCCCAGTCCAGCGCGGCGGGCCGGTCGGCCGCGGTGCGGAAGGGGTCGGCGACGACGTGGGCCGCCGCATAGACGACGCGGCTGCCCGGCTCGTCCGCCGTCGCGGGGGCCCCGGCGTGGGCCGCGGGCTCGGTGCGCGGCCGGTAGGCGTACAGCTCGCCCGTCTCGGTGGGGAGGTGAAGGAGCGTCACGGTCACAGGGTCAGCTCCGGTACGTCGAGACGGCGGCCCTCGGCGGAGGACCTCAGGCCCAGTTCCGCGAGCTGTACGCCGCGGGCACCGGCCAGCAGGTCCCAGGTGTAGGGCTCGTCGAGGTGGACGTGGCGCAGGAACAGCTCCCACTGGGCCTTGAAGCCGTTGGCGAACTCGCCGTTGTCCGGGACCTCCTGCCACTGGTCGCGGAAGACCTCGGTGGCGGGCAGATCGGGGTTCCAGACCGGCTTGGGGGTGGCGGAGCGGTGCTGGGCACGGCAGGTGCGCAGCCCCGCGACGGCCGAGCCCTCGGTGCCGTCGACCTGGAACTCCACCAGCTCGTCCCGGTGGACGCGCACGGCCCAGGAGGAGTTGACCTGGGCGACCACGCCGCCCTCGAGCTCGAAGATCCCGTATGCGGCGTCGTCGGCCGTGGCGTCGTAGGGCTTGTGCTGCTCGTCCCAGCGCTGCGGCACGTGCGTGGTGGCGAGCGCCTGCACGGACAGCACGCGGCCGAACAGCTCGTGCAGGACGTACTCCCAGTGCGGGAACATGTCGACGACGATGCCGCCGCCGTCCTCGGCGCGGTAGTTCCAGGAGGGGCGCTGGGCGGACTGCCAGTCGCCCTCGAAGACCCAGTAGCCGAACTCGCCGCGGACGGAGAGGATCCGCCCGAAGAAGCCGCCGTCGACCAGCCGCCGGAGCTTGAGCAGGCCGGGGAGGAAGAGCTTGTCCTGGACGACGCCGTGGCGGACGCCGGCGGCGGTGGCCAGGCGGGCCAGCCGCAGCGCTCCGTCCAGACCGGTCGCGGTGGGCTTCTCGGTGTAGATGTGCTTGCCGGCGGCGATCGCCTTGGTGATCGCCTCCTCGCGGGCACCGGTGACCTGGGCGTCGAAGTAGATCTCGGTGGCGGGGTCGGCGAGCACGGCGTCCAGGTCGGTGGAGACCAGGGCGGGGTCCAGGCCGTGGCGGTCGGCGAGGGCGCGCAGCGCGTGCTCGCGGCGGCCGACGAGGACGGGCTCGGGCCACAGCACGGTGCCGTCGCCGAGGTCGAGCCCGCCCTGTTCGCGCAGGGCGAGGATCGAGCGGACGAGGTGCTGGCGGTAGCCCATACGGCCGGTGACGCCGTTCATGGCGATCCGCACGGTCCTGCGTGTCACGTGAGGTTCCTCTCTCCGGCGGGGCGCCGAGCGGCAGCAAGCGCTTTCCTCGCTCTACGCTAACCGCCGCCGAACACCTTCGACAAGGGGAAAGACTTCGGGAAGAAAGCGCTTGCCCACCGCCTGACGTGGAGACATCGTCCCGGTTGCGGGGACGCCGCCGCGTCCGGGGCACCCTCGCCCCGGCGGTCCCGCACACCCCGGCCCGCACGGTGGCCGGGGTGCGTGGGACCGCGACACGGGCGGGCGCCGGACGCCCCGGGGAGCCCTCGGCGAGGGTCGCCGGCAGGGCGCCGCACGGGCGCCCTGCCGCGGCCACCGCTCCCGAGCGCCAGCACGCCTCCCGGGCCGGGACCCTCGGCGCTACCGGATCGCGCGCGACGGGGGAGCCGGGACCGGGATCGCGAGCGGGGCAGGCCCCCGGCCCCGGTCGCACCTCTTGGCTCCCGAATGACGACAGAAAGCGCTTTCACCTAGAGTGACCCCAGGGCGGTGGAACGCCCTGCGCAAGGTGCTGTGCGACTCCGCTCCCCCACCGGCCCCCGAGGTGAGAGCATGTGCGGCTACGGGCGGACGGCCCGGGGAGGACCGACCCGGAGGAAACAGACAAGATGGCAGTGACCCTGGCCGACGTGGCGGCGCGCGCCGGAGTGTCCGCCGCAACCGTGTCGCGTGTCCTGAACGGCAACTACCCGGTCGCGGGCAGTACGCGCGAGCGGGTCCTGCGGGCCGTCGACGACCTCGACTACGTCGTGAACGGGCACGCCCGCGCACTGGCCGCCGCCACCTCCGACCTGGTCGGGGTACTCGTCAACGACGTCGCCGACCCCTTCTTCGGGCTCATCGCCAGCGCCGTGCAGAGCGAGATCAGCGGCGGCACCGAGCATCCGCCCGGGCTGCCCGCGGGCGCCGGGAAACTCGCCGTGGTCTGCAACACCGGGGGCTCCCCCGAGGCCGAGCTCAACTACCTGACCCTGCTGGAGCGGCAGCGTGCCGCGGGCGTGGTGCTCACCGGGGGCGCCGTGGAAGGCACCGGGCACAGCGCCGCCGTCGCCGCCCGCCTCGCCCGGCTCGCCGCCTCCGGCACCCGGATCGTCCTGTGCGGGCGCCCGCCCCTGCCGGAACTCGCCGAACTGGCCGGCCCCGCCGCGGACGCCGTGATGACCGTCGCCTTCGACAACCGCGGCGGCGCGCAGCGCCTCACCGAGCACCTGCTGGCCCTCGGCCACCGCACCATCGGCTACGTCGCGGGCCCCGCGGAGCGCAGCACCACCCGGCACCGCCTGGAGGGCCACCGTGCCGCCCTGGCCGAGGCCGGGCTCGCGGGCTCCCCCGCCGAGCTCGACCGCCTCACCGTGCACGGCTACTACGACCGCTCCTCCGGGTACGACGCGGCGCTGGAACTGCTGCGCCGCGAGCCGGGGCTGACCGCGGTCGTCGCCGCCAACGACACGGTGGCGCTCGGCGTCTGCGCGGCGCTGCGCGAGCGCGGGCTGCGCATCCCCGAGGACGTCTCGGTCGCCGGCTTCGACGACCTGCCCTTCAGCGTGGACGCCGCGCCCGCGCTCACGACGGTGCGCATACCGCTGCAGGAGGCGGGCGCCCGCGCCGGCCGCCTGGTCATGGGCCGCCAGGCACCGCCTCCGGGCGGCCTCGCGACCGTACGGACGGAGCTGATGGTGCGGGCCTCGACCGCGGCACCGCGAAGCGGCACATAAAAGATCCCGGGCCGGGCGGGACACCCGGCGCGCCGGCGCCTGTCCAGAACCACCCTCCACGGATACCTTTGACGCAGTCAAAGAATTTCCGCGAGGGGAACCGCCGTGGCCGTCCAGGAGATCCGGGCGTTCAACCGCTTCTACACCAACCTCATCGGCGCGCTCGACTACAGCCGCCATCTGCACACCCCGTACACCCTCACCGAGGCCCGCGTCCTGTACGAGCTCGCCCACGCCGCCGGCGGCGGGCTGGACGCCGCCGACCTGCGCACGGCCCTGTCCGTGGACGCCGGGCAGCTCAGCCGGATGCTGGCGGCCTTCGGGGAGCGGGGACTGGTGACCCGCGCGCCGTCACCACGGGACGCCCGGCGGCAGCGCGTGGAGCTGACCCCCGACGGCCGCGAGGCCGCCCGGCTCCTGGAGGACCGGTCGCGGGAAGCCGTCGCGACCATGGTCGGCGGGCTCGCCCCGGGCGACCGCGAACGCCTGACGGAGGCCATGCGCACCGTCCGCGACGTCCTCGGCGGTACCGCCGCGACAGGGACACCTCCCGGGCCGCGGGTCCGGCTGCGCGAGCCGCGGCCCGGTGACCTCGGCTGGGTGGTCCAGCGCAATGCCGAGGTCTACGCCGAGGAGTACGGCTGGAACGCCGAGTACGAGACCCTCGTCGCCCGGATCGTCGCGGACGGCCACGAGCGGGCGTGGATCGCCGAACTGGACGGCGAGCGCGCCGGCTGCGTCTTCTGCGTACGCACCGACGAGCCCGGCACGGCACGGCTGCGCCTGCTGCTGGTGGACCCGGCCGCCCGGGGCCACGGCATCGGCCGGCGGCTGGTCGACGCCTGCGTCGGGCACGCCCGCGCGACCGGTCGCCGCGAGCTGGTGCTGTGGACGAACGACGTGCTGGTCTCCGCCCGGCGGATCTACGAGGCGGCCGGTTTCGAGCTCGTCGGGGAGGAGCCGCACCGCAGTTTCGGCCGCGATCTCGTCGGGCAGGACTGGCGGCTGATGCTGTAACGTCCGAAAAGTGAAGCTCGCGTTCTCGACCCTCGGCGTGCCGGGGCTCCCCGTGCCGGACGTGGTCCGGCTCGCCGCGGAGCACGGTTACCACGGCGTGGAGCTGCGGGCGGGCCACGAGGAGCCGGTGCACAGCGGCCTGACGGAGCGGCAGCGCGCGGACGTGGCCGGGGAGTTCCGGGGCTCCGGTGTCGCGGTGCTGGCGGTCGCCTCCTACGTGCAGGTGGCAGCGCCGGGTGAGGACGCTCCGGCGCTGCGCGGCCTGCGCGACCACGTACGCCTCGCCGCCGACCTCGGCGCCCCCTACGTACGGGTGTTCCCCGGCGCCGGTGACGACGACGGGGACGCCGCCGACACCCGGGCGGCCCGCCGGCTGGCGGCGGTGGCCGCGGAGGCGGCGGACGCGGGCGTGCGGGTGCTGCTGGAGACCCACGACTCGCACCCGACCGGCGCGGACGTCGCGCGGATCCTGGGCCTGGTGGGTCATCACCACGCGGGTGCGCTGTGGGACGTGATGCACCCCTGGCTGGGTGGCGAACAGCCCGAGCACACCTACCCGGTGCTCGCCCCCTACCTGGGCTACGTGCAGGTCAAGGACGTCTCCTCGGCGCAGGACACCGCCCCGCTGCCGCTCGGCCACGGGGCGCTGCCGCTGGCCGGCACGGTGGAGGTGCTCAGCCGCGCGGGCTGGGACGGCTGGCTGTGCTGGGAGTACGAGAAGCTCTGGTACCCGCAGGTCCGGGCGCTGCCGGAGCTGCTGTCGCGGGGGCGTTCGCACCTGCTGCAGCTGCTCGGCGAGTCGGCCTGAGCCCGGCGCCCGCCCGGAGCGAGCCCAGCGACGTCACGGCGACGCCGCCCACCAGCAGCACGGCGGCCGCCCAGCGCAGCGGGCCGACGCCCTCGTCCAGCAGCAGGGCCGCCGAGGTCATGCCGAAGACCGGGACGAGCAGGGAGAACGGGGCCACCGCGGAGGCGTCGTACGTCCGCAGCAGGAAACCCCAGGCGCCGAAGCCGAAGACGGTGGTGACCCAGGCGACGTAGACGATCGCGCCGGCGCCGCTCCAGTCGAGGCCGCGCAGCGCGGCGGCGTCCGCGGCGGGGCCCTCGAAGACCAGGGAGAGGGCGAGCAGCGGCAGCGGCGGGACGAGGCTGACCCAGACCATCCAGCTCAGCGCGTCCGGCGGGGCGGCGCGCCGGGTGAGGACGTTGGACAGCCCCCAGAAGGCGGCGGCCGCGACGACCAGCACGAACGCGCCGAGCGGCCCCGAGGTGCCCTCGTCGTACGCGGCGACGCCGATCCCCGCGAACGCGACGCCCATGCCCGCGATCCGCAGCCGGCCGGGCCGCTCGCCCAGCAGGGCGACCGCGAGGAGGGCGGTGAAGACCGCCTGGACCTGCAGCACCAGGGAGGACAGCCCGGCGGGCATGCCCTGGTCCATGCCGATGAAGAGCAGGCCGAACTTGGCGACGCCGAGGACGAGCCCGACGGCCACGATCCAGCGCAGCGCGACGCCGGGCCGGCGGACGAAGAAGACCGCGGGCACGGCGGCGACGAGGAAGCGCAGGGCGCAGAAGAGCAGCGGCGGGAAGTGGCCCAGCCCGACCTCGATGACCACGAAGTTGACGCCCCAGACCGCGGCGACGAGGACCGCGAGGGCGAGGTGTACCGGTCGCATCGCTCCAGCATCGGGCACCGTACCCTTAAGCACCAGCGAGCATTACTGCACTGTCGGCTTCAGCGTTGCTGAATGGTGCGCCTCCGGCGCACGGGATGACGAGGTGAACGGATGCTGGACCTGGCCCGGCTGCGGGCGCTGCACGCCGTGCATGTGCACGGATCGGTGGGGGCGGCGGCCACGGCCCTCGGCTACACCGCGTCCGCGGTGTCCCAGCAGATCGCGAAGCTGGAGCGGGAGACCCGCACGACGCTCCTGGAGCGGCAGGGCCGCGGCGTGGCGCTCACCGAGGCCGCCCAGTTGCTGGCGGAGACCGCGCAGGAGCTGATGGCGATCGTGGAGCGGGCCGAGGTGGCGCTGGAGGAACGGCGCGGCCGCCCCACCGGGCGGCTGACCATGGCCGCCTTCCCGACCGCCGCGCGCGGTCTGCTCCCGCAGGTGCTGGCCGGGCTGACGGCCGCCCACCCGTCGCTGGAGCTGCGGCTGGTGGAGGAGGGTGCGCACCTGTCGGTCGACCTGGTCTCCCGCGGCGTCGTCGACCTGGCCGTGGTGCACGACTGGGACATCGCCCCGCTGCCCGCGCCCGAGGGCCTGGAGCGGGTGGTGATCGGCGAGGACCGCTGCGACGTGCTCGTCCCCGCCGGGCATCCGCTGGCGGCCCGCGCGGCACTGGTCCGCGAGGACGTCGTCGACCAGCGGTGGATCTGCCAGCCGCCCGGACACGTGTGCCACGACTGGCTGGTGCGGACCCTGCGGGAGGCGGGCACCGAGCCGGACCTGGCGTTCCAGGTCGCCGAGTACCAGACGCAACTGGCGCTGGTGGCGGCCGGGCTGGGGATCGCGCTGGTGCCGCGGCTGGGGCGCGGGCCGGTACCGGACGGGGTGGTCGTGGTGCCGCTGGAGCCGGCGCCCGTGCGGCGCCTGTACGCCTTGTGGCGGACCGGGGCGTCGCGACGTCCGGCCATCACGGAGACGGTTCGGGCGTTGCGCGTCCACTACCCCCGGGTCGTTGCCTGACCATGGGCGGATGTCATCCACCCGCAGGGAACCGTTTCCGTACCGATCCCGTCCAACCGGCGTGCTGCTGGGAAGCTTCCGCAAAGCGGTGTCGGTCGCGCTGCTGGCTGCGTCACTGACGACGCTCTCGGCCGCATGCGGCCGGCAGCAGCCCGCCACCGGTCTGCCCCCCTCCGACAGCGCCGGTGGCGGCCCCGCCCCCTCCGCGATCACCACCGTGCCCGCCGGCCCGGGCACGGCGGCCTCCGCACCCGCGGACCCGGCACCGTCCACCGCGGCGTCCCCGCCTGGGAACGGGGCGGTCTCCACCCGGCGCGTGTACTTCACCGAGACCACGCGCGGGGTGCCCGCGGTGCACACGGTCCTCGACGGCGAGCGCGACCTGAGCCGGTTTCCCGGCTACTTCATGAAGTCGGCGCCGCAGATCGCCGACGCCATCGCCCAGCGCGCCGCACGGACCGACTTCTCGCGCTCGGTCCTGGTCGCCTGGAGCCGCACCACCGGCTGCAACAGCACGAAGGACGCGATCCTCTTCCGCAGCGGCGACCGGCTGGTGCTCGGTCTCGCGCAGACCCCGATGGGCCAGTGCCTGGTCGCCAACCAGGTGGTGGCCGTGTTCGAGGTACCGCGCGACCGGATGCCGAAGCGGCCGCGCTTCGCGCAGGAGACGGACCCGCGGGCCGATCCGCCCGCCCCGGGGAGCACGCTGGCGTTCGGCGGTCTCGAGGACACCCGGGAGCCCGGCGGCCGCCGCAGCACCGAGGTCACCTCGTCCCGGCAGCTCGAGGCCTTCCTCGCCGGTCTGCCCCGCAAGGGGGCCGCCGCTCTGCGCGAGCAACTGGCACGGCATCCGCGGCGCGGTGACGAGCGGCGCTTCGGTTTCCTGCTGACGGGCTGCCGGCCCACCGGAGCCGTCCTGACCATCGGCCGGCGGGAGCTGTCGGCGTCCCCCACCGGGGACGAGACCATCCGCTGCATCCAGACCCAGCGCTACGCGGCGGTGCTCGCGGTGCCGTCCCGGCTCGTCCCGGCGCGTGCCCAACTCATTGACTGACAATAACTTTCCGGCTAAGCGTGTCTGCTTGAAGGTTTCTTTCAGCACGCCCCCCACCTCCTGCCGGAAGGAGTCCGTCATGCACAGCAGTCCCCATCCGTCCCGCCGTACGGTGCTCGGTGCCGCCGCGGCCGCCTCCACCGCCCTCGCCCTCGGCGTCCCGGGCACCGCGAACGCGGCCGCGACGGACCGCAGACGCGTCCGTGCGCTCATCGACCGCATGAGCATCGAGGAGAAGATCGGCCAGCTCTTCGTCATGCGCGTGTACGGCCATTCGGCCACCGCCCCCGATCCGGCCGACGTCGCCGCGAACCAGGCCGAGATCGGGGTCTCCAACGCGGCCGAGCTGATCGCCAAGTACCACGTCGGCGGCATCATCTACTTCGCGTGGGCCCACAACACCCGCGATCCGCACCAGATCGCCGACCTGTCCAACGGCATACAGCGGGCCTCCAGGATCCCCCTGCTGATCTCCACCGACCAGGAGCACGGCGCCGTCGCCCGGGTCGGCTCCCCCGCCACGCTCTTCCCCGGCGGGATGGCGCTCGGTGCGGGCGGCAGCACCGCGGACGCCCGGCGGGCCGCGGCCGTCGCCGGGGCCGAACTGGCGGCGATGGGCATCACCCAGGACTACGCGCCGGTCGCCGACGTCAACGTGAACCCCGCCAACCCCGTCATCGGGGTGCGCTCCTTCGGCGCCGACCCGAAGGCCGTCGCCGCGCTCGTCGCCGCCCAGGTGGAGGGTTACCAGCGGGCCGGGATCGTCGCCACCGCCAAGCACTTCCCCGGTCACGGTGACACCGGCACCGACAGCCACTTCGAACTGCCGGTCATCACGCACTCGCTCGAGGAATGGCGGCGTCTGGACGCCCCGCCCTTCCGCGCGGCGATCGCCGCCGGCATCGACTCGATCATGACCGCGCACATCCTGGTGCCCGCACTCGACGACTCCGGTGACCCGGCCACGCTGTCCCGGCCCATCCTCACCGGCATCCTGCGCGAGGAACTCGGTTACGACGGCGTGGTCGTCACCGACTCCCTCGGCATGGAGGGCGTGCGCCAGAAGTACGGCGACGACCGGGTCCCGGTGCTCGCCCTGAAGGCCGGCGCCGACCAGCTGCTCAACCCGCCGGTCCTGGAGACCGCCTGGCAGGGCGTCCTGGCCGCCGTGAAGTCCGGCGAGCTCACCGAGGAACGCCTCGACGAGTCCCTCACCCGGGTCCTCATGCTCAAGGCGCGGCGCGGGCTGCTCGACGACCCGTACGTCACCCACCGCGGCGTGGACCGGGTGGTCGGCACCCGCGGCCACCTGGCGGAGGCCGACCGGATCACCGGACACACCGTCACCCTGCTGGCGAACCAGGGGGCGCTGCCGCTGCCCGCGCACCGCCGGCTGCTGGTCGTCGGCGCCGACCCTGCCGCGCCCTCGGGCACCGGCGGGCCGCCCACCGCGGTGCTCGGCGCGGCCCTGGCCGGCCTCGGGCACACCGCGCAGGTCCTGTCGACCGGGACCGCGCCGGGCCAGGCCGTGATCGACCAGGCGGTGGCCGCCGCGCGGGACAAGGACGCCGTGGCGGTGGCCACGTACAACGTCACCGGGGCGTCGACGGGTCAGATCGCGCTGGTGGCCGCGCTCGTCGCCACAGGTGTGCCGGTGGTGCAGATCGCGATCCGCAACCCCTACGACGTCGCCCGGCTGGACGGGGTGGCCGCCGCGCTGGCCACCTACGGCTGGACGGACGTGTCGATGCGTGCGGCCGCACGGGTGCTGGCGGGCAAGGTACGGCCGAGCGGCAAGCTGCCGGTGGCCGTTCCGGCGGCGGACGACCCGGCGCGGACGCTCTACCCCGTCGGCTGGGGCCTGCGGTACTGAACCCGCCGCGCGCGGGGCGGCCCCTCCCGGGAACGGGTCACGCCACCTATCCTGCCGAAAACGGGCAACTCGCCCGGGGGGACGGGTGGGGGGCCGCCATGCGCGTGTTGTCCGGGCAACTCCTGGGTGCGGCATGGCTGGTCGCCGTGCTGCTCGCCGCCTGCTCGCCGGGCGCGGGCGGCACGGGCAGCAGCGCCGCCGGCCCGGACGTCCCGCCCGCCACGCACGCCGCGGTCTTCCTGGACCAGGGGGAGTGCGCGGCCGGCGACCCGGTGGGCTCCTACCGGGAGGTGGCGTGCTCGGACCCGGGCGCCCGGGCCCGGTTCGTCGGCCGGCTGTACGGGCTGCTGCCCGCCTCGCCGTCGCCCGCTCCCCCGCCCACCACACGGGCCGGCGACCGCTGCCCGCCGACCACGGACTTCCTGCTCACCGTCACCGCCGCCCGTCCCCAGGGGTACGCCTGCATGCGCAACCTGAAGGCCCCGCACCCAGGGGATCCCGGCGGGGGCGGCGGGCCCCGGACGATCGCGGGCGACTGCCTCTACAGCTCCCGGAAGGGACAGGTGAAGGAGACGCCCTGCGACGGGTCCGGGCCGCACGCCCCGCAGTTCCGGGTCGTGGAGCTGGCCCGCGAGCGCCGGTCCTGCCCCCGGGGGACGGCGCTGTACGTCGGGGTGGGCGGCGGGCCGGCGGGCGTGGGATGCGCCCGCCGGCTCTGACACCCGATCAGAAGGGCAGCCGGCCGGCGGCCTCGGTGCTCCGGTCGAGCTTGGCGTCGTAGGCCGCCAGCGGCTTGGCCGCCTCGGGGTCGGCACGTACGGCCGCGGGGGCGACACCGGCCCACTCCAGCACCTCGGCGGTGGCCTTCGCCTTGTCGGCCGCGCCCAGCGCGCCGATGACCGCGCCGTGGTTGGCGCCGGGCGCCCACATCACGTACGAGTCGTGCGCCCCTCGCGAGAGGCGGAACGGCTCGGCCCCCCAGGGGTCGTTCTGCCCGTAGACGAAGAGCATGCGCTCGGCGTGGTGGCGCACCCAGGTGTCGACGTCGTGCATCGCGCGGGGCTGGAAGCGCATCGGGATGGAACGCGGCACGTAGGAACGCGGCTGGTAGATCCCGGGGTAGCGCAGCAGGCCCTTCAGGTGCGGGGTCGCGAAGGTCGGAGCGCCGAGCTGCGTGCCCGCCTGGTAGTAGTACGGCGTGTAGTACTCCAGGCCCTGGTCGGTGTAGAAGTCGAAGCCGGAGACGGAGTCGACGAAGGAGTAGAGGGCGTCCGTGGTGGCGGTCGCCGCGGGCACGTCCGCGCATTCCGACTGCTGGTGGTACTGCCAGAAGGCCCACACCAGGTCCAGCACCACGTTCTCGTACGCCTTGTCCGCGCTGCCGACGGTGGTGAAGGTCAGCCCGTTGTCGGCGGCGTACTGCTGGTAGCGGGCGACGATCTCGCCGCGGCGGACGAGTGCCTCGCGCTGCACGGCGTTCAGCCGCGCCCGGCAGTCGGCGGTGCCGACGGTGCGGAAGAAACGGGTGTAGGCGGAGTCCTCGTCGTTGACCACGTCGTTGGGGGCGACGTAGGCGACGGTGCCGGCCATGTCGTGCGGGTAGAAACGGCGGTAGTACGTGGCCGTCATGCCGCCCTTGCTGGCGCCGGTGGCGAGCCAGTTCCCGGCGTAGATCCGGCTCAGCGCCCGGTGGATGCGGTGCTGGTCGCTGGCGGCCTGCCAGATGTCGAGCTTCGACCAGTCGGCGGGGGCGGGACGGGACGGGGTGAAGAAGCGGTACTCCATGGAGACCTGGTTGCCGTCCACGATCTGCGTCGGCTCGCGGCGGGAGGGGGTCGTGGAGAGGCCGTAGCCGGAGGTGTAGAACACGGTGGGCCGGTCGGTCCCCTTGTGCAGCACGGTGATCCGCTGCTGGAACGTCCCCTTGGACGGGTGCCGGTGGTCCACCGGCTGCGTGTAGTCGAGGACGAAGAAGCGGTATCCGGTGACCGGCTTCTCCTCGATCAGGCTCATCCCGGGTATCGCCAGGATGCGGTCCTTGATGTCCGGCTCGTCAGCGGTCGCGGTGGCGGCTCCACCGCCGGCGGTGCCTATGAGCAACACCAGCGCCAGCAGCCATCTGAGCGCGTTGCGCATGCCCCCTCCTTCGGGGTTCGACGGGCGTCGCCCGTGAACCTATGAGGAGGAAGTGGCCCGCCGCCAGGGGGCGTTGGGCAAAGAGCGGCGGCCCGGACCACCGGGGTCCGGGCCGCAAAAGCGCGAAGGCGGTGCCTAGGCGACGGCCTCGCTGCTCTCGTCCTCGCCGACGAAGGTGCGCCACAGCTCGGCGTAGCGGCCGTCGGCGGCGAGGAGCTGCTCGTGCGTGCCGTCCTCGACGACCCGGCCGTGGTCGAGGAGGACGACCCGGTCGGCGCGGGCGGCGGTGGTCAGCCGGTGGGCGACGACCAGGGTGGTGCGGCGTACGGCGAGCCGGTCGGCGGCCCGGTTGACCAGGGCCTCGGTGGCCAGGTCCAGGGCGGCCGTCGCCTCGTCGAGCAGCAGGACGTCGGGGTCGACCAGCTCGGCGCGGGCCAGGGCGATCAACTGCCGCTGTCCGGCGGAGAGGTTGCGGCCCCGCTCGGAGACCGCGTGCAGGTAGCCGCCGTCCAGCGTGGCGATCATGTCGTGGGCGCCGACGGCCCGGGCCGCGGCCTCGACCTCGGCGTCGGTGGCGTCCATCCGCCCGTAGGCGATGGCGTCGCGGACCGTCCCCTCGAAGAGGTAGGCCTCCTGCGGGACGACGCCGAGCCGCTGACGGTAGCCGGTCAGGTCGAGCTCGCGGATGTCCTGGCCGTCGACGAGGACCGCACCCGAGGTCGGGTCGTAGAACCGGGCCACCATCTTGACCAGGGTCGACTTGCCCGCGCCCGTCTCGCCGACGAAGGCCACCGTCTGGCCCGCGGGGATCCGCAGGTCGATCCCGGACAGCGCCTCGGCGCCCTCCTCGGTGTAGCGGAAGTGCACGTCGTGGAAGGCGATCTCGCCGCGCAGCCGGCCGACGCCGCGCGGGGACCCGGCGGGCGGGGTGGCGGTCGGCGTGCGCAGCAGCTCGCGGATGCGGCCCAGGGACACCGACGCCTGCTGGTAGCCGTCGAAGACCTGCGAGAGCTGCTGCACGGGCGAGAAGAACAGGTCGATGTAGAGCAGGTAGGCCACCAGGGCGCCTGCGGTGAGCGTGCCCGCGCCGACGCGGTGGGCGCCGACGATCAGCACCAGGGCGGCGGCGACGCTGGACAGCAGCTGCACGAAGGGGAAGTACACCGAGATCAGCCACTGCCCGCGCACACGCGCCCGACGGTAGGCGTCGCTGCGGTCGGCGAAGCGCTCGGCGCCACCGCGCTCGCCCCGGAAGGCCTGCACGACGCGGAGCCCGGCGACGTGCTCCTGCAGGTCGGCGTTGACGACGCTGACCCGTTCCCGGGCCAGCTCGTAGGCCTTCACGGACTTGCGGCGGAAGACCCAGGTGGCGACGAAGAGCACCGGCAGGGTGGCGAAGACGATCAGCGCCAGCTGGACGTCGATCACCAGCAGCGCGACCAGGATGCCGAGGAAGGTGAGCACGCTGACGAGCGCGGTGACCAGTCCGGTCTGCAGGAACGTCGACAGCGCGTCGACGTCGGTCGTCATCCGGGTCATGATGCGGCCGCTCAGCTCGCGCTCGTAGTAGTCGAGCCCGAGCCGGTGCAGGTGGGAGAAGATCTTCACCCGGAGCGTGTAGAGCACGCGCTCGCCGGTACGGCCGGTCAGGCGCGTGGAGCCCCACTGCGCGCCCCACTGCGCGGCGACCACGGCCAGCCCCAGCAGCGAGGCGGCCCAGACGGCGCCGAGCGCGGCCTGCCGCACACCGGAGTCGATGCCGTGCCGGATCAGGACCGGCAGCAGCAGCCCGGCCAGCGCGTCGACGGCGACGAACAGCAGGCTGAGCAGCAGGGGGCCGCGGAAGCCGCGCAGCAGACTGCGCAGGCCGAAGTCCTTCTCGACGGAGGCCGCCTGGTCCTCGTCGACGTCCGGGGTGTCCAGGGCCGGGGGCAGCGCCGCCACCTGCGCGAGCAGCTCGGGGGTGGCGGGCATCCCGGCCATGGCCGAGGCCATGCCGCCCGGGCCGCCGCGCGCGGCGGCCGGGGAGGGCGCCGACTGCGTCCGCCCGGTGTCCTCGTCGCGGTGCCGGCGGTCCTGCGGCCACAGGGCCGCCGTCACGCCGCCCTCCGCGGGCGCCTCGGCGGCGGGACGTGCCGCCGGGGCCGCGATCGCGCCCTCGCCGGGCCACTCGGTCAGCGGCACGACCTCGCCCGCGGGGTCGTGGGTGACGACGTCCGAGCCGAGCTCGTCGGGGTCGGTGAGCAGCCGCCGGTACAGCGCGCAGCGGGCCTCCAGCTCCTCGTGGGTGCCCACGTCGACCAGCCGGCCGGCCTCCAGCACGGCGATCCGGTCGGCGAGGGCGAGGGTGGAGCGCCGGTGGGCGATGAGCAGCGTCGTGCGGCCCGCCATCACCTCGCGCAGCGCGTCGTGGATCTCGGCCTCGACGCGGGCGTCCACGGCGGAGGTCGCGTCGTCCAGGACGAGCAGCCGCGGGTCGGTGAGGATGGCGCGGGCCAGGGCGACGCGCTGGCGCTGGCCGCCGGAGAGGGTCAGTCCCTGCTCGCCGACGACGGTCGCGTACCCCTCGGGCAGGGCGCTGATGAACTCGTCCGCCTGGGCGTGCCGGGTCGCGGTGAGGATCTGCTCGTCGGTGGCGTCGGGGTGGCCGTAGGCGATGTTGGCGCGGACGGTGTCGGAGAACAGGAAGCTGTCCTCCGGGACGAGCCCTATGGCGTCGCGCAGGGAGTCGAAGGTGAGCTCGCGCACGTCGCGGCCGCCGACGCGGACGGCGCCGCCGGTCACGTCGTAGAAGCGGGGCAGCAGCAGCGAGACGGTCGACTTGCCGCTGCCGGAGGCGCCGACGACGGCGACGGTCTCGCCGGGCTCGACGGTCAGCGAGAAGTCGTCCAGCACGGGACGGGTGCGGTCGTAGCCGAAGCTGACGTGGTCGAACTCGACGGTGGCCGGGGCCTCGCGGGGCAGCTGCCCGGCGCCCTCCTCCAGGCTGGGCCGGGTGTCGATGAGCTCGGTGACGCGCTCGACCCCGGCCCTGGCCTGCTGGCCGACGGTGAGCATCATCGTGAGCATGCGCACCGGGCCGGTCAGCTGGGCGAGGTAGGTCGAGAACGCGACGAAGGTGCCCAGGGTGATCTGGCCCTTCACGGCCATCCAGCCGCCGAGCGCCAGCATGCCGACCTGCCCGAGCGAGGGCACCGCCTGGAGCGCGGGACCGTAGCGCGCGTTGAACCTGATGGTGCGCAGCCGTCCGGCGAAGAGGCGCTCGCTGACCGAGCGCAGCTTGGACATCTCCTGCTGCTCCTGGCCGAAGCCCTTCACGACGCGGACGCCGGTCACCGAGCCGTCCACGATCCCGGCGACGGCGGCGGCCTGGCCCTGGGCGTACCAGGTGGCGGGGAAGAGCCGCTTGCGGCTGCGGTCGGCCAGGAACCACAGGGCGGGCGCGACGGCGAGGGCGATCAGGGTCAGCATCGGCGAGAGCACGAACATCACGACGATCGACAGGACGAAGAGCAGGACGTTGCCGATCATCATGGGCGCCATGAAGAGCAGGCCCTGGATGAGCTGCAGGTCACTGGTGGCCCGGCCGACGACCTGGCCGGTGTTGAGCTCGTCCTGGCGCGCGCCGTCCAGCCGGGTGAGCGAGTGGAACATGTCGGTGCGCATGTCGTGCTGCACGTCGAGGGCGAGCCTGCCGCCGTAGAAACGCCGCAGGAAGGTCATCAGGTAGACCACGACCGCGGCGGCGATCAGCACGGCCGCCCAGGGGGCGAGCGGCTTGTCGTGCTTGACGATGACGTCGTCGATGATCAGCTTGGGGACGAGCGGCACGAGGGCCATCACGGCCATGCCGGCGAGCGAGGAACCGAGCGCGAGGCCCACGTTCCCCCGGTAGCGCCAGCAGTACCCCATCAGCCGCCGCAGCCAGCCCTCGGCCCTCACGGCCTCGCCGGCCTTCGCTTCGTCGTCCTTCGCCGCCACCCGGTGTCCTCCCGTCCCGTCCTTTTCGCCGGAGGATCACAACGCCCTGGAGTGCGGATTTCATCCTCCCGCAACAAAACTACGACGAGGGTCCGACAACGCTCGGGCGGAGGCCTCGGGACAAAGTCTGACGAAACGTTTCCCCCTTGGCCGGGACCGGGCGCCGGTTCACCCCAGGTGCGTCGGCGCGAACATCCGCAGCAGCACGGGGAGCACGACCACGCAGGGGCCGGGCGCCGCGAGGGCGTCCGCGAGGTCGTCCCGGAGCCGCTCGGGGCTCGTGCGGACCGCCGGGACGCCGAAGGCGCCGGCGAGTGCGACGAAGTCCGGCCGGGCCAGCTCGGTGCCGGTGGCCTCGCCGAAGGCGTCCGTCATGTACTCGCGCAGGATGCCGTAACCGCCGTCGTCGACGATCAGCCAGGTGACGGGCAGGCCGTACTGCCGGGCCGTGGCGAGCTCGGCGATCGAGTACATCGCGCCGCCGTCGCCCGACACGGCCAGCACCGGCCGGGTGCGGTCCGCGGCGGCAGCGCCCAGCGCGGCGGGGAAGCCGTAGCCGAGACCGCCGGCGCCCTGGGCGGAGTGCATCGGGCCGGGCCAGGCGGACCAGGCCCAGTAGGCGAGGATCGTCATGTCCCAGAAGCTGGGGGCGTCCTCGGGGAGGGCGTCGCGGACGGCGGCGAGGACGCGCTGCTCCAGGCCGAGGTCCTGGCCGTCGAGACGCTCCCGGACCCGCTCCAGCAGTGCCGCCACCGCCTCGGGCGCGCCCGCGTCGCGGCGCTCGTCCACGGCCGCGGCGAGCGCGCCGAGGGCGAGCCGGGCGTCGGCGTGGATGCCGAGCGCCGGGTGGTTGGACTCCAGCTTGCCGAGGTCGGCCTCGACCTGGATCACCCGGCCGCGCGGGCGGAAGGTGTGGTAGTTCGAGGAGAGCTCGCCCAGCCCGGATCCGACGACCAGCACGACGTCGGCCTCCTCCAGGAAGTCCGTGGTGTGCCGGTCCTCCAGCCAGCTCCGCAGCGACAGCGGGTGCTCCCACGGGAAGGCCCCCTTGCCGCCGAAGGTGCAGGCGACCGGGGCGTCGAGCCGCTCGGCGAGGGCGCGCAGCTCGGCCTCGGCCCCCGCGCGCACGACACCGCCGCCGGCCAGCACGACCGGCCGCTCGGCGCGGGACAGCAGCGCCGCCGCCTCGGCGATCAGCTCGGCGCGAGGACGCAGCGGCCGGGGCCCGGCCGCCAGTTCCCCGACCGGCGGCACCGTGACGGGGGCGAGCAGCACGTCCTGCGGGATCTCCACCCAGACCGGCCCGTACGGCGCGGTCAGCGCCGACTCCCAGGCGGCGGCGAGGGCCGAGGGGATCTGGGAGGCGGTGCGGACGGTGTGCACCGACTTGACGATGTCGCGGAACGACGCCTTCTGGTCGGCGAGCTCGTGCAGGTAGCCGTGGCGGCCGCCGCCGAGCCCGGCGACCGGCACCTGGCTGCCGATGGCGACGACCGGCGCCGAGGCGGCGGCCGACTCCTGCAGGGCGGCGAGCGTCATCAGCGCGCCGGGGCCGGTGGAGACCAGCAGCGGCGCGGCGCCGCCCGTGACGCGGGCGTACGCGTCCGCGGCGAAGCCCGCGTTGTTCTCCACGCGCAGGCCCACGTACTCCAGCTTCGAGCGCCGCAGCGCGTCGAAGGCGCCCAGCGCGTGCTGCCCGGGCAGGCCGAAGACCGTCGTCGCGCCGAGCGCCGTCAGGGATTCGACGACCAGGTCGCCGCCGTTGCGCCCGCTCATGCGCGGCCGGCCGCGATCTGCCGGGTCATGATCGTGGTCAGCTCGTACGCGGTGTGGGAAGCCGCGACGCTGGTGATCTCGGCGTGGTCGTAGGCGGGGGCGACCTCGACGACGTCGGCGGAGATCAGGTGGCAGGAGGCCAGGCCCCGCAGGATCTCCAGCAGCTCGCGGGAGGTGATGCCGCCGGCCTCGGGGGTGCCGGTGCCGGGGGCGTGGGCCGGGTCGAGGACGTCGATGTCGATGGAGATGTACAGGGGGCGGTCGCCGATGCGCTCGCGCAGCTGCTGGGCGACCTCGTCGGCGCCGCGCCGGTAGACGTCGGCGGAGGTGACGATGCCGAAGCCCATCTTCTCGTCGTCGGTGAGGTCCTGCTTGCCGTACAGCGGGCCGCGGGTGCCGACGTGGGAGAGCGCGGAGGTGTCGAGGACGCCCTCCTCCACGGCCCGGCGGAACGGGGTGCCGTGGGTGTACTCGGCCCCGAAGTAGGTGTCCCAGGTGTCGAGGTGGGCGTCGAAGTGGAGCAGGGCGACCGGGCCGTGCTTGCGGGCCATGGCGCGCAGCAGGGGCAGTGAGATGGTGTGGTCGCCGCCGAGGGTCATCAGGCGGGCGCCGGTGTCGAGCAGGTCGTCGGCGGCGGCCTGGATCGTCTCGACGGCCTCGTTGATGTTGAACGGGTTGGCGGCGATGTCACCGGCGTCCGCGACCTGGGCGAGGGCGAAGGGCGAGGCGTCCTGCGCCGGGTTGTACGGGCGCAGCAGACGGGAGGCCTCGCGGATCGCGTTGCCGCCGAAGCGGGCGCCGGGGCGGTAGGAGACGCCCGCGTCGAAGGGCACGCCGACCACGGCGACGTCGGTGGTGCCGACCTCGTCGAGGCGCGGGAGCCGCGCGAACGTGGCGGGACCGGCGTACCGCGGGGTGCGGGAGGAGTCGATGGGGCCGCGCGGTTCGGTGCTGCTCATGGGTAACTGCCTTCTTTCGTACGCTTCGTTGCGCTCTGCTCGCTTTGTGACTTTATCCGACCGGAACGGTCCCCTCGGCGGCCGGGACGGGAGTCCGTCCGGCCAGCCGCTCCCGCCAGGCCGCCAGCACGGCGGCATCGGTCGGCTTGGTGGCGAGGCTCACCGCGACGTAGACGACGAGGGAGGCCAGCAGGCCGTAGTAGACCGGCTCGTTGGCCAGGATGCCCTTCCAGACCATCAGGCCCACGACGGCCAGGCCGCCGACGGCCACCGAGGCGAGGGCGCCCGCCGCGGTGCCGCGCCGCCACAGCAGACCGCCGAGGATCGGTACCAGCAGCCCGCCGACGAGCAGGTTGTACGCCACGGTCAGCGCCTCGACGACGTTGTTCAGCGCGATGGCGGTGACGATGACGACCACGCCCATGATCAGGATGAAGACGCGGTTGCCCGAGACCTCGTCGTGCGCGCTCTCTTCGCCGTCCCGCCCGCGGCCGACCACGCCGCGCAGCCGCGACCAGATGTCGTTGTTGGCCACGGTGGCGCAGGCGATCAGCGCGCCGGAGGAGGTGGACATCACCGCGGAGAGCGCGGCGGCCAGCACCAGGCCGCGCACGCCCACCGGCAGCGCGTCCTTGACGATGGTGGCGAAGGCGTCGTCGGCCGCGGCCAGGTTCGGGTACAGCACCTTGGCGGCGGTGCCGATGACGGCGCCGGCGATCGCGTAGACGAGGCAGTAGACACCGGCGACGGTGCCGCCGAGCTTGGCGATCCTGTCGCTGCGGGCGGTGAACACGCGCTGCCAGATGTCCTGGCCGATGAGCATGCCGAAGGTGTAGATCAGCACGTAGGTGAAGATCGTCTGCCCGCCGATGCCCAGGGGCGCGAAGTACTCGCTCGGCAGCTGCGCCTTCATCTCCGCGAAGCCGCCCGCCTTGATCACCGCGATCGGCAGCAGCAGGACCAGCACGCCGAGGGTCTTGACCACGAACTGCACCATGTCGGTGAGCGTGATCGACCACATGCCGCCCAGCGTGGAGTACGCCACCACGACGGCGCCGCCCAGGATGATCGCCAGGGTGCGGTCCATCCCGAACAGGACGTCGAAGATCGTCGCGTAGGCGATCGTCGAGGTCACCGCGAGCATCAGCGTGTACGCCCACATGACGATGCCGGAGATGACGCCGGCCGAGCCGCCGTAGCGCAGGTCGAGCATCTCGGAGACGGTGTAGACCTTCAGGCGGGCGATGCGGGCCGAGAAGAAGACGCTCAGCGCCAGCAGGCCGAGGCCGATGGTGAAGACCATCCAGGCGCCGGACAGGCCGTACTGGTAGCCGAGGCCGACGCCGCCGATGGTGGAGGCGCCGCCGAGGACGATCGCGGCCATGGTGCCGGAGTACATCGACGGGCCCAGCCTGCGGCCGGCGACCAGGAACTCGCTCTTGGACCTGGCGCGGCGCATGCCCCACCAGCCCACGGCGAGCATGCCGGCCAGATAGCCGATGATCACGGCGTAGTCGACGGCCATGAACCCTCCTCCATCGGTCGCGCGGGCGGAGCCGCGGGCTTTCCTTTGCGGCGACGATAGGCGGCCGGGAAGAAGCGCTGAAGTGTACGTTTCATCCATCGCACCCGGTCCGGATGGAGGAAACGCACATGACTCCCCCGCGTCAGGACCTGGCGCCGCCCACGCCGCCGATCCCGCTCGCCACCCTGCTCGCCCTGCCCGACCTCGGGCTGCGCCAGGTCGCGGGACCGTCCGCGGCCGACCGGGACGTCCGCGTCCAGTGGGTGCACACCAGTGAGATGGAGGACCCCTTCCCGTACCTGCTCGGCGGGGAGCTGCTGCTGACCGCGGGGGTGCACTTCGCGTCGGCGGCGGGCGCCGGCGCCTACCTGGACCGCTACGTGGCCCGCACGGTCGAGGCGGGGGCGGCGGCGCTCGGATTCGGTCTCGCCCCGGTGCACGACGAGACCCCGGCGGCGCTGGTCGCCGCCTGCGACCGGCACGCCCTGCCGCTGGTGGAGGTGCCGCCGCGGACCCCCTTCACCGCCGTCGCGCGGGCCGTCTGGCAGGCCATGGGCGAGGCCCGGGTCCGTGAACTGCGGCACGTCACCGAGGCACAGCAGGCCCTCGCCGCGGCCGCCGGGCGCCCGGACCCCGTGCCCTCGGTGCTGCGCAGGCTCGCCGGCCGCCTGGGGGCGTGGGCCGCGCTGATCGCCCCGGACGGTTCCGAGGTGTACGCGGCGGGCACCGCCCCGGACCCGCAGGCGCGTGCGGCGGCGGCACGGCTGGCCGGGGTGGTCCTGCCGGCGACGGACGCGCACGCGCCCTCCTCGGCGACCGACACCCACGGCGGGACGCGCCTGTCGGCGTACGCGCTGGCCGGCGGCCCCCCGAGCGAGCGGCCGGCGCTCGTCCTGGTCACGGGCCGCCCCGATCCGGGCGACCACGCGGTCGCCAACGTCGCCGCGGTCCTGCTCTCCCTGCTCACCGGCCCGCACCTGGGCAGCGCGGAGGCGGGCCGGTCGGCGGCGCTGGTGCGGCTGCTGCTGGGCGCGGAGCCGCAGGAGGTGGCCCCGCTGCTGGGACCGGAGTCCGGCTGGGCCGTCGTGCACGCCCGCAAGCGCGGCGGCCCGGCCGGACCGCTGGCGGCGGCCGCGCTCGGCGCGGCGCTGGGCACCGCGCTGATCGAGCCGGGCGGCACCGTCGTACGCCTGCTCCTGCCGGCCGGCCGCGAGGTGACCGCCCAGCCGGGGTGGACCCTCGGGGTGAGCGGCCCGGTCGCGGTGGCCTCCCTCGTCACCGGGGACGGCCAGGCCGCGGGCGCGCTGCGCCGGGCGGTCGCCACCCGTGCGCCGCTGGTGATCCATCGCGGAGCCGGGCCCGGCATGAGCGGACTGGTCACCCCGGACGACGCCCGGTCCAGGGCGCGGGAGCTGCTGGCGCCGGTGGCGGACTCGCCCGCCCTGGTGGAGACGCTGCGCACCTGGATCGGCCTGCACGGGAGCTGGGACCGTACGGCCGTCGCCCTGGAGGTGCACCGCAACACCGTGCGCCAGCGCATCGGGCGCGCGGCGGCCCTGCTGGAGGCGGACCTGGACGACCCGGACGTACGCATGGAGCTGTGGTTCGCGCTGCGCTGGCTGTGAACCCGTACGCCCCGCCGCGGCGGGCTTTCTGACGTCCCGGCAGGAGGTAACGGACCGGCGTCGATCGGCGGCCCCCCGCACGCACGTCCGACAGCAGGCGACAATGGGGGTCATGCTGCCCCATGTCACCGTGCCGTCCCGCAAGGCCCTCGCCGACCACCTCGTACGCACGCGCATCGCGGGCGACGTCGCCACCCCCCGCGAGAACAACCGCTCTCACTACCGCAGACTCGCCGAGGGCGACCGCCACTACTGGTTCGGCCTGGAGTTCGGCGAGCGCTGGACGGACGAGGAGGCGGTGCTGGCGGTCATGGCCGAGCGCTGCGGGGTCGTGGCCGACCCCGGGTACCTCCTGGGGCAGGACACCATCGACCCCGAGCTGACGATCAGCGCCCTGGACCGGGCCGCCCGGATGCTCTGCAAGGCCGTGGAGGGCGGGCAGCGGGTGCTGTTCGCCACCGGCCACCCCGGCGGCCTGCTGGACGTCCACCGCACCCTGGCCGCGGCCGTGCGGGCCGCCGGCGCCGAGGTCGTCGCGATCCCCGGCGGGCTGTCCACCGACGAGGGCGGCGTCTTCCAGTTCTGCGACGTGGCCATGCTGGAGCGCGGCGCCACGCTGTGGCACACCCACTCCCCCGGCCCGATGGCGGCGGTCCTCGACGCGCTGGCCGCACAGGGCCGGCCGCTGCCCGACCTGGTCGTCGCCGACCACGGCTGGGCGGGGTGCGCCGGACAGCGCGGCATCGACGCGATCGGCTTCGCGGACTGCAACGACCCGGCCCTTTTCCTCGCCGAGGCGGAGGGCACGGTCTCGGTGACCGTCCCGCTGGACGACCACGTCACCGACCCGCGCCACTACGACGCGATGACCGCCTACCTGCTGGACGCGGCGGGCCTGACCGGCTCCGCATGACAGGGGGCCACGCCCCCGAGGGGGCGTGGCCCGCCACTCCCGACGGGCCCCGGGCCGCCGTCCTTCCGGCGACCCGGGGCGCGATGTCGACAGGCCGGGGCCTTCGCCCCCGCCCTTGGTCCGCGACATGAGAACCCCCGTTCCCCGTGAGCCCCCGTTTTCCCCCGTGAGCCCCCGTTTCCCCCGTCGACCGACGGGCGCGGCCGCCCGGACATGCGACCCGGCGGCGTGCTCGTTACGATCGCCGTCGATTCTTCCGGTCCGGCGCCGCCGGTGGATCACCCCCGGGATGGAGTTCGCGGTCCACCCTCGGGTGGAGTGGAAGGCCGTCCGGAGAAAGGCGCGGGATCGTGATACGGGTCGTGATCGTCGACGACGAGACACTGGTCAGGACCGCCCTGCGGCGCATCCTGGAGTCCGCGGGCGACATCGGTGTGGTCGCGGACTGCGACAGCCGCGCGGCACTGGCCGCCGTCCGCGCGCGCAAGCCCGACCTGGTGCTCCTGGACACGGTGATGCCGGAACCCGACGGGCTGACCGTGCTGCGGGCCGTACGGGCGCTGCCCGATCCGCCGGCCGTCGCGATGCTCACCGGATTCGACACCAGCGCCCACATCACCGCCGCCATGCGCGCGGGCGCGACCGGCTTCCTGCTCAAGGACACGGCGGTCGCCACCCTCATCGACGCCGTCCGCGTGCTCGCCTCCGGCGGGACGGTCTTCACGCCCACAGTCAGCCGCGCCGTGGTCGACGGCTACCTGGGCACGGCCGACGCCCAGGAGGCCGACCCCGCCGGGGCGCCCCTGGACCGGCTGACCGGACGGGAGCGGGAGGTGCTGCTGCTGGTCGCCGGGGGCCTGTCGAACCTGGAGATCGCCGAGCGGCTGCACATCACCGTCGCCACGGTGAAGGACCACGTCCGCGCCCTGCTGCGCAAGCTCGACGCGCCGAACCGGGTGTCGCTGGCGATCCTGGCGCACCGGGCCGGGCTCTCGCCGGGGAGCGCCGCGTGAGGCTCCCCCGGGCCGTCGCCGACGGGTGCCTGGTCGCCGTCGCGGCGACCGAGGCCTGGGCGACCCGCTCCCTGGGCGGTCCCCTCGCGCTGTCGGCGGCGTACCTGGCCGCCGGCGCCCTCGCGCTGCGCCGCCGGCTGCCGCTGACGGTGCTGCTGGCGACGCTGCCCGCCCTGTCGCTGGGCTATGTGTGGCTGGCCCCCATGGCCGCGCTGTACACGATCGCCGCCGACGGCGGCGCCCTGACCGTGGCCCGCGCCCGGCGGCTGCTGCGGCGGGGGCCGCAGCCGCTCCCCGGCCGGAGGCGGATCCCGCCGCCCATGGTGGTGACGCTGGGCAGCGCGGCAGCCGTCGCCTTTGTGTCGTTCTTCCCCTGGCCGTGGATCGGGGAGGTCGACTGGGCCCCCGCCGCGACCGTGCTCGCGGTGCTGCTGTCGGCACTGCTGGCCGTGGCCCCGACGGCGCTGGGGCTGCTCGCCGCGTCACGCCGGGAGCTCGCGGCGCGGCTCGCCGAGCTGGCGGAGAGCCGGGAGCGGGAACGGCGGCTGGCCGCGGAACGGGCGGTGGTGCGGGAGCGCACCCGGCTCGCGCGGGAGATGCACGACACCGTGGCCCACCACATCAGCCTGATCGCCGTGCAGTCGGGCGCGCTGGAGGCGACCGCCCGGGGCGAGGAGGCGCGGGTCGCGGCCGGTACGGTGCGGCAGCTCAGCCGCGACGCCCTGGACGAACTGCGGCATATGGTGGGGCTGTTGCGGATGCCGGTGGCGGTGGGCGGCGAGGACGCCGGCCCGGGCCTCGCGGATCTGCCCACCCTCCTCGCCGCGGCCGGGCCGCAGGTGTACGGCGATCTGACCGCCCTGGGCCGGCCCGGGTGCCCGCCGCCGGTGCAGCACGCGGCGTACCGCACCGTGCAGGAGGCCCTGACCAACGTGCGCAAGCACGCTCCCGGCGCGCGCACCGAGGTGACCGTACGGCTCGCCGCCGACGCGCTGCACGTCGCGGTGCGCAACGCGCCGTGCGGCGGGGGCGCGCCCGGCCCGGCGCTGCCGTCCGGCGGCCACGGCCTCACCGGGCTGCGCGAGCGCGCCGCCCAGCTGGGCGGCACCCTGGACGCGGGTCCGGAGCCGGACGGCGGCTTCCTGGTGCGGGCGACACTGCCGCTGGCCGCGGACCGGTGACCCGGTGACCCGGCGGCTCAGTCCCGCGGTACGCGGACCACACCCTCCTGGATGACGGAGACGGCGAGCCGCCCGTCCTGGGTGTAGATGCGCGCGGTGCCGAGCCCGCGCCCGCCGGAGGCCGACGGGCTCTGCTGGTCGTACAGCAGCCACTCGTCGGCGCGGAACGGCCGGTGGAACCACATGGCGTGGTCCAGGCTGGCGCCCACCACGTCGCCGACCGCCCAGCCGCCGCGCCCGTGGGCGAGCAGCACGGAGTCCAGCAGCGTCATGTCCGACACATAGGTGGCGAGGCAGACGTGGAGCAGCGGGTCGTCGGCGAGCTTCCCGTTGGTGCGGAACCACACCTGGGAGCGGGGCTCACGCGGCCCGGCCCCGGCGGCGAGGAAGGGCGGGGCGTCGACGTAGCGCAGGTCGACGGCGGCGCGGGCCTCCAGGAGGCGGTCCACGACCGAGGGGTCGGGGAACCGGTCCCTGTGCGGCCGCAGCAGCTCCTCGCCGGTAGGCAGGCTCTCCGGGTCGGGCGCCGGCGGCATCGGCTCCTGGTGCTCCAGCCCGTCCTCGTACGTCTGGAAGGACGCGGACAGGTGGAAGATCGGCTGCCCGTGCTGCACCGCGACCACCCGGCGGGTGGTGAAGGAGCGGCCGTCGCGGATGCGGTCGACCTGGTAGACGATCGGCGCGCCCGGGTCGCCCATGCGCAGGAAGTAGGCGTGCAGGGAGTGGGCGTCGCGTCCTTCCGGGACCGTGCGCCCCGCCGCGACCAGCGCCTGTGCGGCGACCTGGCCCCCGAAGACGCGGGGGACGACGGCGGGGCGGCTGGCGCCGCGGAAGATGTCCTGCTCGATCCGCTCGAGGTCGAGGAGATCGAGCAGGGACTGCAGTGCGTGGTTGGTCACGTGTGTCTCTCGGGGTCGGCGGACCGTCCGGTCACAGCCCCATCGACTTGGCGATGATCGACTTCATGACCTCGCTGGTGCCGCCGTAGATGCGGTGCACGCGGTTGTCCGCGTACAGGCGGGCGATCGGGTACTCCAGCATGTAGCCGTAGCCACCGTGCAGCTGGAGGCAGCGGTCGATGACCTTGGCCGCGGTCTCGGTGCAGAAGAGCTTGGCGCGCGCGGCGTCGGCGGCGGTGAAGTCACCGAGCTCGTGGGCCTCCAGGGCGCGGTCGACGACGGCCTGCATGGCGTCGACGTCGGAGGCGCACTCGGCGAGCACGAACTTGGTGTTCTGGAACTCGGCGACGCTCTTGCCGAAGACCTTGCGGTCGCGCACGTACTGGGCCGCGAAGCGGACGGCGGCGTCGGCCTGGGCGTAGGAACCGAAGGCGATCGCCAGGCGCTCGACCGGCAGGTTGTGGGCGAGGTAGGAGAAGGCCTTGCCCTCCTCGCCGAGCAGGTCCTCGACGGGGACCTTGACGTCGGTGAAGGACAGCTCCGCGGTGTCGGAGGTGCGCAGGCCGATCTTCTCCAGCTTGCGGCCGACGGCGTAGCCCTCGCTCGTGGTGTCGACCGCGAGGATCGACAGACCGCGGCGGCGGTCCTCCGGGGTGGCCGGCGAGGTGCGGCAGACCACCAGCACGCGGTCGGCGACCACGCCGCCGGTGATGAAGGTCTTGGCGCCGTTGAGGACGTAGTGGCTGCCGTCCTCGGAGAGCTTCGCGGTGGTGGTCATGCCGGCCAGGTCGGAGCCGGTGCCGGGCTCGGTCATGGCGATGGCGGTCATCATGTCGCCGCTGATGAAGTCGGGCAGCCAGCGCTTCTTCTGCTCCTCGTTGGCGAACTCCAGGAGGTACGGGAGCACCAGGCCGGTGTGCACGCCGCTGCTGCCGAAGCTGACGCCGGCGCGGGCGCACTCCTCGGTCACCACGGCGCTGAACTTCCAGCCCGTGATGCCGGCGCCGCCGTACTCCTCGGGCACCTCGATGCCGAAGATGCCCAGCTCGCCCAGGCGCCGGTAGAAGTCGCGGGGCGGGTACCCCGCCTCCTCCCACTCGGGGTAGACGGGCACGACCTCGTTGGCGATGAAGTCCCGGATCGTCTCCCGGAAGGCCTCGTGGTCCTCGTTGAATACCGTGCGACGCACTTGGCGCCTCCTCTGCACACTGGGCGATAAGCAAGCGCTCAGTAAGTTACTTCCCGGTTGTGCGCGCTGTCCAGAGCGGCGAAGGCGCCCAGGGCCAGCCGGTGCAGCAGCACGGCGGTCGCCGCGCGGCCGGGCAGCCCCCCGTGCGGGCCGAGGTGCGGGGTGGAGTTGAGCAGGCCGAAGACGGCGTGCACGGCCGCGCGGACCTCGGGCTCGGCCGCCCCCGGGTGGACCTCGCGGACGACCGTGACCCACTGCTCGACGTACTGGCGCTGCAGCTGGCGCACGAGCTTGCGGTCGGAGTCCCGGAGCCGGTCCAGTTCACGGTCGTGGAGGGTGATCAGCGCCCTGTCGTCCAGGGCGAAGTCGATGTGCCCGCGGACCAGGGCGTCCAGCGCGGCGGCCGCGCCGTCGGCCTCGGCCACCCGCATGCGGCCCGCGGAGTGCAGCCGGCCGCTGATCCCGACGAGCAGCTCGGCGAGCATCGCGTCCTTGCCCGCGAAGTGCCGGTACAGCCCGGGGCCGCTGATGCCGACGGCCGCCCCTATCTCGTCCACGCCGACCCCGTGGAACCCGCGCTCGGCGAAGAGCCGCGCGGCCTCCCTCAGGATCTGGTCGCGCCTGCCGCTGGCCGCCTTGGCCGCCGTCCTCGTGGGCTCCACACCGCACCTTTCCGCGAGGCGTCCGGTCTGCGGATGCCCCCCGCGATCTCATCGTCCTACCATTCTAGACAGCCGTGTTAACGACCGCTAACGTGGTCGACAACACGTTAACGACCGCTAACTCCTCCGGGGGCCCGTGACATGGAAGCACCCGTCCTCGCCAGCGCCGCGGATCCGGCGAGCGAGGCCTACCGCGCCAACGAGAAGGCGCACGCCGAGCTGTCCGCGCGGCTGCGCGAGAAGCTCGCCGCCGCCGCGCTCGGCGGCGGCGAGAAGGCCCGCGCCCGGCACACCGCGCGCGGCAAGCTGCTCCCCCGCGACCGCGTGGACGGGCTGCTCGACCCCGGATCGCCCTTCCTGGAGCTCGCCCCGCTGGCCGCCGACGGCATGTACGACGGCCAGGCCCCGGCCGCCGGCGTCGTCGCCGGGATCGGCCGGGTCTCCGGCCGCGAGGTCGTGATCGTCGCCAACGACGCCACCGTCAAGGGCGGCACGTACTACCCGATGACGGTCAAGAAGCACCTGCGCGCCCAGGAGATCGCCCTGGACAACCGGCTGCCGTGCGTCTACCTGGTCGACTCCGGCGGCGCCTTCCTGCCGAAGCAGGACGAGGTCTTCCCCGACCGCGACCACTTCGGGCGGATCTTCTTCAACCAGGCCACCCTGTCCGCGCACGGCATCCCGCAGGTGGCCGCCGTCCTCGGCTCGTGCACGGCGGGCGGCGCCTACGTCCCCGCGATGAGCGACGAGGCGGTGATCGTCCGCGGCCAGGGCACGATCTTCCTGGGCGGCCCGCCGCTGGTGAAGGCCGCCACCGGCGAGGTGGTCACGGCCGAGGAGCTCGGCGGCGGCGAGGTGCACTCCCGCACCTCCGGCGTCACCGACCACCTGGCCGAGGACGACGCCCACGCGCTGCGCATCGTGCGGAACATCGTGGCGACCCTGCCCGCCCGCGGCGCACTGCCGTGGACGGTCGGACCCGTCGAGGAGCCCGCCGTCGACCCGGCCGGGCTCTACGGCGCGGTCCCGGTCGACTCGCGCACCCCCTACGACGTCCGCGAGGTCATCGCCCGCCTCGTCGACGGCAGCCGCTTCGCGGAGTTCAAGGCCGAGTACGGCACGACGCTGGTCACCGGCTTCGCCCGGATCCACGGCCACCCGGTCGGGATCGTCGCCAACAACGGCATCCTGTTCTCCGAATCGGCCCAGAAGGGCGCGCACTTCATCGAGCTGTGCGACCAGCGCGGCATCCCGCTGCTCTTCCTGCAGAACATCTCGGGCTTCATGGTGGGCCGTCAGTACGAGGCGGGCGGCATCGCCAAGCACGGCGCCAAGATGGTCACCGCGGTGGCCACGACCCGGGTGCCCAAGCTGACCGTGGTCATCGGCGGCTCCTACGGCGCGGGCAACTACTCGATGTGCGGCCGCGCCTATTCGCCGCGCTTCCTGTGGATGTGGCCCAACGCCAAGATCTCCGTCATGGGCGGCGAGCAGGCCGCCTCGGTGCTGGCCACCGTCAAGCGCGACCAGATCGAGGCGGCCGGCGATACCTGGGCGGCGGAGGACGAGGAGGGCTTCAAGGCCCCCATCCGCGCCCAGTACGAGGAGCAGGGCAACGCCTACTACGCGACGGCCCGGCTGTGGGACGACGGGGTCATCGACCCCCTGCAGACCCGCCAGGTGCTGGGACTGGCCCTGACCGCGTGCGCCAACGCGCCGATTCCGCAACGCGATCCGCAGGCGCCGGGCTTCGGCGTCTTCCGGATGTAGGGGGAGCACTCAGATGTCAGCGATGTTCGACACCGTCCTGGTGGCCAACCGCGGCGAGATCGCGGTCCGCGTCATCCGCACCCTGCGGCGGCTCGGGATCCGTTCGGTCGCCGTCTTCAGCGACGCCGACGCCGGGGCCCGCCATGTGCGCGAGGCCGACACCGCCGTGCGCATCGGCCCGGCGGCGGCATCCGAGAGCTACCTGTCGATCGAGCGGCTGCTGGAGGCGGCCGCCCGCACCGGCGCCCAGGCCATCCACCCCGGCTACGGGTTCCTGGCCGAGAACGCCGCCTTCGCCCGTGCCTGCGCGGAGGCGGGGCTCGCCTTCATCGGGCCACCCGCCCGGGCCATCGAGCTCATGGGCGACAAGATCCGCGCCAAGGAGACCGTCCGCGAGGCCGGGGTCCCGGTGGTGCCGGGCAGCAGCGGCAGCGGGCTCACCGACGAGCAGCTGACGGCCGCCGCCCTGGAGATCGGCACCCCCGTGCTGCTCAAGCCCTCCGCGGGCGGCGGCGGCAAGGGCATGCGCCTGGTGCGCGACACGGCCCTGCTCCCCGAGGAGATCGCGGCCGCCCGCCGCGAGGCGCGCGGCTCCTTCGGGGACGACACCCTGCTGGTGGAACGGTGGATCGACCGTCCCCGGCACATCGAGATCCAGGTGCTGGCCGACGGCCACGGCAACGTGGTGCACCTCGGCGAGCGCGAGTGCTCCCTGCAGCGCCGCCACCAGAAGGTGATCGAGGAGGCCCCCTCGGTCCTGCTGGACGAGGCGACCCGGGCCGCCATGGGCGCCGCCGCCGTGCAGGCCGCGCTGTCCTGCGGCTACGTCGGCGCGGGCACCGTGGAGTTCATCGTCCCGGGCGCCGACCCGTCCGCCTACTGCTTCATGGAGATGAACACCCGCCTCCAGGTCGAGCACCCCGTCACGGAACTGGTGACCGGGCTGGACCTGGTGGAGTGGCAGCTGCGGATCGCCGCGGGCGAGCGGCTGTCCTTCGGACAGGACGGGGTCGCCCTGACCGGGCACGCCGTCGAGGCCCGGATCTGCGCCGAGGTGCCCTCCCGCAACTTCCTGCCGTCGGCGGGCACCGTGCTGGCGCTGGACGAGCCCGTCGGCGAGGGCGTGCGCGTCGACTCCGGGCTCAGTGCGGGCAGCGAGATCGGCACGTCCTACGACCCGATGCTCGCCAAGGTCATCGCGTACGGCCCCGACCGCCCGACGGCGCTGCGCCGGCTGCGGGCCGCCCTCGCCGGGACGACCGTGCTGGGCCTGGAGACCAACACCGGCTTCCTGCGCCGCCTCCTGGCCCATCCCGACGTCGTCTCCGGCGAGATGGACACCGGCCTGATCGACCGGGAGCTGGCGGGCCTGGTGCCCTCCGAGGTGCCCGTCGAGGTGTACGCGGCGGCCGCGCTGCTGCGCCACGCGGCCCTGGAACCGGCGGCGGCCGGCGGAGCCTGGCGGGACCCCTTCTCCGTGCCGAGCGGCTGGCGGCTCGGCGGGGAGCCCGCCTGGACCGACCACTGGCTGCGGGTACCCGGGGGCGAGGCCGTGCGGGTCCGCGTCCGCGGCAGGGCTCCCGAGGCCGAGGTGCGGATCGATGAGGCCCCCGCGGTGCGTGCCCGGCTGCTGCCCGGCTCCGGACAGCGGATCACCGTCGAGTGGGACGGCGTCACGCACGCCTTCGGCCACGCCGGCGACTGGCTGGGCAGGGACGGCGACGGCTGGCGCCTGCAGCCGTACGACCCGGTCGAGGCCGCGCTGCGCGGCGCGGCGGGCGCGGGCGGGGTGGACACCCTGGCCGCGCCCATGCCGGGCACGGTGACCGTGGTCAAGGTCGCCAAGGGCGACGAGGTCACCGCGGGCCAGAGCCTGCTCGTGGTGGAGGCGATGAAGATGGAGCACGTCATCACCGCCCCGCACGACGGCACCGTCACCGAGATCGACGTGACCCCGGGCAGCACCGTCGCCATGGACCAGGTGCTCGCGGTCGTCGCCCCGCACCAGCAGGAGGCCGGGTGATGGCCGTCGAGCGAACTCCCGGGCTGCCCATGTCCGTGCCCCTGGACGGACTCCCGCGGCGGGTGCGCATCCACGAGGTCGCCGCACGCGACGGGCTGCAGAACGAGAAGGCCACGGTGCCCACCGAGGTCAAGGCGGAGTTCGTGCACCGCTTGGCCGACGCCGGGCTGACCACCATCGAGGCGACCAGCTTCGTGCACCCCAAGTGGGTGCCCCAGCTCGCCGACGCCGAGCAGCTGATGCCGCTGCTGGACGACCTGGGCGACGGGATCCGGCTGCCCGTGCTGGTGCCCAACCAGCGCGGGCTGGAGCGGGCCCTGGCCCTGGGGGTGCGCGAGGTCGCCGTCTTCGGCAGCGCGACCGAGTCCTTCGCGAAGGCCAACCTCAACCGCACGGTCGACGAGTCGCTGGAGATGTTCGCTCCCGTCGTCGCCGCCGCCAAGGAGGCGGGGGCGAGGGTGCGCGGCTACCTGTCGATGTGCTTCGGCGACCCGTGGGAGGGCCCCGTGCCCGTGCCTCAGGTGGCCGCGGTGGCCCGCCGGCTCTACGACCTGGGCTGCGACGAGCTGAGCCTCGGCGACACCATCGGCGTCGCCACCCCCGGCCACGTCGTGGCGCTGCTCGACACCCTGGCCGGCCTGGACGTGCCCGTCGAGCGGCTCGCCGTCCACTTCCACGACACCTACGGCCAGGCACTGTCCAACACCCTGGCCGCCCTCCGGCACGGCGTGGGCGTCGTCGACGCCTCCGCCGGCGGCCTCGGCGGCTGCCCGTACGCCAAGAGCGCCACCGGGAACCTCGCCACCGAAGACCTGGTCTGGATGCTCGACGGCCTCGGCGTCGAGACCGGGGTCGACCTCAGCCGCCTCACCGCCACCAGCGTGTGGATGGCGGAGCAATTGGGCCGACCGAGCCCGTCCCGTACCGTCCGCGCCCTCTCCCACCAGGAGTGACCACAGCCATGACGACCGCCCACCGGCTCCCCGCCGAGTACGAGGAACTCCGCCGCACCGTGGAGGAGTTCGCGCACGACGTCGTCGCGCCGAAGATCGGCGAGTTCTACGAGCACGACGAGTTCCCCTACGAGATCATCCGCGAGATGGGCCGCATGGGCCTGTTCGGCCTGCCCTTCCCCGAGGAGTACGGCGGCATGGGCGGCGACTACTTCGCCCTCTGCATCGCCCTGGAGGAGCTCGCCCGGGTGGACTCCTCCGTGGCAATCACCCTGGAGGCGGGGGTCTCGCTCGGCGCCATGCCGGTCTTCCGCTTCGGCACCGAGGAGCAGAAGCGGCAGTGGCTGCCCCAGCTGACCTCCGGCGAGCAGCTGGGCGCCTTCGGGCTGACCGAGCCGGACTGCGGCTCCGACGCCGGCGGCACCCGCACCACCGCCCGGCTGGACGAGGCGACCGGCGAGTGGGTGATCAACGGCACCAAGAGCTTCATCACCAACTCGGGCACCGACATCACCTCGCTGGTCACGGTCACGGCCGTCACCGGCCGCAAGGAGGACGGCCGCCCGGAGATCTCCTCAATCATCGTGCCCTCCGGCACCCCGGGCTTCACGGTGTCGAAGAAGTACAGCAAGGTCGGCTGGAACGCCTCCGACACCCGCGAGCTGTCCTTCTCCGACTGTCGTGTGCCGGCCGCCAACCTGCTGGGCGAGCGGGGCCGGGGCTACGCCCAGTTCCTGCGCATCCTGGACGAGGGCCGGATCGCCATCGCGGCACTGGCCACCGGTCTGGCGCAGGGCTGTGTGGACGAGTCGGTGGCCTACGCCAAGGAGCGCACCGCCTTCGGCCGCCCGATCGGGAGCAACCAGGCGGTCGCCTTCAAGCTCGCCGACATGGAGATGCGCGCCCACACCGCCCGGCTGGCCTGGCGGGACGCGGCGTCCCGGCTGGTCGCAGGGGAGCCCTTCAAGAAGGAGGCGGCGATGGCCAAGCTCTACTCCTCGGAGATCGCGGTCACCAACGCCCGCGAGGCCACCCAGGTGCACGGCGGCTACGGCTTCATGAACGAGTACCCGGTCGCGCGCATGTGGCGGGACTCCAAGATCCTGGAGATCGGCGAGGGCACCAGCGAGGTGCAGCGCATGCTGATCGCGCGCGAGCTCGGCCTTCCGGCGTAGTTTTCGCCACCTCCCTGCCCGATATCGGGCAGAAATCTTGCGATCAGCCTCCTCCTTCCCTCAGTATCGACCGGTGCTCGAACGCCAGACGACACATGACGACCTCGTCGACCACCTGGTGCGGACCACGCCGCTGCAACGCGGTGAGGCCGCCCGGGTGGTCCTCGACATCCTGGCGTACTTCGACGAGACGGCCGAGGACTTCGTACGGCGCCGCCACCGCGAGCTGCAGGCCAAGGGTCTGCAGAACGCGGAGATCTTCGAACGGATCACGGCCGAGCTGCCGTACCGGGCGGTCACGCCGCCCGGGTACTCACTGCGGCAGCTGCGCCGCATCGTCTACGGCTGACAGCGAGACCGGGCCGCCTCGAGCGACCGGGAGGGACGGAAACATGTGTGGAATCGTCGGCTACATCGGGAAGCGTGATGTCGCCCCGCTGCTACTGGAGGGCCTGCAGCGGCTGGAGTACCGCGGTTACGACTCCGCGGGCATCGTGGTCGCCGGCAAGTCCGGCGGGCTCAAGGCCGTCAAGGCCAAGGGCCGGGTCCGTGAGCTGGAGGCACGGGTCCCCAAGCGCTTCGCCGGCACCACCGGCATAGCCCACACCCGCTGGGCCACCCACGGCGCCCCCAGCGACGAGAACGCGCACCCGCACCTCGACACCGAGGGCAAGGTCGCCGTCGTCCACAACGGGATCGTCGACAACGCCGCCGAGCTGCGCGCCAAGCTGGAGGCCGACGGTGTGGTCTTCGCCTCCGAGACCGACACCGAGGTGATCACCCACCTCGTCGCCCGCTCCCAGGCCGAGTCCCTGGAGGAGAAGGTCCGCGAGGCGCTGAAGGTCATCGAGGGCACGTACGGCATCGCCGTCATGCACGCCGACTTCCCCGACCGGATCGTCGTGGCCCGCAACGGCTCGCCGGTGGTCCTCGGCATCGGCGAGAAGGAGATGTTCGTCGCCTCCGACGTCGCCGCGCTGATCTCCCACACCCGCCAGGTCGTCACCCTCGACGACGGCGAGATGGCCACCCTGAAGGCCGACGACTTCCGCACCTACACGACCTCGGGCACCCGCACCACGGCCACCCCCGAGACCGTGGAGTGGGAGGCCGCCTCCTACGACATGGGCGGTCACGACACGTACATGCACAAGGAGATCAGCGAGCAGCCCGACGCGGTCGACCGCGTGCTGCGCGGCCGGATCGACGACAAGTTCTCCACCGTGCACCTGGGCGGCCTGAACCTCGACGCCCGCGAGGCCCGCGGCATCCGCCGCGTGAAGATCCTCGGCTGCGGCACCTCGTACCACGCCGGGATGATCGGTGCCTCGCTGATCGAGGGCCTGGCCCGCATCCCCGCCGACTCCGAGCCGGCCTCCGAGTTCCGCTACCGCAACCCGGTCGTGGACCCCGACACCCTCTACATCGCCGTCTCGCAGTCCGGTGAGACGTACGACGTGCTGGCGGCGGTCCAGGAGCTCAAGCGCAAGGGCGCCCGCGTCCTCGGCGTGGTGAACGTGGTGGGTTCCGCGATCGCCCGTGAGACCGACGGCGGCATGTACGTCCACGCCGGCCCCGAGGTCTGCGTCGTCTCCACCAAGTGCTTCACCAACACCGTCGTCGCCTTCGCGCTGCTCGCCCTGCACCTGGGCCGCATCCGCGACCTGTCGGTGGCCGACGGCAAGCGGATCATCGAGGGCCTGCGCAGGCTGCCCGAGCAGATCCAGGAGATCCTCACGCAGGAGGAGGACATCAAGAAGCTGGCGGCCGAATACGCGGACGCCAAGTCGATGATGTTCATCGGCCGGGTGCGCGGCTACCCGGTGGCGCTGGAGGCGTCCTTGAAGCTCAAGGAGATCTCCTACATCCACGCCGAGGCCTACCCGGCCTCCGAGCTCAAGCACGGCCCGCTGGCCCTGATCGAGCCCGCGATGCCGACGGTCGCGATCATCCCGGACGACTCGCTGCTGGAGAAGAACCGCGCCGCGATGGAGGAGATCAAGGCCCGCAGCGGCCGGATCCTGGCGGTCGCGCACCAGGAGCAGGCGAAGGCGGACCACACGATCGTCGTCCCGAAGAACGAGGACGAACTCGACCCGATCCTGATGGGCGTCCCGCTCCAGCTGCTGGCCTACCACACGGCGCTGGCCCTGGGCCGGGACATCGACAAGCCGCGCAACCTCGCGAAGTCCGTGACGGTCGAGTAGCCGACGGCCCCGGCACGCACGAGGCCCCCCGCGCCCTTCGGCGCGGGGGGCCTCGCCGTTGCCTCCCCGGACGTCAGGCCGCGTGCCCGCGGTGCGGCATGGCCAGCCGCCAGCCGTCGGCGAGGGCGCGCCGGCCCCACGTGGCGTTGGTGAGCAGTGCGGTCCCGCCGTGCCAGGCGACCGCGCCGGCCGCGAGGCCGACCCAGCCGCCCGCCTTGCCGAGGCCGCTGTTGGAGGCGAGTGCCGCGATGCCGGACAGGGCCGTGGCCACGGTCAGCAGCCCGAAGACCGCCTGCGCCACGCCGCCCATCTGCCACGCGGCCATGGTCAGGCTGAGCGCCAGCAGCGCCCACAGGAGCATGAAGAGCCCGGCGGCCTCCTTGCTCGCGCCCGCGCCGGACCCCGCCGACCAGGTCACCCAGAAGGCGCCCAGTGAGGCGAAGGCGGTGCCGGTGAAGCCGTTGCCACCGTAGAACTCCCACATGCCGGCGACGAATTGCGTGACGCCGCCGACGACCAGCGCGAGCCGCGCGGCGTCCGCCGCCGCGGTGTTGTCGAATACGCCGGTGCTGAGCAGCCCGTAGGCGATCAGCGTCAGGCCGAGTGTCAGATATCCCAGAGCCGTAGCACCGGCTCCTGCCGTGCGCGCCGTGGAGACGTCGTTGTCCACCGCGGGCCCCCTTCGTGTACGAGGGAAGAAACTGCTGATGAGATACCCTTCACAAGGGCACAAGCAATCCTGCGGAGGCCGTATTCACGGCGGCGTGCACCGAATCGTTATGGAATGACCACGACAGGCCGCTGGGCGCGCCGCGCGAGCCGTCCGGCGACCGACCCGAAGATCTTGCCGATGATCCCGTGCGTCCCACCCACCACGATGGCGTCGGCCTCGTACTCCCGGCCGACCTCCTCCAGCTCGTGGCAGATGTCGCCGCCGCGCTCGACCAGGATCCACGGGACCTCCGACAGGTGGTCGGCGCAGGCGAGTTCCAGGCCGAGCACCTCGGTGCGGTGGTCGGGGACGTCGACGAAGACGGGCGGCTCGCAGCCCGCCCACACGGTCGCCGGGAGCCTGTTGGCGACGTGCACGATGATCAGCGCAGAACCGGACCGGCGTGCCATGCCGATGGCGTACGCGAGGGCCCGTTCACTCGACACGGAGCCGTCGAAACCGACGACCACGCCGTGCCGGAAGGCGGGATCACAGGAAGTGCGCGGCTCGCAGGCCGCCTCCGGGGCCGCCGCCGATTCGGCGAGCGGCTTTCCGTCGGCGGGCTCGGGGAGCTCGTAACCGGCCATGATGCGGTTTCTCGGCAAGGTCGGCGCCGGGAGCGCCGAGTGGGCGGACAACAACAGTGCGGGGGCCGCGGGACCGGCCTGATTTCGACCGGTAAGGGGCTGCCCTTCCCGCTGACTCCAGAGTACGGCGACTGGGGGCCCCTGCACAGATGCGCAGGCGCCCTCACAGCGTCCCCCTACCCCGGAGTTTCCAGGAGAATGCCGGAGCCGGCCGTCGAGCGCAACGCCCCGCCGCCAATCGGACAAGGCACCTCGCGCCCGGCCCTCTCCCGCTGTCCGCCTCCGGCCATATCCGGAATCGTCCTCCCGGCCGTACGAGGCATAGGGGGCGCACTCGTTCTCCGGCCACACAAGGGGCGTACGACGGAGCGCTGACCAGGGGTGCGTACAGGACTTCCCATCATTTTCGGCCAACTTCCCTATCCCCAGGGGGACTTGGGATCATGTGCCACAACCCCCGCCGCCACCAGGGCGGAAGCGGAATGAGGGGGCGCACGGGCGTTGTGCGCCGGTTCCCCTCGCGGAAGGCACACTTCACGAGGGGAACGCTTCGTGATCGAATGCTTCACGCCACGTGGTCATGTCGACATACCGGCAGGTGGTGAACTTGCCACTGCGGGTACAGCGGAACCAGTAGATTCGATCTTGGGTGACAACGGCGGGGGACCCGTGCAGGACCGAGAGGACCAGACGACCGAGGGGGGCTTGAGCTCCATGACACAGGAGTCCAGGACCGGCACCATGGCGGAGATCCAGTCGGCCGCCGGCATGTCCACCGCACCGTCCGCGTCGACGGGGGCACCGGGCGTCCCGCACGTCCCGGGAGCGTCCGGCGTCCCGGTGAGCACCTCCGTTCCGTCAGGCCCGGCCGGCCCGTCCGCCACCACCCAACAAGGCCGCGGACCACGGAAGTTGTCGGCACGACGCCGCCAGGAGGTCGTCGCCGTACTGCTGTTCAGCGGCGGCCCGATCTTCGAGAGCTCGATCCCGCTCTCCGTGTTCGGCATCGACCGCCAGGACGCGGGCGTGCCGCGCTACCGGCTGCTGGTCTGCGCCGGTGAGGACGGCCCGCTGCGCACCACCGGCGGGCTGGAGTTGTCGGCCCCGTACGGGCTGGAGGCGCTGTCGCGGGCCGGCACGGTCGTCGTGCCCGCCTGGCGCTCGATCTCGCAGCCGCCGCCCGCCGAGGCGCTGGACGCGCTGCGCCGCGCGCACGAGGAGGGCGCGCGCATCATCGGGCTGTGCACCGGCGCCTTCGTGCTCGCCGCCGCGGGGCTGCTGGACGGCCGCCCGGCCACCACGCACTGGATGTACGCGCCGACCCTCGCCAAGCGCTACCCGTCCGTCCACGTCGACCCGCGCGAGCTGTTCGTCGACGACGGCGACGTCCTCACCAGCGCGGGCACCGCCGCCGGCATCGACCTGTGCCTGCACGTCGTACGCAGCGACCACGGCGGCGAGGCCGCCAACGCGCTCGCCCGCCGGCTGGTCGTGCCGCCGCGGCGCGGCGACTGGGGCGGCCAGCCCCGGCACCTCGACCGCTCTTTACCGGAGGAGATCGGCGGCGATCCGCTCGCCGAGGTCGTCGCCTGGGCGCTGGAGCACCTACACGAGCAGTTCGACGTGGAGACCCTCGCCGCCCGCGCCTACATGAGCCGCCGCACCTTCGACCGCCGCTTCCGCACGCTGACCGGCAGTGCGCCCCTGCAGTGGCTGATCACCCAGCGCGTCCTGCAGGCGCAGCGGCTGCTGGAGACCTCCGACTACTCCGTGGACGAGGTCGCCGCGCGCTGCGGCTTCCGCTCGCCCGTCGCGCTGCGCGGTCACTTCCGCCGCCAGCTCGGCTCCTCCCCCGCCTCGTACCGGGCGGCCTACCGGGCCCGGCGCCCGCAGGACGACCCGGACAACGCACTCGCCGCCGCCCGGGAACCACGCGGCGGCGAGGCGGCAGGCGGCCCGGTGCCGGCCCCGCGCCGCAGCCCCGTGCCCACCGCGGACCGCGGTCACGGCGCGGTGCTGCAGATCGCGGGGCAGGCCGGTCCCGGCGGTGGCCCGGGCACGGCCAAGACCGACGCCGAGCCGCCCTACGCGACGCGCATCCCGGAGCAGCCCGGCAGCCGTTTCGACGCCCGCGAGCCGCACGGCGCACGGCGGCCGCGCGGTGACCGGGACGGCCGTGACGGACGCAGCCGCAGCGCGACTATGCCTGCTCCGCGGGATCGCCCCGTAGGGTGAGACGTATGAACGACCGGATGGTGTGGATCGACTGCGAGATGACCGGGCTCTCCCTGGCCCAGGACGCTCTGATCGAGGTGGCGGCGCTCGTCACCGACTCGGAGCTCAACGTGCTCGGCGAGGGGGTGGACATCGTCATCCGTCCGCCGGCCGAGTCACTGGGGAGCATGCCGGAGATCGTCCGCACGATGCACACCACCTCCGGCCTGCTGGAGGAGCTCGACGGCGGGGTGACGCTGGAGGAGGCGGAGAAGCTGGTCCTGGACTACGTCCGCCAGTACGTGGCCGAGCCCCGCAAGGCGCCGCTGTGCGGGAACTCGGTCTCCACCGACCGCGGTTTCCTCGCCCGGGACATGCCCACGCTCGAGCAGCACCTGCACTACCGCATCGTGGACGTCTCCTCCATCAAGGAGCTGTCCCGGCGCTGGTACCCGCGCGCCTACTTCGCCAGCCCGGAGAAGAACGGCAACCACCGCGCCCTCGCCGACATCCGCGAGTCCATCGCGGAGTTGCGCTACTACCGCGAGGCGGTCTTCGTGCCCCAGCCCGGGCCGGACACCGACACGGCGCGCTCGATCGCCGCGAAGTACGTCCTGCCTGCGGAAACCTCGGACTGAGCGACCCACGGAAAACGTGGCAGCGAGCACCCCTCCGGACCCTGTACACTTTTTCTCGGCCGGTGGGAAGCAGTAGCAATCACCGGTCATGGTGGGTGTAGCTCAGCTGGTAGAGCACCTGGTTGTGGTCCAGGATGCCGCGGGTTCGAGTCCCGTCACTCACCCTCACCAGGGAAGGCCCGGTCTGCGGAAGCAGACCGGGCCTTCCTCGTCCCCGGGCCCTCGTGACCCCGGGCGGGGCGGATCAGCCCGCGACCGCCTCGGCGGCGGCGAGCGCCGGCTGCCAGGGGTACTCCGGGCCGGACCCGGCGTCGCCGAAGAGCACCGTGACCCCGGCGGCGCGCAGGGTCTCCAGCGAGCGCTCGTACTGCGGGTGCTGCATGAGCGCCGCGTTCACGGACGGCATCGCCACCATCGGGACGCGCTTGCCGATGCCCTCGGCGAGGGTGCCGGCCACGAACGTCTCCGTCAGGCCCAGTGCCCACCCGTTGATCGTGTTGAAGGTGGCCGGGGCCACCAGGATCACGTCGGCCGGCGGCCAGACCTCGGGCCGGCCGGGCAGCGGGTACTCGTGGCGCACCGGGCGGCCGGTCAGCGCGGCCAGTCCGTCCAGGCTCGGCTCCAGCCAGCGGGCCGCGGTGGGCGTCAGGCCGAGGCAGACGTCCCAGCCGCGCACCTGGGCGTCCTCGATGACGCGCGCGACGTCGAAGACGGAGGGGGCGGCACCGGCGAAGAGGTAGAGGGTCCGAGTCATGCGGACCACCCAATCGCGGGAAGTGGATCTTACGCAACCATACGGAGGACCGGACGTCCGGAGGGCCTCACGGGGCCCAGTGGTACTTGCCCCCGCCGAGCCAGCGCACGGCCTGGGGGTCGTCGAAGTCGACGTGCTCCCGCCCGGCGTCGAGGGCGATGCGGACGACGTCGAGCAGGTCATGGGCGATGCCGACGGGTTCCCCGTCGATCTGCACGATGCGGAAGGGCGGGTCCCCTGCCTGGACGGGGGACACGACGATCGGGGTGGTGCTCACCCGTCCAGCTTGCGGCACCCCGGCGCCCGGCGCACCCGAAGTGGCCCTGGCGCACGACGGGTGAATGGCCCTCGTCGGGTCCGGACCCGCGCTCGTAGCGTGGAGGGCATGAGCACCGAGCCCTCCCGTACGGCCCTCGCCTCCCGACTCCGCGCCCTGCACGTGCCGGGCGACCCGCTGGTCCTGCCGAACGTCTGGGACGCCGCCTCGGCACGTGCCGTGGCCGACGCGGGCTTCCCGGCGGTCGCCACCGGGAGCGCGGCCGTGGCGCCCACCCTGGGCTACCAGGACCAGGAGGACACCCCCGCGGACGAGATGTGCGCCGCGGTCGCCCGCATCGCCCGTGCCGTCCCCGTGCCGGTGACCGCCGACATGGAGCGGGGCTACGGGCTGCCGCCCGCGGAGCTGGCGGAGCGGCTGGCCGCGACCGGTGCCGTGGGCTGCAACCTGGAGGACACCGACCACCGCACGGGGCTGCTGGCCGACCCCGGGGAGCAGGCGGCGTACATCGCCGCCCTGCGCGCGGCGGCCCCGGAGCTGGTGATCAACGCCCGGACGGACTGCTTCCTCCGCGGCGGCGCCGGTGCCGCGGAGCGGCTGGCGGACGCGGCGGGCCGGGCACGGGCGTACCTGGAGGCGGGCGCGGACTGCGTCTACCCGATCGGGGCGCTGGACGAGGCCACCGTCCGGGCCGTCGTCGAGGCCGTGGACGGCCGCCCGGTCAACGTGCTGTCCCGGCCGGGCGGGCCCTCACCGGCCCGTCTGGCGGAGCTGGGGGTGGCGCGGATCAGCTTCGGCCACCAGCTCCATCAGATGGTCCAGCGGTACTTCTCCGGGCTCCTCGCGACCGTGGCGCGCGGGGACAGTCCCTTCCCCGAGGACTGACGGCACCTCAGCCGTCCGTGCGCGGGGGCGACTCGTCGTTGCCGCGGCGCACGGTGCGCAGCGGACCGCCGGGCCGCCACACCTGCAGGACGAGGTCGGGGTCCTCGACGCAGGTGCGCACGACCTCGGCGATGTCGGCGCGGAAGAGGTGGAAGGGCCCCTCGGGCACCGTCACCTCGCCGGTGAAGCGGGCGATCGCCGCCGGGTCGGTGACCTCGACGGCGCGCCCGGAGATCCGCACGTCGCCCCCGTCCATGGAGGTGTCGGGACCGGGGTTGACGTGGAGCGCGAAGCGCGAATCGCGGCGCAGGTCGAGGGCCTTGCGGGAGCCGGGCATCATGCCGAGCCACAGCTCGCCGAGCCGGAACTCGGCCTCGATGCCGCTGAGCCGGGGTGAGCCGTCGGCACGGAGGGTGCCGAGGACGTGGTGCTTGTAGCCGCCGAATCGGGTGCGCACGGCCTCGGCGAGGCCGGGCTGTGCTTCCTGGAAGTCTGTCCAGCTGGTCGTCATGCCGCCATGCTCCCCGGCATACCCGACATCCTCTGTCGGCATTGCCGGGGCGGTGTCAGTCCTCGCCCGGAAGGCGGCGGGCCGGGGCGTCGCCCTGTCCCTGGCGGGCGGCCTGCCAGATCCCGCGGAGGCGGTCCAGCTCGGCCAGTTCGGCGCGCGACCAGGTGCGCCGGCCCGCGACGTACCGCCGTATGGCCTCATTGGCGGCTTCGACGGAGCGGCGGTCCAGAACGGTCGGTGGCATGTCTTGATTTTAGGAGAGGGGTGTGACAAAGAGCCGCGGATGGCGCCCCGTGGGCCCATGTCACACGTGACCCTCCTCACGTGACGGGGCTCACCCCCGGCATCCGGGCCAACTCTTCAGGTCGTAGGCGTCACTTGGCACTGCGCTCCGCCGGGGCGGCGGTCACGCGGACTCGCGGCGCACGAGCTCGGTCGACAGCACGACGTGCCGACGGGTGGCGGTGCTCGCCGCGATCTCCTCCAGCAGCACCCGCGCCATGGTGCGGCCCATCTCCTCGATCGGCTGCCGCACGCTGGTCAGGGGCGGGTCGGTGTGGCGCGCGATGGCGGAGTCGTCGAAGCCGATCAGCGCCACGTCGTCGGGCACCCGCCGGCCCCGCTCGCGCAGCACCTGCAGCGCGCCGCCGGCCATGACGTCCGAGGCCGCGAAGACCGCGTCGACGTCGGGGCGGCGCTCCAGCAGCGCCCGCATCGCGGCGCGGCCGCCCTCCTCGGTGAAGTCGCCGGCCGCTACCAGCGCGTTGTCGTGGACCAGCCCGGCGGCCTCGACCGCCTGACGGTAGCCGTCGAGGCGGCAGCGGGCGACGTACATGTCCAGGGGGCCGGTGATGGTCGCGACGCTCCTGCGCCCGAGCCCCAGCAGGTGCGCGACCGCCGAACGGGCGCCGCCGACGTTGTCGGAGTCGACGTACGACACCGACTCCAGGTCGGAGCGGCGGCCGCTGAGCACTGTCGGCATCTCCAACTGCTCCAGCAGGTCGGGCAGCGGGTCGTCCTCGTGCACCGAGGCCAGCAGGACGCCGTCGACCCGGTGGGCGGTGAGGTACTGGGCGAAGCGCTGCCGTTCCTTGGGCGTCCGCAGCAGCGTGAGCAGCAGCTGCATGTCGGTGTCGGCGAGCTCGGCGCCCACGCCCCGGATGATGTCGGAGAAGTACGGCTCCGCGAAGAGCCTGGTCTCGGCCTCCGGGATGACCAGGGCGATCGCGTCCGTCCGGTTGCCCGCCAGGGCGCGCGCCGCGCGGTTGGGGACGTAGCCGAGCTCGGCGATGGCGGCCTCGACCGCGGCCTTGGCATGGTCGCTCACCCGAGGTGATCCGTTGATCACCCGGGAGACGGTGCCCCGGCCCACTCCGGCCCGCGCGGCGACCTCTTCGAGCGTCGGCCTGCCGCTGCGCCGTCCGCCGATCACCATTGCGGCCTCCCAATCACGAGGTGGTAACTGCGCCAACTTAGAGCGTCTGCTCCCTTGACACCTCATCGGGGAACGGAGACTCTTCAACACATCACATGTGGGAGCGCTCCCACACTAGCGAACACGTACACTTCCCGCACGTATCCCGGAGGACCCGAATGCGCACGACAAGGAAGTCGTCCCGGCCACGAGGCCGTACCGCTGCCGTAGCGATAACCGCGGTGGCCGCGCTCGGAGTGAGCCTGCTCGCCGGCTGCTCCAAGGACAGCGACGAGCCCGCCAAGGCCGGTGGCTCGGAGGGTGACGGCAAGGGCAAGATCACCCTCACGGTCGGCACCTTCGGTGTCTTCGGCTACAAGCAGGCCGGTCTGTACGAGGAGTACGAGAAGGCGCATCCGAACATCACGATCAAGGAGAACGTGATCGAGCGGAACGACGCCTACTACCCGCAGCTCCTCACCCACCTCGCCGCCGGCAGCGGCCTGAGCGACATCCAGGCCATCGAGGTCGGCAACATCAACGAGATCGTCACCACCCAGGCGGCGAAGTTCGAGGACCTCTCCAAGGCCGAGGGCGTCGAGAAGTCGAACTACCTCGACTGGAAGTGGGCCCAGGCCAGCACCTCCGACGGCAAGACCATCGGCCTCGGCACCGACATCGGCCCGATGGCCATCTGCTACCGCACCGACCTGTTCAAGAAGGCGGGGCTCCCCACCGACCGCGCCGAGGTCGGCAAGCTGTGGGCCGGTGACTGGAGCAAGTACCTGGACGCGGGCAAGACCTACACCGAGAACGCGCCCAAGGGCACCACGTTCCTGGACTCGTCCGCCGGTCTCTACCAGGCGATCAGCAACTCCGCCTCCGAGCGCTACTACGACAGCAGCGGCAAGGTCATCTACAAGACCAGCCCCTCCGTGAAGGAGGCCTGGGACCTGGCCATGGAGGCCACCACCGGCAAGATGACGGCCAAGCTGAAGCTGTTCGACAAGGCCTGGGACCAGGGCTTCGCCAACGGCCGCTTCGCCTCGCTCCCCTGCCCGTCGTGGATGCTCGGCTACATCCAGGAGAAGGCCGGCGACGCGGGCAAGGGCAAGTGGGACGTCGCCGCCGCGCCGAAGCCCGCCAACTGGGGCGGCTCCTTCGTCGGCGTGCCCTCGGCCGGCAAGAACAAGGAAGAGGCCGTCAAGCTGGCCGCGTGGCTGACCGCCCCGGCGCAGCAGGCCAAGGTCTTCGCCAAGCAGGCGAGCTTCCCGAGCGCCCCGGGCGCCTATGACCTGCCCGAGGTCAAGGACGCCAAGCACGAGTACTTCAACAACGCGCCGATCGGCCAGATCTTCGCCGACGCGGCCAAGAGCATCCCGACCCTGGTGATCGGTCCGAAGGACCAGCAGATCTACACGGCCATCACCGACGTCGGCATCCTGCAGGTCGAGCAGCAGGGCAAGACCCCTGCTCAGGGCTGGGCGGCTGCCGAGAAGGAAATCGACAACGCACTGGACCAGTGACCCGCATGGCTTCGGAGATCTCCGACATGACCGCAGTGACCGCGCCCCCCTCCGAGGGGGGCGCGGCCCCGCGCGGCGGCTCCGGCCGTCCGCGCGACGCACGTGACGAGCGACGCGGCCGCTGGCGCAGCCGCCGCTACCGGTGGGACGTCAAGGCGATGCCGTACGCCTTCGTCTCGCCCTTCTTCCTGTTCTTCGCCGCCTTCGGCCTCTTCCCGCTGATCTACACGGGCTGGTCCTCCTTCTACCGGGTGGAGCTGACCAACCTCGACGCGCGGGAGTTCGTCGGCTTCCACAACTACACCCGCCTGCTTGAGGACGAGTTCTTCTGGAACGCCCTGAAGAACACGTTCACCATCGGTGTGATCTCGACCGTCCCGCAGCTGCTCATCGCACTGGGCCTGGCCCACCTGCTCAACTACAAGCTGCGCGGCTCGACCTTCTTCCGGGTCGCGATGCTCACCCCGTACGCCACGTCGGTGGCCGCCGCCACGCTGGTCTTCACGCTGATGTTCGGCACCGACTACGGCATGATCAACTGGGTGCTGGAGCACCTCGGTTTCAGCCACCACATCGACTGGCGGGCGGGCACCTGGTCCTCCCAGATCGCCGTCTCGTCGATCGTGATCTGGCGCTGGACCGGTTACAACACCTTGATCTACCTGGCCGCGATGCAGGCCGTGCCGCACGACCTGTACGAGTCCGCCGCGCTGGACGGCGCCTCGCGCTGGCAGCAGTTCCGCCACGTGACGATCCCGATGCTGCGGCCGACGATCCTCTTCACGATCGTGGTCTCGACGATCGGCGCCACCCAGCTGTTCGGCGAGCCGTTCCTCTTCGGCGGCCCCGGCGGCGAGAAGGGCGGCTCCTCCCACCAGTTCCAGACGCTGGGCCTGTACCTGTACGAGCAGGGCTGGACGAACTACCACCTCGGGCGGGCCTCGGCCATCGCCTGGGCGATGTTCCTGCTCCTGCTGCTGATCGCCGCCGTCAACGGGCTGGTCGCCCGCTGGCTGCGCAAGAACCACGAGGGGTGACGACGATGGCCACCATCTCGACCAACCCGGCGGATCAGGCGGCCGGCGCAGCGGACGCGCCCCGCAAGGCGAAGCGCCGCACCCCCGGGGCGCCCAAGGCCGGACGGCAGCTGCACGCGGGCCCGTTCACCTACATCGTGCTGATCGTCTTCACGGCGATATCCCTCTTCCCCCTGGTGTGGACCGCGATCGCCGCCTCCCGGACGAACTCGCGGCTGGCACAGACCCCGCCACCGTTCTGGTTCGGCTCGAACCTCTTCAGCAACCTGCAGACCGCGTGGACCGAGGCCAACCTCAGCACAGCGCTGCTGAACACGACCATCGTCGCCGGCAGCATCACCATCGGCACGGTGCTGTTCTCGACGATCGCCGGCTTCGCCTTCGCCAAGCTGCAGTTCAAGATGAAGAACTTCCTGCTGATGCTGACCATCGGCACCATGATGGTGCCGCCGCAGCTGAGCGTGGTGCCGCTGTTCCTGTGGATCGCGGACCTGGACTGGACGAACCACCTCCAGGCGGTCATCCTGCCGACCTTCGTCAGTGCCTTCGGTGTCTTCTTCATGCGGCAGTACCTCTCCCAGGCCCTGCCCACCGAGATCATCGAGGCCGCCCGCGTCGACGGCGCCAGCAGCCTGCGGATCGTCTGGCACGTGGTCTTCCCGGCCGCCCGGCCCGCGATGGCGGTCCTGGGCATGCTGACCTTCGTCGCGGCCTGGAACGACTTCTTCTGGCCGATCATCGCGCTGACCCAGGAGAACCCGACCGTGCAGGTCGCGCTCACCAGCCTCGGCCGCGGCTACATCCCCGACGAGTCCGTCATCATGGCGGGCGCGCTGCTCGGCACGCTCCCGCTGCTGCTGGTCTTCGTGATCTTCGGCAAGCAGATCGTCGGCGGCATCATGCAGGGCGCGGTCAAGGGCTGAGCCCTCCCCCGGCCGCGGCCGCGCCCCTTCCCCCTCTCTTCCTCTTGTTCACTCGTTCCGATGGGAGCGCTCCCGTATGACAGCGTCCGACATCCGTCCCGCAGCGAGCGGCACCGCCGCGGCAAGCGGCCACCAGTTCCCGCCCGGCTTCCTGTGGGGCGCGGCCACCGCCGCGTACCAGATCGAGGGCGCCGCTGCCGAGGACGGGCGCACCCCGTCGATCTGGGACACCTTCAGCCACACCCCCGGCAAGGTCTTCGAGGGCCACAGCGGCGACGTGGCCGCCGACCACTACCACCGTTTCCGTGACGACGTACGGCTCATGGCCGACCTCGGCCTGAGCGCCTACCGGTTCTCCGTCTCCTGGTCCCGTGTCCAGCCCACCGGCCGCGGGCCGGCGGTGGAGCGGGGCCTCGACTTCTACCGCGCGCTCACCGACGAGTTGCTGGAGCACGGCATCCAGCCGGCCGTCACCCTCTACCACTGGGACCTGCCGCAGGAGCTCGAGGACGCCGGCGGCTGGCCCGCCCGCGACACCGCGGAGCGCTTCGGCGAGTACGCGCGGATCGTCGCCGAGGCCCTCGGCGACCGCGTCCAGCTGTGGACCACCCTCAACGAGCCCTGGTGCAGCGCCTTCCTCGGCTACGGCTCCGGCGTCCACGCCCCGGGCCGCACCGACCCGGTCGCCGCCCTGCGCGCCGCCCACCACCTCAACCTCGGCCACGGCCGCGCCGCCGAGGCGCTGCGCTCGGTCCTCCCGGCCCGCGCCCAGCTCGGCATCACGCTCAACCTGCACCAGGTCCGCGCGCTCACCGGCACCCCCGCCGACGTGGACGCCGCCCGCCGCATCGACGCCGTGGGCAACCGGGTCTTCACCGGCCCCCTGCTCAACGGCGCCTACCCGAAGGACCTGCTCGAGGACACCCGCGGCCTGACCGACTGGTCCTTCGTCCAGGACGGCGACCTCGCCGCGATCAAGCGCCACCCGCTGGACGTGCTGGGCATCAACTACTACACGCCCACCCTGGTGTCGGACGGCGCTTCCGTCGACGGGCCGCGCAGCGACGGCCACGGCTCCAGCGCGTTCTCCCCCTGGCCGGGCGCGGACGACGTCGCCTTCCACCAGCCCCCTGGCGAGCGGACGGCGATGGGCTGGTCCGTCGACCCCACGGGCCTGTACGACCTGCTGATGCGGATGAACCGCGAGTTCCCCGACCTGCCGCTGCTCATCACCGAGAACGGCGCGGCCTACGAGGACTCCGTGGGCCCCGACGGTGCCGTGCACGACCCCGAGCGCGTGGAGTACCTGCGCGTCCACCTGGAGGCGGTCCACCGCGCGATGCGCGACGGCGCCGACGTGCGGGGCTACTTCCTGTGGTCCCTGATGGACAACTTCGAGTGGGCGTACGGGTACAGCAAGCGCTTCGGCGCGGTCTACGTCGACTACGAGACGCAGGAGCGCATCCCGAAGTCCAGCGCCCACTGGTACGCGGGCGTCGCCCGCGCGGGCGCGCTCCCCGACGCGGCGGAGGCGGACACCGCGTCCTGACGGACCGGCGGGACGCGGCGCACTACTCGGAGGGGGGTGCCGCGTCCCGTCCCACGCCGCGGAGGAACTGCGTCCACGCGGCGGGGGTGAAGGAGAGGGAGGGGCCGTCCGGGTCCTTGCTGTCCCGGAGGTGCACGCGGTGGGGGGTGGCGGCGACCTCGACGCAGTTGCCGCCCTGGTCGTCGCTGTAGCTGGACGTGGACCACACCAACCGGCTGTTCATAGGGCCTCCGCCACCTCGCCGATGAACCGCGCCGACTCCTCGACGCCGAGGGCCTGCATGCGGATGGTCCCATGACGTTGCGACAGCCGGCTGACCTTCGTCGGGTCGGTGCAGAGGGCGCTGGTCTCCTGCGCCTCCACGTAGGCGAGGTGTTCGTGCTCCTCCGTCTCCATCAGCACCAACGACCCGCTGAGCGCCGGATACGCGACACGGTCGGCAGGCAGCACCGGGACGGAGACGTTGCGCAGTGAGCCCGCGGTCAGCAGGTCCTGCAACTGCCGCTTCATCACCTCCGGGCCGCCGACGTTCGTCCTCAGGGCCGCCTCATAGAGCACGAACCCGAACAAGGCCGTGGGCTTCCGCCGCAGCTTCTCCTGCCGCTCAAGACGCGCCGCGACCCGTTCCTCGATGGTCTCGTCGTCGAGCGGCGGACAGCTGTTGCCCATCAGCGCACGGGCGTACGCCTCGGTCTGCAACAGCCCGGGAACCAGCAGGGGCTCGTACCCGTACAGCGCGATCGCCTCGGCTTCCGCCTGCATGAACTCACGCGTGCGCTCGGGGAACTTCTCCGGTTCCAGGAACTCCTGCGCCGCCGTGAGCTTCCCCCGGCCCCGCAGAGCTGGTCCGCGACCTGGAGCAACCGGGAACTGGGCCGGCGGCGGCCCTGCTCCATGGACTTCACGGTCTCGTCGCCGTACGCCGCCTCACGCGCCAGCTGCTCGCGCGTGACGCCCGCTTGCTCACGCCAGAGCTTGACCTGGTTGCCGCAGTACCGCCACGCCATCGGCGGCTGGGTCACCTCGCCGGTCATCCGCACCCACCCCCGCACTCTCCGTGGTCACCAGACTACGGAACGGCGCTGTCAGCCGCGTCCGAAGCTGTGGAAGCGGCCGATGACAGTGAAGCCGCGGCGCGCGTACCAGTGCCGGGGCCAGTCGTCCGCGTCGGCGACGAGGAAGCGGGTGGCGCACCCGGCGTCGACGGCCTGGCGCAGCGCCGTGGACAGGACGGCGTCGGCGTGGCCGCGGCCGAGGTGGGCCTCGGAGGTGATGAGGTCCTCGATCTGGGCGGTGCCGGACGCGGGGTCGATGTAGAGGTCCGCCCAGGAGGCGACGTCTCCCTCGGGCGCCCGCGCGCCGATGAAACGGACGACGTCCGCACCGCGCCGGCGGGCCTCGCGGCGGTCGACGAGCTGGCGGATGACCTCGTCGTCGGCCTCCGGGAGGAAGCCGCGCCAGCGCCGGGCGAGGGGGGCGCGGAAGGCGTCGAGGTCCACTTCCGCCGCGGGGCCGCCGTCCGGCACAGGGCCGGTGTGCAGCATGACGAGCTCGGCGGAGTGGTGGTAGCCGGCGCGGATCAGGGGCGCGGCGCAGGCGGTGCCCGTGGCGTCGTCCAGGACGGTGATCGCGCGGTGCTTCAGGTGGCCCAGCGCCTCGTCGGCGAGGGCGGGCAGCGCCTCGGGATCCGAGGTGCCGTCCACGACCACGTGGTTGTTGCCGTGCGAGTACGCGTAGGCGTCGTCGAGGACGGCGAAGCCACCGGGGAGGTCGACGGTGCGCGCGGCCTGGCGGCGGGCGAAGGCGGTGACGAAGGCGCGGATCTGCGGCATTTGCGGTCCTGACATGGGGGCAGCCTAGGTGTTCTGTCCCGGGAGGTTGTGGACGGGTGATGCAGGTCTCGGTTGAGGGATCTTGAAATGGGTGAGGGCCTTCTGGCCTGGTGTGGATTGC